>JASMLP010000060.1 GCA_030748635.1 Planctomycetota bacterium
TGGGCGATGAGGAGACTGGGGTTGTAAGAGGTTTCGCTCATTCGGGGATTCCGTCAACAGGTTTTTGAAGAGTTCCCTGAGGCTAGCATGCGGATGAAAAAACGGCAACTGTGGGACTTTTGTTCTGGCGAGCTTTTCTTCAAGGGACCGGGGAATCTGAAGGGGCCGAGATCGAGTTCATCGCAGAAAGTTCGCACGGAACTTGCTCGTTGGGAAGTCCATGGCTAACGGTTTGGGGTTTTCTCGTGTTGCCGGGTGAAAGTGAGGGGGGAATGCTGGGCGCTGGGTTGCCTGGATCTATTTTGAAAGGAGATCGGGTCGGGTGACGGATTCCTCGCATGACCCCTTTTTTCCGGTCCTGAATGGGTCTGGAAACGAAGTTGCCAATGTGATCTAATGGGTGTACAGAATTTGGACACCCAGCCGGAACGGATTCTTTGTCAGGTAAGGACTTGCGCAAGAGGCACGACTTTTGCCAGACTGAAGGCCTACGTACGGGTGCAACCTGGCGAATTGACGGGTTGGCCCGATTAATGGAGAGGAATATCGATCATGATCAAACGTACGATTTTCACCCTGCTCTCGGTGAGTCTGTTCTTTCCTGGAATCCTCGGAGCCGAGGAGAGTGTGATCCAGAAATCGGCCAAGCCGACTGTGAGCAAAAAGTCCCCCAAAGACGCGATCAAGAATGGGCTTAAGGGGCTCAATAAAGCGACCGGATACGATGTCAAGTTTGTGCAGAAAATCGGTTTCTGTCCTCCGGGCGCGGCCCAGATATCTCAGGTAAAGGCGACCCGTTCGTATCAGGGTCAATCGTGGCGGGGTATTTCCGCGTTGCGGGCAGGGAATTCGCCTGCGCCTTTCTACGTTCGCTCCCCCAAGGTGGGCGCCGGCAAGAGCCCCGTTTCTCAGAAATGGGTTCGTTACACCGCAACCGCGCAGGGACGAGAGATTGCCCAACTTTATCGCTCTCCGGAGTACCATTTGGGTCAGGCTTACAAAAATTCCCGGCGAGCCCAGTCCATCGGGGAGAACAAGATTCGCATTCCGGTTTCCTCTGCGACAACGAAGGATACATACAATGCGATTCAGAACTCAGGGTGCGCCAACGGAGGCTGAGGCGCGCCAGTCATCTTGTCCCGTGTGGACAAGACCAAGCGTTTCGCTTACTACGAGATCGAGTTCGACGCAGCCACCTCACACCCGAAAGTGATTCGTTATGTCATTGAATCCGGAACTCGTGGTGCCAAGGGTGGCAAATCGACGGATATTTTTCGCGCCGAGGCGGTCTATACTTTGACCAATATCGGGGGAGTTCGTTCCTTGGACATCCCCAAAGAAGCCAAGAAGTTCTTAAAGCGCTGAACGATCTCTGGATCTGAAACTTCAAGGCGCGCCTTCGGGTGCGCCTTTTTTGTGCCTGGTGGAGCCGAGGAGAGAGGAAAATGCTTCCTCATCCTGATCGGGGCGTTTCCATCAAGAGACCGAGGGTACGAGTTTATCTCGTATTCGGGGGCAACGGGAAAATCAGTGATTTCTGCTTTGGGGGGCGACGGTGCGCTTTATGAAGGAGACGATCGCACGGTGGAGAGGGTCGTTAGGGAAAACGGCTCCCACGATAATGGTTATGTGATTCCGGTTGGGGATTTCTATCGCCTTCACCGGGACCTCGCTTTTTTTCAAGGATCGCACGAAATCGCGTCCCTGTTTTACGAGGTTGATGGCTTCTTCCTCGGCCCAGAGGACCAGAAAGGGTGGGCGATCTTTTCGGGTATGATGCATGGGAGAAGCCTGGTCGCGGCCCTGGCGAGGAAAGGCCATGTCGTACCATCGTCCCGAATCGATCCTATAAACTCCGCTGATAGGGATGACTCCTCGGAAAATTGTAGGGGATAGATCGTGAACCTGAAGGTATCGATCGTCCAGTGCGATCAGAGCGGCCAGGTGTCCGCCGGCTGAATGACCGCAGAGAAAAATTTCCTGGGGATTCCCGTTGTGCTTGGCGGCGTTGCGATAGACCCAGTTGAGCGCTTGGGCCACATCTTGGGCGTGGGCCGGGTGTTTCACTTCAGGTGAGAGTCGATATCCGATAATCGCGGTTAAGATTCCTTGTCGCGCGAAGGCGCGACCGAGCATCAAGT
The DNA here is from genome assembly GCA_030748635.1 of Planctomycetota bacterium. Taxonomy (GTDB): domain Bacteria; phylum Planctomycetota; class JACQVV01; order JACQVV01; family JASMLP01; genus JASMLP01. The sequence goes on from JASMLP010000060.1 coordinate 2,142, forward strand.
AGAAGGTCTTGTTCCCTGAACGCCAGCTCCCGCCGTGGACGAACACCAGCACGGGGGTCGGTTTCTGGGCGTTGCGGGGAATGAATAGATCCAGATGCTGGCGGGGGTGGGGAGATTGTTTCTGCGCATAGGAAATGTCGCGGATCATCTCGACCGAAAAGGCGCTTTGGTCAACCTCTTCTGTGGTTGCGGGCGCTGGGGTGAGGAGGGTCCAGAGGAGAAGGGGAAGCAAGCGGTTTCGGGTACTAAAGTTCAGCATGGTTTATTCATTCTATCCGGTCAGGAGGGGGTCTGTGCAGGGGGAGGTGATCCGATCGCGAAATGCGCTTCTTGTCCGACCGGAACGTTCGCGGAGTGAACGGTACCGGCTGGGAGAAAGAGACGATCTCCCGGGTTCAGGGTGTGAATGTTCTCGTCGATACCGAACTGAATCGATCCTTCGATCATTACGATGACCTCGTCGTGAGAGTGTCGGTGTGGGGGGTATTGGGTCCCCGGAGGATCTTTCCAGTCGAGAAGGGACCATCCTTCTTGTCGTAGTTGCTGAGAGAGTGAATGGGGATTTTCTCCCTCACTTCGAACGATGCGGAATTTCATGGTGTGGAGGTCGAGGGTGTGGAAGAGTGCGGACCGGCGAAGGTGTTCCAGAACAGGATCGGGTCGTTACCCAGGGTGCCGGCCTCCTGACGAGCGAGAAGGCCGGCCAGGGCTTTTCCCGAGTAGGTGGTTTCTAGCTGGATGCCGCTTTCTTCACGAGCTCGGAGGACGGCTGTTCGCGCCTGGGGTGTGGACCACCCATACCCCCGACCGATCTGGTGAGGGTCAACCACGAGGCGGTTTTTCGTCAGGTGGGGTGTTCGCCCCAGTCGGCGGAGAATGCGTCGGGCTTGGAATCGAACGCTCGCGGCGGAGGCGGACGGGCTCTTTAGGATCGAAACTCCCAGGAGTCGAATCGGTAATCGGGTCAACTCGAGTCCGGCGAGAAGGCCTGCTGCGGTTCCTCCCGTGCCCAGGGGAAGAACGATCCAGGAGGGGAGAGGGCACTTTTTTGATTCGATCTGTTGCTGGAGCTCAAAGGCTGCTCCCACGTAGCCGAGGCTGGATGCGGTGGAGGTCCCTCCCCAGGGAAGGCAGAGAGGACGTGAGGGGAGGAGGCGGATCCAGCGGGTCAGAGCCACAGGAAGAAGCGTGGTGAGATGACGAGAGAAAATTGTGGAGGATGCATGATTGAGGCTGGTTTGTTCATTTTCAAAGGCGTTGTGGGCATCTCCTTTGATGGGAGTCATGGCAAGATGCACCTCCATATTTTTCGCTCGAGCATGGAGGCTGGTTGCCGCGACCCAGTTAGAGCAGGTGACTCCGATGCAGTAGACGCCGTCTTTTTCGGATCGATTTGCGGAACCGAGCAGGACTTCGAGTTTGCGAACCTTGTTCCCTCCGTAAAGGGGACTGCTTTGATCCTCCCGTTTGATCCAGATTTGCTCGGATCTTGAATCGTCAAGCTGAAACGGTTCGGTCGGGGTCGGGAAGGTCCCCAGATCGAGAACCGGTAGGGTCCTTCTGAGTTTGGGGAAGAGGGGGAGAAGGAGACGAGCCGTCAAGCAACATCGTCCCCGATGACCCCGTGGGCTCGCCCTACCGCCTCGAAAGCTTGAATGGCACGATCGAGGTCTTCACGGGAGTGAGCCGCTGAAATCTGGACTCGGATGCGTGCTTCTCCCCGCGGGACGACAGGAAAGCTGAATCCGATCACGTAAATGCCCCGTTCCAGTAGGTCGCTGGCCATGTTTTGAGCCAGTCGGGCATCTCCGAGCATGATCGGAATGATCGGGTGACTCCCGGGTCGGATATCGAATCCGCGGCGGGTCATTTCCTCCCGGAAGTAGAGGCTGTTTACTTCCAGTTGATCACGTAATTGGGTGCTTCCTCCGACCAGGTCGATCACTTTGAGCGCCGCGCTCACGATGACCGGGGGGAGGCTGTTGGAGAAGAGGTAGGGACGAGATCGCTGACGAAGAAGTTCCACGATTTCTGCGCGACCGCTGGTGAATCCACCGCTGGCTCCTCCCAGGGCTTTGCCCAGTGTGCTGGTTACGATGTCGACGCGATCTATAACATCGAATTGCTCCGGCGTCCCCCGGCCGGTCGCTCCGACGAATCCGGTCGCGTGGCTATCATCCACCATTACCAGGGCGCCGTACTGGTCAGCCAGGTCGCAAATTTCATCGAGTTTGACCAGGTCGCCATCCATGCTGAAAACGCCGTCGGTGGCGATCATCAGGGTGCGGGCACCACCGGACTGAGCTTCCTGAAGTTTGTTCTCGAGGTCTTTCATGTCGGCGTGTAGGTAGCGGAACCGACGAGCTTTGCATAGACGGACTCCGTCGATGATCGAGGCGTGGTTGAGTTGATCGGAGAGGATGGCGTCCTCGGGACCGAGCAAGGTTTCGAAAAGGCCCGCATTGGCATCGAAGCAGGAGGAGTAGAGGATGGTGTCCTCGGTTCCCAGAAACGAGGAAATTCGTTCTTCGAGTTCTTTATGTATGTCCTGGGTTCCGCAGATGAAACGAACCGAACTCATGCCGTATCCGTGTGTGTCGAGTCCCTTGCGGGCTGCTTCCAGAAGTTCGGGGTGGTTAGAAAGTCCGAGGTAATTATTGGCGCAAAAATTGAGTACCTCGCCCTCACCCACCGGGATGGTGGCTCCTTGAGATCCTGAGATGATCCGCTCGTCTTTGTAGAGCCCAGCGTCTCGAATGGAAGTGAGTTCGTTGCGAAGGGTTTCCTGAAAATTTCCGTACATCCTTTACTCCTTGTCCGGATAGAGGACGACTTTCATGCAGCGTCCTGCCCGGAAGGTCTCCATTCCCCTGGAAAATTCCGACAGGGGAATCTCGAGACCGACAACGTGGTCGACCGAAAGTCCGGCACCTAGAAGCGCGAGCATCCGGTACCAGGTGTCGTACATTTTTCGACCGATGATTCCGTGCAGGGTCAGTCCACGGAAGATCAGATCACTTTTATAGTAATCGAGCGTGATTTCACGATTTCTGGGAAGGCCCAGTAGAACGATGTGGCCACCGGCAGTGGTCATCCTCAGGGCGTCATTGATGGCTCCGGGTGCACCGGACATCTCCCACACCACATCGGCGCCCCCTTGCTGGAGGATATGCCAGATGGATTCTTCGCGCTGGTCGCTTCCGGTGTCCAGGACGTCGATCGGGATGCCTGAGTTGCGAGTTCCACGAGCCATTTCGTGGGCCCATTCGCGGGCCTGCTCCAGAGCGAAGGCTCCCACGTCGGTGATCGTGATCCGACCCGCGCCGCAGTGGTGAGCGATGGCCGCAGCCATCGCTCCGATCGGCCCGAAGCCGGTAATGGCTACGTGGCGACCGGCAAAGTCGACTTTGAAGGCGGTGTGGACCGCGTTGCCCAGGGCATCCAGGAACGCCGCGATGCGCACCGGGATCCGATCCCGGTCTAGCGGAATGATGTTGGTGGCGGGTACTTTCACGAATTCGGCAAAAGCCCCGGGGCGCTGGATGCCATAGATCAGGGTGTTGGCGCAAACATGTCCTTGTCCGGTCTGGCACTGTTTGCAGACTCCGCAGACCACATGCATCTCCGCGGAGACGAAGTCACCGACGGCGATTCGTGCCGGGCAATTCGGACCGATCTCGGCCACCTCACCGCAGAATTCATGGCCAGGAATCAGGGGGGGGGTGATCAGGTCCCGCATGGACGGATCCCAGTCGTAGATATGGCGGTCGGTTCCGCAGATGGCGACTGCAGAGACCCGGATCAAGACTTCACCCCGACCGGGGCGAGGCTTTTCGACATCGGTCCGGTATGCGACGGCTCCGGCCCGGGGTTCTTCAAGAACAATTGCTTTCACGGCTCGAGTCTCCATGAGCGGCTATCAATCTGTTGGCGTAGAAACGAGCAGAATTCCTGGAGCGGCATCGTAATCGGTTGCTCATGGCCACGTATGCGTACGGATACGGAATCTTCTTCGATCTCGGTTTCACCGACGACCAGGAGGTAGGGGATCCTGGCTTCCTGAGCTTGACGGACCTCGTAACCGATTCGCTGGGGACGTTTCTGGGTTCGGGCCCGAATGCCGTGGCGAGTGAGAAAATCGGCGAGATTCCGGGCGGCTTGCCCGAAACGGGTCTCGGAGACCGGGACGATACGCACCTGTTCGGGTGCGAGCCAGACGGGCAAATCTCCTCGGGTATTTTCCAGGAGAATGCCGAGAAACCGTTCGAAGCTACCCAGGAGGGCTCGATGAATGAGCACCGGTCTCCGGTGACGTCCGGCGGGGTCTACGTAGGTGAGGTCGAAACGTTCAGGCATGGAAAAATCGATCTGCACCGTGCCACATTGCCAGGTTCGTCCCAGGCAGTCACGGAGATGCAGATCGATCTTGGGTCCGTAAAAAGCTCCCGCTCCTCGGACTATTTCGAAGGAGCGTCCAGAACTTTTGATGGCCCGGATGAGCGCCGCTTCCGCTTCATCCCAGGACGCTTCGGTACCGATTGAGCGGGGAGGTCGAGTGGAAAGTTCGCATCCGAACTCCTCGAATCCAAGAATTCCGTAGATGGTTCCTACGGTGTGTAAAAAACTCTGGATTTCAGTTTCGAGCCCTTCGGGGAGGACGAAAGAGTGCCCATCGTCCTGAGTAAAAGATCGGACTCGGAAGAGACCCGAGAGGACGCCGGACCGTTCGTTACGGTGAACATGTCCAAATTCAGAGAGCCGGATCGGAAGGTCCCGGTACGAGCGAAGAGCCGATCGGTAGAGCAAGATGGCGCCGGGGCAGTTCATCGGTTTGAGGCAGTGAGTCGCTTCCGATCCTTCCAGGTGAAACATACGGTCCTGGTAGTGGTCGAGGTGGCCACTCTTTTGCCAGAGATCCTGAGGCAAGACGGTCGGAGTCTGAATCTCCTGGTGACCGGTACGGTTCAGGTGTTCCCGAACCAGGTTTTTGAGTTCGTTCAGGAGAGCGACTCCTCCAGGAAGCCAGAAGGGAGTGCCGGGGGCTTCGGGAAGGAACCGGAAGAGATCCATCTTGCGTCCTAGTTTTCGGTGGTCGCGTTCTCGGGCTTCTTCGCGTCGACGCAGGTAATCTTGAAGTTCTTCAGTTGAAAAAAAGGCGGTCGCCCAGATGCGTTGCAGCATGTCCCGGCGCTCATCGTCGCGCCAGTAAGCTCCCGAGACTTCGAGAATCGCGAAAGCTGGAATCTGGGAGGTGGAGTCGAGGTGTGGACCCCGAGCCGGTTCGAATATTTCCGCCATGGAGACGAAAGGAAATATGTCGCCGCCTTCTTCTCGCAATCGTTCAATACGGAATCGAGAACGTTGACGGCGTAATTCGACCTCGGCGTTCTGGGCATTCAGGATCTGGGTGGAGAGGGGAAGGTCTTCGGCGATGATCCGTTCCATCTCTTCTCCGAGAATGGGGAGGTCGCTCGATTTGATGGTGTGGGGAAGATCGAATTCGCACCAGAATCCATCGTCGCTGACCTTGAGGTTTGCGGTTTCGACCTCATCGAAGAGGCGGTGAACGGCGAGGGAAAGAGCTTGGGCAGCCGTTCTTCGTAGCACGACCAGGGCTTCCCGGCTGTCCGCATCGATGAAGTCGAGGGGGCCATCGGTAGGGGCCGGGGCATCCAGAGCGCCGAGACGTCCGGCAATACGTACAGCCAGACATCCCGGTGGCAGTACGTCACCGAGAGTTTCGCGGACGGGGCGGTCGCTGGCGATGTGGCGGCTTTTCCCGTCGGGTAATATGACCTCGACCATATGTTCTGTCATGGGCTGAGAATTGTCCCCCAAGAGGCGCAGGAAATCCAGTTGAGGCTCTCGACCTACTTGCAATCGGCGGCTTCTCGGGAAGAATGGGTACATTCATCTGGGCATTGGCAGAGGAAACAATGGACATCGAGGTACAAGAAAGAAAATTTTTAGAGCAGGTCCTTCTCGATGGGCTTTGTTCGATTGAGGTCGTCGAGAAAGCCGCTCGTAGTGGGTACGCGGAAGATCCATCTCAGCCGCTCTTTGTGACCCTCGTGGGCAAGGGGTTTTTGGATGCACAGGCGGCCTGGCATATCTTGCGTCGTTTGATCGGGCTGGAACGGAGGCCGGATCATCAGAGCGACACGCAGGTTCACGCGGATCAGTTGACCCGGGCGTTTGATAGTTTGGATCGAGCCGTGCAGCAAGCGCCAGCGGAAGAGGAGGGGTACTGGAACAGAGCTCGGGCTCGATTTCAGGACAAACGCTACCAGGAAACGATTCGTGACTGTACCGTGCTGGTGAAAATCGCGTCTGACAAGGCCGCCGCTTACAATCTCAAGGGGCGAGCGCACGCGCGTCTGCGATCGTTTGAAGAGGCGATCTGTGAGCACGAAGATGCGGTGGTTTCGAATCCCGATGTGGCTCAGTATCATTTCGATCTGGGGTGTTGTTACCACGCCCACGGAAACCTGGAAGGGGCGCGGGCTTCGTACGGTCGGGCTATCGAACGGGGTGAAGGCTATTCCGAAGCTCTTTTTCATCGGGCCGTCGTACATTGCGCTGGGAGCGATCTCGAAGCCGCGACTCAGGATTGGCAGTCGGCGTTGCTCGCGGAAACCGGTCGGAGTCAGGTGGAGATCGATCTGAATGAACTGTTTTCTTCCTGATCGATTGTCACAAGAGTTGAACGTCTAACTTTCTTTCGGAGTTTCGGGTCGGAAAACGGTTCGGCTTCTACTGGGGAGGAACGAATCATGTGTCGGTTTGTGGCGTATCTGGGTCCCACGATTCGGTTGGATCGACTGGTGACCTTGCCGGTTCACTCTCTGATCCATCAGAGCTACGAGAGCCAGGAACGCTCGGAACCGCTCAACGGAGATGGATTTGGAGTCGGATGGTATGTGCCTGCCTTGGATTCGGTGCCGGCGACTTTTCGCTCGATCACTCCGGCCTGGAACAATCCCAACCTGATCGATCTGGCCCGAGTGACGGAGAGTCCGTGTATTTTTGCCCATATTCGCGCCGCTTCCCCAGGGCTTCCGGTGACCGAGACCAACTGTCATCCGTTTCGGTCGGAATCCTTGCTTTTCATGCATAACGGCTCGATTCCCGGGTTTTCGGAGGTGCGCAGAAAATTGCTCTCCGGACTTTCGGATCGTGCGTTCAAGGGTATCGTGGGGACCACGGATTCGGAGGTTCTTTTTGCTCTCTTTCGGGATCGTTTCGCACCGTCAAGTGGTGGGGAGTCCCTGGAATCGATGGCGGAGGCTCTCCGGGAAACGATTTCGTATACGGTGGAGGTTGTTCGAAGAGTGGGTGTCGATCGGGCCTGTCAACTCAATCTGGCGGTCACCGATGGGGTTCGGGCTGTCGTCTCTCGTTTTTCGGATCGTCCCCAAGTCTCACCGAACAGCCTCTACCTTCATGCTGGGAAGCGGTATGTTTACGAGGAGGGGAGGTGTCGTATGTTAGAGGCTGACATCGATGAATCCACGGTGCTGGTCAGCTCCGAGCGCCTCAGCGAGGATGCCGGTTGGGAGTCGGTTCCTGAAAATCACCTGGTACTTATTCCTGAAGATCACCAGATCGAATTTCGCCCCATCCCGGAATAAACCTTAGCGTGGAGCGGGAGATCGCAGTTGGCGGAGAAATACCTTCCACTCCGGTTCGAGATCCTTGATCGGGCCCATGGCCGACTCGAATTCTCGTAAAAGCGATTCGGAGCTACGGGGGCCGCGACGCTGTTTCGCAAGGATTTCGAGATAGGCACGAAGTTCCCGGGGGCGCTTCTGGAAGAGGAATCGAAAAAAAGCGGATCCTTGCGCATAGGCGACTCCCAGGTTGACCTGGGATCGATCTTTACCTGAAATCGTGACCAGGGTAGGAAGCGGCATCAGCTTGCCCATTCGTTGCATTCGCCCCAACTGGGACATGCGCAAACCGAAATTTTCGGTGGCTGGACCAAACGGTTGATCCGTTTTCACGAACTCGAACGCGCTGGCGAGGCCTTCGCCTAACCACAGCGGCTGGAGTACCCCTCGCTTCTGGATTCCGGTATTGAAGGCTAGTTGATGAGCGGCTTCGTGGGATGTTTTGGAAAGGTTTTTGGTCTTGTCGGAGATCGGGCGACGCTTGCGATGTTCCCGGGAATGTTCATCGAAGAAGGTGATCCGATTGGTTTTCCCGGAATAGTATCCTCCCCCTTTTTGCTGGGGCTCTTTACCGCGTTCTTCGCGTTGATAATCGAGAAAATCTTCGTAGTCACCGAAGAGGACGCAAACGTATCGCTTGGAGTAAGGGCGGAGGGTAAACCCCGCCTCGGTGAAGGCGGAGTGAAAGGTCGCGTAGGTACGTTCAAGCTGGGTGGCCACGTCGGATACGAAAGATTCGCTGGCCTTGTATACGATGCGATAGTGTGGAGTGAGATGAACTCGGAAGTCTGGCCCGAAGGTTTTGTGGACCTCGGCCAGGATCCGGGGGTCTACCTGGGCCGGCTGCCGAGAAGGGCTGGCTTCGTCAGCAAACAGGAAGAGATTCGGGAGTGTGGCGAGCAGAGTGAACGCGAGAAGCGAAAAGGAAGTGCGTTGCATGGGAGGTGATTCGCGGAGTCTTAGGACTAAAAAAGTGGATACCCGATAAAACATCATCGGCGGTTCTCGCTTCCGGGGGAAGCTCGAAATCGGTTCGGTGGTCGCTCGGGCGGTGGAGTTCTCGCGAAGAAGTGGATCCTGGCGAGGATCTATAACCCGCGACGTTTCAGGGCGTTGCGGATGGCAAAACGGCCCCGTTCGAATTCGTCGGTCAGGGAGTGGATGGCTTCTCCCTTGTTTCGGCCGCCCGAACGGATTTCCAGGAATCGGGTCACCAGACGATCGAGTTCTTCATCGGTCCAGCGCTTACGTCTTCTTCGTGGGGCATCGTCGTGGCCGCGAGGAAGATCTTTGAGCAAACTGCCGGGTTCGATCTGTTCGACTTCGAGCCGTTTCTTCTCGAAATGCGACGGATTGACCTCGAATCCGACGATCGAACGATTCATGGCGCGGGCCACCTTCGCGGTCGAAAAGGATCCGAGAAAGAGGTCAGCTACGATGTCGCCGGGGTGACTGGAGTACTGAATGATCTTTGCCAGCAAACCCCACGGCAATTCGTTCTGATTGCGAGAACGTCCGGGTTTGTATTCTCTTGGGAGCGTCCAGACGTCTTCGAGATCTCGATAGAGATGGGAATGTCCGTCGGCATCTTGATCCTTTTCCGAAAATCGCGCATTCCGGTTGAAGGTAGGAGTTCCTCCCGGTTTGCTGTAGTAGAGGATATGGAGGTGAGAAGAGACATATTTCCGGGTAGTGTGGAGTCCGAAAGAATACTTCCAGATGATGTGGTTGATCTCTTCGAGCGAGGAGTCGCGAAGGGCCTGAAGGATTTCGAGCAGATGGGTGTAGCCGGAGACGATATAAATCGAACCGCCGGGACGAAGAATTCGCTCGGCTTGCGCAATCCAGCGACGGGTGAAGTGGGCATACTCGGTTCTGTGGACATCGACGTAGCCTTCTTCGATCCGATCGGGTGAACGACTGTAGAGTCGTTCCAGGCCGGTGCCGTCGATACCGTAGGGGGGGTCGGTGAGGATGAGGTCTGTCGAGTCGTTTTTCAGGTGGCGATGGGCCCCTTCGATACAGTCCAGATTGAAGAGGGCTGGGTGTTCCGGCGTGACTCCGGCGTGCTGGTTACGGAGCGGGAATCGGCGCCAGGGGGCCGAAATATGCGGGGGGTGTATCGATTTCATTCCGGGGTAGTCTACCCCGAGATCGGCTCCGGGGAGTTGTCGGAGAGCGATGATTTTAAAGCTCTCCGAGTGAGACGGGTGCCCCAAGCGACGAGGAGTAGAGTCGCTACGAGGCCGAAGGCGAAAAAAATCTGTTCGACCGGGGACTCCCCGAACGACCTGGAGCTCAACTGGGTGAAGTCCTTGGCCGAACTTCCTATGTATACATAGAGAAATGTGATCGGCGCCATTCCTATCCAGGAGCCGAAGAAGAAGTCACGAAGTCGGATTCGGGTCAATCCCAGTCCGTAGTTGAGGAGATTGAAGGGGAGGACCGGCGAAAGACGGATCAGGACGAGTAGGCGAAAACCCTCCCGAGAAACCGCTCGGTCCAGGGCAGGAAAAACTTTCCAGCGCGACATCCAGGATTCGACTCGCTTGCGGAGTATCTTTCGTCCCAGAAAAAAAACCAGGGTTGTTCCGGTCAGGCTGCCGAGGGTGATCGTGAGAAATCCGACGGGCAGTCCGAACAGAAATCCTCCCAGAAAGCTGAGGGGAGAGGCCGGAACCAAAAACAGGCAAAACAAGATGTAGATACCCACGAAGAGAAGTGGTCCCCAGAAGCCGAGGGCTTCGACTTGTTGCAAGAGAGGCTGGATCGTTACCAATAGGCGGTTCCAGGGAATTCCGAAAGAACCGACGATCAGAATCAGCAGGAGGATCAGAAGAATCCCCCCGTGAAGAGGGCGTAGTCGACGGTTCACGTTCGTCGCAAAGCTTCGATGGGACGCATGCGAGAGGCTTTCCAGGCCGGTAGCGCGCCTCCGAGAAGACCGAGCACCAGGGCGAACAGGATCGCGGTCTGGAGAACATCCGGAGTGACGCGAAAGGCGAAGGCGACCTCGGTGAAGGTCTGGAAATTGGTGGTTCCGGTCTCGATGCCGCTCAGGGGAAGCACGAGGAGCGATCCGACCAGCCCTCCAAGGAGTCCCAGAATCATCGCTTCGAAGAGGAACGAGATGAAGATCGGGATGGGGCGGAAGCCGACCGAGAGCAGGATGCCGATCTCATGAGTTCGGGAACTGAGGGCCGAGAGCATGGTGTTGGTCGAGGTGAAAACGGCGGCGATCCCCATGATCGTGGCGAGAAAAATTCCCAGGTATCGGAGGGTAAAGGAAATAGCCGCGGTTTGAGACTCCAGATACTCTCGTTCGCTGACGACGAATGTGGGCGCCTGGGGATGTTCGGCCATCGCGTCGGCGAAGACTTTCGAATCGACCTCGGGTCGAAGGCGGGCGATGACCCTCTGGTAGGCGATGCGTTGCAGAGCGTCGGCCATCCGTTCGACATCGCCCCAGATTTCGGAGGTGTAGGGACCGGGGCAGCGAAACGTCCCGACTACCTGGAAGGGGGAGGTGTTGATCAGAATTTCTTCGCCGATGGTACAGTTGCGAATTCGGCCCGGTAGCTTTTCTCCGACCAGAACCTCATCGGATCCGGGACGGATATTTCTTCCACTCACGATTTCGAATGTGTCGCCGTGAATATCGAAAGTTCGTGGGCCGACTCCTCGAATCGGAACATTGGTTTCTCCTCCATCGAGTTTGCGTAGACGAACCGCGAGATAACTTTCGGGCGAGGCGAGCGGGCGCCCCGATTCGTCCGTGGCGATTTCGGGAAGGTTGTTCTGGATCACGCGTACCTGGTCTCTTCTCAGGCCACTTTCGCCCTCGGAGGTCGCTCCGATGCGGAGAAAGATCATGATGTCGTTGCGACCGCCGCTGGTGAAAAGCGTTTTGAATCCCCGTTCGAGGGAGAGAACGCCCGCGAGGACCGCCACGGTGGCTCCGATGGAAATCACGGTGAGAGCCGTTGTGCTCTTACGAACCAGGAGGCTCTTTATGTTGTAGGACCAGGGGACGAGTCGCACGGATCAGATCCCCCGTCTCAGTGTATCGATGACTTTCAATCGACTGGCACTCAGTGCGGGCATCAGACCGGCGAAGAGGCCGATGCCAAACGTCAGGAGAACGGCGCTTCCCAGCACCTGTTCACTGACCTGGTAGTTGGGGAAGGCGGTGCCCAGAAGGTTTTGCATCGGGGTGGCGGTGACTACGGCCAAACCGATTCCGATCGCCCCGCCAGCGAGACACAGGATCATGGATTGGCTCAGGAGCACCGCAAACACGATCCGGTCGTTGAACCCAAGCGATTTGAGAATGCCGACATCTCTGGTTTGCTCTCGGCCGTACATGAGCATGGTGTTGAGAACGGCGAGAACGATGGCGGCCAGAACACCTCCTCCGATCGAGGAGACGAAGAAGGGGACATTGCCGACCATGGTGACGAACTGGGCCTGAAATTCACCCTCGGGCGTGGCCTGCACGCGTTGGGGCCCTCCAGCAAAGAGGGCGTCGATATCAGCCATGACCTGAACCGGGTCCGAATCGGGACGGCACCGGACCACGAAGACTCCAGACCCCGGGGGCCCGGTGGCTTCCTTGGAGAGCAGGGTTTCCCGCAGCCGGTCGAAATGGAAGAGTAGATTGGCGTTATCCACGTTGGGAGAGGTCGCTCGGTAGATGCCGGCGATCACGAATTCCCAGGGTTTCTGGTCGACCCGGGGGAAGATGGTGCCGGTGATAGGAACGGTCTGGCCGACCTGGAAGCCGTATTTTTCTGCGGTACGAATGCCGACGAGGCAGTGTTGACGAGAAGTGAGAAAGGTTTTCAGCGAACCCTCCAGGATCTCGACTTCCGGATAGCAGGCGAGCCAGGATTCCGGGTCGATGGCGAACTGGGCGAAGAAGTTGGCCTGTTCCTTGTAGTAACCTCCAAACCACTGCATCTTGGCGCAGGTGTCGACGCCGTCCACCTGACGGATCTTCGATTCGTAGGCCTCCGGTAGGTTGACGAAAAGGCTGACCGCGGACTGGACGATGAGTCGGTGGGTGGTTGAAGCGCGCACTCCGGCATCCAGGGTCACCACCAGGCTGCGCAGGATGCACAGCAGAAAAATCGCGACCGAAAGCGAGGCCACGGTGAGGAGAAAGCGCAGCTTGTGTCGCCAGAGCTGTTTCCAGACGAGTCGAATCGGCATGGTCTCAGGCCTCGACCGTTTTCCGCGCTTCGATCTGTCCCAGTTTACCTTTGTCCATATGGACGATCTGGGTCGCGTGTTGAGCCGCGAGGGGGTCGTGGGTCACCATCACGATCGTCTTGTTCATCTCCCGATTGAGACGGACCAGCAAGTCGAGCACGGAATCGGCGGACTGGCGATCGAGGTCGCCGGTGGGTTCGTCGGCCAGGATTACCTTGGGGTCGGTGACCACGGCCCGGGCGATCGCGACCCGCTGTTCCTGTCCACCGGAGAGTTGGTCCGGGCGGTGTTCACTGCGATCGGAGAGACCGACCAGTTGAAGTGCGGTCAGAGCGTGTTGCTGTCGCTGGCGGCGGGAGAGGGGGGTCAGGAGTAGGGGGAGGGTGACATTTTCTCTGGCGGTCAGGACTGGGATGAGATTGAAGCCCTGGAAGACAAAACCGACATTTTCCGATCGCCAGGCGGAGAGGTCGGCGCCATCGAGATCGTGAATGTCGACTCCATCGACCAGAACCTGACCTCCGTCGGGTTGGTCCAGTCCCCCGATCAGGTTGAGGAGTGTGGTTTTGCCGGATCCCGAGGGACCCATGAGGGCGTAGAACCCTCCCTCCTCGATATCGAGGTCCAGTTCGTCCAGGACGGTCAGGGTTTCTCCTCCTCGGGAGTACTGACGGGTGACCTTGTCGATATGGATCATGGATGGCATCAGCTTCCCTTTCGTGCCCGTACCCGGTCGCCGTCGGCGAGGGTGTTGGGGGGGTCGAGAATGATCTGTTCACCCCCTTGCAGTCCGGTTTTGACCACAATCCGGTTGCCCTGCTGGGAACCGGTTTCAATCGGGCTTTTGCGGGCCACTCCTCGCTGATAGACAAAGACGAAGGAGTTGCCTCCCTCGGTCAAGACCGCGTCTCGTGGGATCAGCACCTGGGCGGCACTGGGGGGCGGCTTCTTGGTATCCGTGGGGGTGGGCTTCTGGAGGAACACGACTCGGACCCCCATCTCGGGACGGAGTTTGTCGTCGGGTTGGTCGAAGCGGACCCGGACCTCGACCGTCGCTTTCTGGCGGTTGGCCACCGGCCAGATTCGGTCGACGTATCCCGAGTAAGGGGTTTCGGGCCAGGCGTCGAGATAAACCAGAGCGAGGCCCCGGGCCCGGACACTGGAAAGATAGGTTTCGGGAACCTCGGCCTGCACTTCGAGTGTTTCGAGATCGACCAGGGTGGCTACCGAGGTGCGAGGGGAGACGATCTCGCCGACCTCGGCGGATTTTCGGATCACGACTCCGGTGAACGGAGCGTGGATGACGGTTTTTTCCAGCGAGGCCTGAGTCCGGTCGCGTTCTGCGCGATTGACCGCAATTTTCGCGATCGATTCGGTGAGGGTGGCTTGGGCTGCGGTGAGGGTGGCCTTCCCTTGAGAGAGGGAGGCTCGAGCCGCTTCGAGTGAGGCCTGGCTCGATCGGAAACGCGCCTGATTGGCGGCCAGATCCCGAACCGCCAGGTCGAGTTGCTGTTCGGCCTGGACCCCGGATTTGAAAACCTCCGCGATGCGTTCGTGGTTGGCCTGGGCCCAGGCAAGTTGGGCGCGAGCTTCCTCGACACTCGCCGCGGCGGCGCGCTCTCGGGCCTGGAGAATCTGGAGTCCGGCTTCGGTCGTTTCGATCTCCGACGCGGTTCGGTCCCGGGTGGCTTGGGAGAGTTTGAGATTGGCTTCCGCTCGGGCGAGGCTGGCTTCGAGTTCCTTGGAATATATCCGGGCCACGATGGCGCCTCGTTCGATCCGACTGCCCTCGGAGACGGTCATTTCGACGATGCGACCCGGGGTGTCGGCGGAGAGGTCCGCTTGGGTCCGGGCCACGACATAGCCGCCGGCGGAGGTTCCGGTTTCCGGTGCGGTGGAGGACTTGCGCAGCAAAACGGTCGCGATCTCCACTTCCGGGAGTCGGATCCGGTCCGCGAGATCGCGCAGAGGACGACCGAAGAGCCAGACGACGCCCAGGAGAAGCGCGAGTAGGATCAAGCGACCCGTCCAGGGACTTTTCGATCGTCCCCGACGGGGCGCGGGGCGACTGCGGTCGATCTTGAGCGAGTCGAGGTCGATGGGGTCAGGTTTGTTCATGAAAAGAGGGGCGTTGGGAAACGGCAAGGAAGAGCCGGTCAGGAAGAAACGGACACGTTACCAGGCTTCCGGGGTAGTTGACAAATCGGAAGAGCGATTGAAAGGAGTCGATTGCGGGGTCTGTCTGCGCGTAAATCGGGTGGGCTCTCGACTCCGGGGGTCTGACCGATCAGGAGAGAAGCGCGACCCGACTTCGACTGAATGTTGGACTATTTTATGCCTACAGATCGAAGAGCTCGGACATCTCGGCGGCCAGCTCACTTTCGGAGGTGACTCCGTCGGAAACGGTTTTACGAATCTGTTTGTGGATGCGGTCGCGAACGACGGTGAGGTCATG
>JASMLP010000061.1 GCA_030748635.1 Planctomycetota bacterium
AAAATCGCCGAACACCTCCGACAAGAAGGAAGGGTATAATCCCCCGATGCAATACCGAGGGTTTCGACTCGACGACTTCCAGGCTCGCGCGTTCGAGTCGATCCAGAACCACCGTTCGGTGATCGTCTCCGCGCCAACCGGTTCAGGCAAAACCCTGATCGCCGAATATGCGGTCGAATGCGCGGTTCAAGCCGGGCGGCGGGTCATCTATACCGCCCCGATCAAGGCTCTTTCCAACCAGAAATTCCGAGACTTCTCCGTTCAGTTTCCTGACGAAGTCGGGATCATGACCGGAGACGTGACCCTGAACCCGCGGGCATCGATCCTGATCATGACCACGGAAATCTTTCGAAATTCGGTTCTCGAAGAACCGGACCAATATCGAGATATCGACTACCTGGTTTTCGATGAAGTCCACTTTCTACAAGATGTCGATCGCGGCACGGTATGGGAAGAGAGCATCATCTTCGCCCCGGAAGAGATTTCGATCCTGGCCCTTTCAGCGACCATCCCCAACCTGGATGAACTGGCCGGATGGATCGCCAAAGTTCGCAACATCGAGGTCGACACGATCCTCGACACCCATCGGCCAGTCCCTCTCTCGCACAACGTGTATCGTCCCGAGTTCGGAGTAGTCAGAATCGACAAACTCCATCGCAAACAGCTCCAGGAACGTTCCGAAAGCAGGGCCCGTGGGCAGGAAGCGACCCACGCGCTCCTTGACGAGATTGTGGAGGAGGAATGGACCCCTTGCCTCTACTTCTGCTTCGGAAGAATGGCCTGCGAAAACCTCGCCTGGGCCAATCGTCATCGCGATCTCCTCGATCCAGAGGAGCGAGAATCCAGCCTTTCTCTGCTCAAGGAACTCTCCCAGCGCTACGAGATCGATCTCTCCCCCAAGGATCAGGGACTGGGGTCCCTGCTCGTCCATGGAGTCGGCTTTCATCATGCAGGTATGTTGCCAACCGCCAAAGAGGTCGTCGAACAGTTCTTCACTCGCGGCCTGGTCAAACTCCTCTTCGCCACCGAAACGTTCGCCATGGGCATCAACATGCCCGCCTCGACCGTGGTGTTCGATGGTCTGGTCAAGTACGACGGCACCTCCATGCGCCCGCTGCGCACCATCGAATACCAGCAGATGGCCGGACGGGCCGGACGCCGTGGAATGGATGAGGTCGGGATGGCCATCGCCAACCTGGGTTCGGAAAGCCTCGGATACTGGACAGTTCGGGGCATTCTCACTGGAGATGTGGAGCCCATTCAGAGCCAATTCAATCTGGGTTACGCCACCATCCTTTCCCTCTACGAAAGACTGGGCGATCAAATTCGTGAAGCCTGCAGCAACAGCTTCGCCACTTTTCAGGCCGCGCGAACCGGCAAAAAAGCGCGACGCCGAGTTATCCAGTCCCAGCGCCGGATTTTGCAACAGCGCCTTTCGGTTTTGCGCATGCTCGGCTACCTCGACAGCGAGACTCACAGCCTGACCGACCGCGGTCGCTTCGCTCTGCACATCGGTGGTTTCGAACTGCCGGTCACTGAACTGTTCTTCGCCGGGGCCTTCGAACAACTCGCGGAAAGCCAGATCGCCGGCCTGGTCACCTCACTCATCTTCGAGGGCAAGAAACGACAATGGTATAACCCGGTCTATCGTCGGGCTTCTGGGCCTTACCGGAAAGCCGTCCGACGAGCCGCCCGGAGAATCCAGGATGTCGAGCGCCTGTGCGGCCTGACCGAACTCACACGTCAACCCGATTTCCGACTGTGTGGCGCCGCGGACGGTTTTGTTCGAGGAACCCCGTTCGAGGGGCTCGGCAAATTTACCAACGCGGGAGAGGGAGATATCGTCCGGACCTTTCGCTACACCATCCAGATCCTACGTCAGATTAAAAAAGCGGTGGAAGATTACGAGGAATTCACCACACGTCTTTCCAAGGTTATCGGCCAGCTCTCGCGTGGTCAGGTGGACGCAGAGCGCCAACTCCGAGCCGGAGTCGAAGTCAGTACCGGACCGGAATCGACAGACTCTGCTACCAACTCTTGACATAATGCCCAAACCTGGTAGGGTCATCCCCTCTGACCACCAGATATAGTGCCACAGTCGATGGAGGCACTTCGAAGTCTCTTTTCAGGAAGGTATCAAGATGTTCGCCCCGACCGACACGGGCTGGATCGAAATCATCTGCGGCAGCATGTTCAGCGGAAAAACGGAGGAGTTGATCCGTCGTATCCGCCGAGCCGAGTTTGCCCGACAGAAGGTCCAGACCTTCAAGCCGTCTCTCGATGATCGGTACGACGAAGTGCGTATCGTGAGCCACAACTCCATCTCCGTCGACGCGCAAGTGGTGCGTTCAACCGACGAGATCTTCGCGTTGCTCCGAGACGATACTGAAGTCGTAGCCATCGATGAAGGGCAGTTCTTCGACCAAGGCCTCCCCGAAATCTGCGAATCCCTCGCCAATGACGGCAAGCGAGTCATCGTTGCGGGTCTCGACCAGGACTATCTCGGGCGCCCTTTCGGACCGATCCCGTATCTCATGGCGATCTCCGAGTACGTCACCAAAACCCTCGCCATCTGCGTCCTTTGCGGCAACCCCGCCAATCGATCGAACCGTTTCGTGGACGAAACCGCCACCATCGATGTCGGAGCCGCTGAAAAGTACCGCGCTCTCTGTCGACGTTGTTTCGCAGAGCAACCGGTCCCTTCACTTACCGTGTGAGCCCGCGAGAAAACCGCGATCCTTTCTCCACCTCGGCTTCTGTGTGCTAGCCCTCGGGCTCGAGTATTTGAGGCTTCACTCTGACCTTCCGTCCTATTCGATTCCAAAGGATACAGACCGAAGACGAAGAGGAACCGACCGGAGAGGATTCTTGAAAAGTTTCTCTCTGAACAGGTACGTGCGCGACATGAATTGGGCCCAGTTCACTCGAGAACCGGACCCATAATTGAGAAACAACGCAGGAGACCTTGGACAAAACGCTAACCGGAAGAGAAGAGACCTCCCTTTCTCGGTCCGGTGTCGCTTCGATTCCAGGAGACTGCCGTTGGATGAGATTGATAATCTTGTCACGCACGCTTCCCAAGGAACCGAATAAAAAAGACCCGGTCCGGCGAGAGAACGCCGGGCCGGGTCGTCATGCACTTTGATCGTTTCGACCGAAGCTGAGGGGTGATCTCCCTTACTACTTTTTCGGCGGGCCACCCATACCAGCAACATGATTCACATTGAACCACACAATGGGCCGGTCTCCTGAGCCCCCTTTATCCCACGTTTTGCCACCATCATTAGACAAAGATCCGGCTCCGTAAATCCCACCCTTACCGCCCCCTTCTCCGGCGAAAATCAGGGTGTCAGTAGCCAGGGACACCTGAAGGTAAAATGTTGAGTTTACCGTAGCCTGCTGCTGACCAAAATCGGCGATCAGCCAACGTCCGTTGTCCCCCAGGATTTGCTTCACCGTTCCGGTAGTGGTTCCCGTGACGGTACCTGGGCCGATCATCGAACCGTTCGAGTACACGAGGTCGACCTGCGCAGTTGCGCTCACATAGCACGTATGACTCAACTTGATGGCCCCCTTACCCAAAGTCAGAGTGGAACCCGTTGCTAATGTGAAATCGCCACTAGAGGGTGAACCGAAGCTTATCGGAAACCTCAGAAATTGTTTGTTAGTCACGGTCCTTCCAACCTGGCCCATATTAGCAACAGCCTGATTCATCTGCATCGGCAATTGTTGGAACGTCGCATCGCTATTATCCGTTTGCCCGTAAGCTCCGACGTTGTTATTGATCGTTTTTGTCTCGGCTGCGTAAAAATTCTGAGGTCCCCACGTAGCAATCGAAACATACTTGATGGAATAAAAGGTCCAGCCATTGTACACCCACCCTGCACCGCTGTGTTCCAGCGATTGGATATCAAAGGAATAGTTCGATCCGACATTCAAATGGATGACAATTTGTGTCGTTGAACTCGTGGCGTTTTTGAGAAAAATACGTGAGAGGATCGTAGCATTAGACGCATCCTTTACGACCAGTTTGTAATAAATGGATTGATCTCGATTATTGAAGTCGATCACTAATTTTTTTCTGGCACCTTCTCCATCCATCACCAGCTCGACTGTGTGCTCCGCATACCCGGTAAGTCCGGTCACCAGACTCTCGTAGTAGACGCGAAACTTGATGTACCAATTATTACCTGATTTGTACCTACCGCCTGCTTTGCCATCCGCCGCAACCTGATGAGTCAGTTCCGGCGTGTAGTATAAATACCACGTACTCCAGCCATTATGAAGCTGGCAATTGCCCGTCTTACTATTATTTATCATGAAGTCATGGTAATCGGAATCGTTGCTCCCGCTACCGTCCCACGCGGTGACAGGTCCTTCCCCGCTGGTGCGTGGTACAACCGGACCGTAGATATCGGATGGCGTAAACCCCTGGTATAAAATCTTTGAAATCGTAACCTGAGAAGTTGAAGAAGAAAAATCACCCGTCGGAGCCGATTGGGTACCGGCCCCGCCTGCGGGGTCCATGGTAAATGGGTCGCACGCAACTTCAGCCCCATTAGCAAAGACGGCTGAGACGAAAACCGCGTAGGTCGATCCAGAAACGAGAGAAAGGACATATCCTGGTTTTTTGTTCCCATTCGGATCATGGCTGGCCGAAATATATTTGTTATAGCACATGTAACCCGCGGTGGAGTGATGGACATTCAGCTTATATTTTGTAGGCGTGCCTGAAGTGTAATTGGTTGCCCATATCCCCGAATTGGCATAGGCGATCCACTCCACCTCACAATCCGCCGCGTTACTTCCGGCACCCGTTCCATCACACACCAGATACGAGCCTTGGGTCGTCACTTTCGTGACTTTACCCGCTTGTACCGTGATCTTGCGAACGATCGTCGGTGTACCGCTTTTCCAGT
>JASMLP010000062.1 GCA_030748635.1 Planctomycetota bacterium
TGTCGCCGTACCACCCGACTTCGCCATCGGTCGAAACCGAAAAAGGCGCCAAAAACAACCATCATCCCGATCACGGCCAGACAAACCTTTCGATTCCTCCGAACCCACTTGAGAACGCGCTGACCAGGACTGTAGGTAGCGGCGACCAGAGTCCGTCCATCGAGATAGGCCTGAATGTCTTTTTGAAGCCCCAGAACGGTTGCATAACGATCAGCAGGATCGGACGCCATCGCCTTGAGCACCACCGCATCTAGTTCTCGGGGAACCATCAACCCGGATGTCCGCTCGGAAGGCGACAAAAAATATCCTCCCAGAACTTTTTCGATCACCTCCCCAGAACTTTCTCCTTCGTAAGGTAGTTCTCCAGTGAGAATCCGATACAGCATCACGCCAAGCGCATAGATATCAGTCCTCGTATCCACCCCCTCGGTATGCCCACGAGCCTGCTCGGGCGCCATGTAGGTGGGAGTTCCCATGATGGTTCCCTCGATCGTCACCTCTCCACGCCAGGAATTCGAAGTACTTTCCGGGCAAGAAGATCCAAACCCCACAGATTCACCCAGATACCTGGCCAAACCCCAGTCGACAACCCATACCTCACCATATTCTCCGAGCATGATATTGGCGGGTTTGAGATCTCGATGAACGATCTGTTTCGAATGAGCAAACGAAACCCCATCACAAATCTTCAGAAAAACCCCGAGCAAGCGCGTCCGCTCGGTGCCGAGTCGCGCGCCAAGCTCTCCCATATGATTGTGAAGGGAATGCCCCTCAATCCGTTTCATCGCGAAGAAGGGTTTCCCGTCAGAGGAGTGTCCCAGTTCATAAACCGGAACAATATTGGGGTGTTCTAACTGGCCAGTAATCTTCGCTTCCCGAAGGAAACGACGCTCTTTTTCCTGGATGGGCTCCGAACCGTCCCCATGAAGAATCTTGATGGCCACGGAACGCTCTAGATCCGGATCCGTCACCGCAAAAACCACTCCCGCCCCACCTCGATCGAGTTCGACCGGATTGCGATAGCGAGTCGATCCCAGTGGATTCACTTCTTTGGTGAGATCATCCTCCGGCATACCCGACTCGACCGAGAAACTGATCCGGGTCATGGCGACCGTATCTTTCACGAAACACCGGACTGATGCATCCAGGTCGACAGCCAACTCTCGACAGTCGGGATATCTCTCCTCCGGCCTCTTGGCCAACACGCGACGAAGAACAGGAACAACGACTTCTTGCAGCAATCCCCCTTTCTCTCGCTCCAGAATGTCCGAAAAGTGAAGATCTTGATGACACAAAGCTTCTACCATCTTTTTCTCGGACGACCCCGAAAAGGGGTGACACCCAAAGAGCAATCGGTACAGCACAACCCCCAGAGCGAATTGATCACTGGCCGGCCCCACGCACCCTTCTTTCCCGACATACTGTTCTGGAGATCGGAACCTGGGATCACCAAGCCCCTCTCCGATCAGGGTCATCCCGGGAGCCTCCTCCGACGAATCGAGAACCGCCCCGAAACCAGCCAGAAGAACCCGTCCACCGACCTCGATCCAGATGTTGTCCGGCTGAACATCTCGATGCACGAATCCGGCCTCATGAACCGCGGCAAGAGCAAGGGCCACTTGTCGGCCACAATCCAGAGCCGCCTGATAAGGAATCGCCTCCCGTTTGGTCAGATAGAGAGTGAGCGGAGCCCCTTCAAAATCTTCCAGAACCCGGAAGAGACGCCCCTCCACCTCCCCGTGCCCGAGTAGAGCTGCAATCCCCGAATCCGAAACCGTTTGCATCACATCTGTTCCGTGATGAAACCGTCCCCTCCTCTCGACCGAAGAAGAGAGATCGAGAACCTCCAGCAGCACCCAGCGATCAGAAGCCACTTCTCGGGCCCGACAAAGGGTCGTATCTGCTTTCCGAAACAGGACCCCTTCGACCTCGTACCCATCGAATTCCAAATCCAGGATTTCCATCGAATCCCTATTTCCTGAGCCCTCACAATCCGACGACAAATCGGAAGAACTTTCGACGAGAAAATCGAACATAGAATCCTCCCGAGGGGGATCAGGCCTGCCTTCAACCGGGGGGATGGATTCAGGAGTCTTCATTCTTGGAATCATTTTGAAATATCCGATCGATCACGACAACTCACTCCCACGCTTTAAAAGAGGTTGATATGGTTATTTCAGAAGAGAAATGAGCAATCCATCCGACTTCAAAACGACCCACTGGTCGATGATCCTACAGATCGGCCAGACCGATGGGGAAACTCTCCGGAGCCTGATGGAGAAACTTATCCTCGATTACTGGTCCCCCGTATACGCCTACCTCCGCCGAAGAGGCCATCATGCCGCCGTGGCTGAAGATCTGACCCAGGAATTCTTTACGAATCTGCTGGCCGACAATCGTTTGCATCAGATCAAAGCGGAAGGAGGAACCTTCCGCGCCTATCTGCTCACTTCGGTCCGCCACTTCGCCATCAGTCGCTATCGCCACGAACGTGCCAAGCGACGTCACCCAGGAACCCCTCTCTTACCGATTGGTGATCTGGAATCGTTCCTTCTCCCCGCCACATCAACAGAAGAAGATCCCGAGACA
>JASMLP010000063.1 GCA_030748635.1 Planctomycetota bacterium
GGTGGGTCAATCCCAACTCATGGATTTGATTCCCCGTGGCGCCGCTCTCGGATTCGAAATTGCTTGGGTGCTGGCCCCCTTCCTGACTCCTTGGCTCAAGAGGCCTAATGAAAGACCCGATTCGGAACTAGTCGAATTCACGAATCGAGAAATGATCCTTCTCTTCGGAACCGGCGACCTTTCCGCCCAAGAGACCCTCGATATCGTTCGTGAATGGCCTCTCGATCAGACCGTTCCGGTCCTGGGAAAACAGATCCGTCTTCGCCCTCTTCTCCAGCCCCTATCCCTCTCCGTAGTCCCGGCAACCTACGCCCACAGTTCGGGCCCATGGAGCGAGTGGCTACGATCCAGCTTGAGTCATCCTCCTCAATCGATCGGAATCGTCGATTCGCCCGCCCTGTTGCATCGGGCAAAACTACTCAACGAGGTCGCTCGAATCTCCAAGACCGGACAGTTGAAAAACAGCTACTCCTACGGATTCCCTCCGAAAGGAGAAGGCCTCGGACGCCGACTTGCGAGTAAGGTAGTAAAGCGTCACGCTCGCCGATGTCGACGGTCACTTCTCCGACGCACCCCTCGCTGAAGCGCCTGTAGACTCGACCTTCTGGTACCGAAAGGCTATCGACAACTCTTTCAAACCGACCGGAAGCGCGCGACGCAAAACGCCCCCCCCCACGAAACCGCCCCGAATCTCAAAGCGAATTTTCACCGCCCGACACCCCGCGATCTCTTCCTGGAGATCGATCCCCCACACCGACCTTTTTCCCACCCCCGAAACCGTTCCTAGAAGTTTCCAGGCACCACCGGGCTGCTCCAACTCCACAACGATCTTGCTCCCCGGCCAAACGTGGGCCATGAATGCAGCCAGAGTCAACCTCTTCAAAGTCCGAGGAAACCGAGCCTCCAGGACATACCTTCCTCCTTCGGAATCCTCTGGAGTGAGATAGGCCCCCTGAACGGAAAGACCCTTCTCGACAGTCTCCTCAAAACGGATTTTTCCTTCAGGATCGAATGCGCGCTTCTGGTCCCCTCCAAAAGTCCGACCCCAGACCCCATCCTCGCAGACCCATGGAGCGAGAGAGAACAGATCCCCAGGTCGGTAGAATCCAAAATGGCGCTGATTGAGGAGAGGGATCATCAAGCCACGGCATTCCATTTCCACTCGACCCGGTTCACCTAGATTCAAGGGCAAAGAGGAATGAACCGCGATAAAACGTCGCCGTCCCGTCTCCGTCCGAACCGACATTTGCAAGATGAATCGACTCTCTCTTCGCACCTCGAGTATCAAGATGGCCTGAGTGAGATGAGAAATCCGAACCGACTCATCCAAGCCGAGATGAGCCGCGCAAAAATATCCCCCATCGGCGGAGGGCTCGACCCGAAGCGTCTTGTCGCCTCGTTCATCGCTTTCCACCTGAAGGGACCCCGCCCGGGGATCCATGATCTTCCAGTGTTCGTCGGTGGGAATGGGAATATCCGTACCCTCCACACCGGACTCAGAGACTAATTTCATCCCACGTATGGACGCATAGCCACGTAACACCCAGTTCTCGATTCGATCGATCGACTCCTCAAAACCGGCCTCCCGAAAAGCTTGTCCGAGATCCACCCGTATCGTTTGCCAGAGTTCTCCACTCCGGTCGATTTCGCCCGGAACCGTAACCACAACCTCATCCACCCGCTGAGGACTGACGTGGACATAGCGCGGCAACACCTGGGAGTCTTCGACCAGACCCCGGAGAGACGCCATTCCACTTACCCCAGAAAAGTAGAAGTGTCCTCGAACCTGAACGGCCCCTACCAGCAACGTCCCGACACACAAACCGGCCAGAGCCATCCACCGAATCCAGGGACGACTTCGAGTCAGAAGGCCCGAAACCCCTCGGAACCCCTCCACGGTCATATAAGCGCAAAACGGCACGATCAACGTCAAGTGACGCAAGGTAATCCCAAGCTGGGCATCAGGAATTCGGACCACATACAACTCATAAACCAGACAGGAAACCACCGGAAAAAAAATCCAGCAATCCCAGCTACGAATGGATCGAACAAGACCCAACAAAAACGGGATGACCAGAAATACGGCGAAGAAATAGAGCAGCGTCCAGCCCAGTTTGCTCCACAAAAAAGCACGGTAACCCATCTGTTCGTAGTACGTGACCACATGAATCCAAACCCGGTAAAACGGAAAGAATTGGCCCCCAAGGATCAACCAATCCGCGAGCGCCAGAGCAGCGGTCACCACCCCCAGAAAAAGAAACCCTCGGGCCAACCAGGCTCGTCGATCCGCCTGTTTCCAGTAACGCAGAGAATCCAGAAAGACTCCGGCCACCACCAGCATCGAATCGTAGGCGGATAAAAGTGACAAACCAGCCAGAACCAAGGTCAGAGCCGTCCATTGCCTTCGATAGGACAGCAACATCCCAAGAACCAGTGTCAGTGTGATCGGCTCGGCAACCGCTTGGTTGTAATAGAAAAGAGCGCTAGGCCAGAGGAGAAACAACAGCGCCCCACCCAGCGC
>JASMLP010000064.1 GCA_030748635.1 Planctomycetota bacterium
TTCGGCAAAGACACTCAAGAATTCTCTAGAACCCGATTGGCCCGCGGAGTTCTATCCATGAAGCGCCTATACGCCCCGCCTCAACGGTCTTGAAGATCGCCCCGTCACCTCGAAACTCCCACCTCGAATCGACTCCAGGACTCAGGCGGATTCATTTCTACTCGGTAGCTTCCCGACGTCCAACCGAACACACCGCCTCGGTACACCTGGAACAGGATTCGCCCGGTCTCAGCGTCTCGTAAATTCAGGCAAACCTGACCGACACCGGCCATCGCGGCAAAATGCACCCGGATCGGCGATCCGAAATTCCCCGGTAGCGTACGTTCCACACGTTCGGAACCGAACCAGACCTCACAGCGCCCCTCCCCCATACGAAGAACCCAAACCGGCTGATCTGAATTCGACGGAAAAATTTTCAATACGCGAAAATTTTCGGACGTACCCTTGAGAGCCGATTGACACCTGAATCGCAAAGGCCCACCGGGAGAGAAAAACAGAGAATCTTCACTCACTGGCGCGAACTCGAGCCGATCAAGACGGTCACAGAGAAGAGCACGCTGCTGCAATTCCCGACGAGCCGATTCTCCGATTCCCAGTTCACTTGCCCTACGATAAGAGGCCGCTGATCGAGAGAATTGCTCTAGCATGAATCGCAATCGGGCCTGTTCGAGGAAAATCCAGTGAGCGAGTGGGCCCGAACGCCCCCCACCCAATTCACAAAGCTGTTCGGCCTCTTCGATACGCCCTAACTCCACCAAGGCCAGAACCGACTGGGCCATGGCCCGGTCCCCGATCTCTCCCCAATCATCCCGTCCTCGTAGCGACTCCAGTTCGACCAAAGCCTCCTCGGGAAATCCTGCGAGCCGGAGAATCGTCGCCCCCCTCAACTGACGTGCATAAATCGAAAGAGGAGGTCCCAAACGAACCCTCGAAACCTCGAGTTTCCGTTTCCCCCCTTTCGCCTCCGAAGCTTCCAGCCTCCTCACGAGCTCGCCCAACCGCTCCTGCCAATCCACCGGGACTTCCTCCAGCGGCAAACAAGCCTCCAGGACGCGGCGAGCTCGTTCGGGAGTGTTTTCGACCAGAAACTGGACCGTCAGATCGTGGAGAATCTGCGCCGCGGAAGCGCCTCCGACGACTCCCCCCAACGCGCGAACCCGTTCCAATCGCGCCTCGTGAGAGCGCCCCGAGGAAACCAGTAACCGGGCTCGCACCCAACCGACCCGAGAACGCCACTCGGATTCGTCATACCGGACCAGAATACTTTGAGCCAGTTGCGCTCGCTCCAGAGGAGAGAGTTTTTCCACTCCAGCCTTCGCCAGAAGGTGCGCACGAACCCCACGTCGATCCAACCGAGTCAGCAGCCCATCGAGGGCCTTCATAGCAGGCCCGATCTCCTGTTCAGAACTCTTTTCCAACCGGGCGAGTTGACGACCGACCTCCTCCTCGAAACGTATAAAAGTTTCCGAAGCGACCGTTCGAGCCTCGTTCAATCGGTCGTAATATTGGACCTGCAAAACACTGCGAATCCATCCGACCACCAACATGACGAGAATCGTGATCTGAGCGAGAATGATGAAACTGCCGTTTCGATTGACCCACTTGCGGAATTTGTACCATCGACTGGCCGAGCGAGCTTCGATCGGCCAGCCGCCTCGATAGCGATCGATCTCCTCGGCCACCTCCCCGACTGTGGCATAACGAAGCTCGGAATCGAACTCCAGGCAGTGCAGACAGATCGCTTCCACTTCCAGCGGCACTTGAGGCCTCAGAGTTCGAGGTTTAGGAGGCTGAATCGATTCGTCGGCAATCTGATAGATCATGTGCAAGCTAGATCCGGCCGAATAGAGGCGCATTCCGGTAAGGCACTCGTAGAGAACCGCTCCGAGCGAATAGATATCTGAACGCACATCCGCTCCCTCCCCCCGCGCCTGCTCCGGACTGAAATAGGCGGGTGTCCCCACGATCTCGCCGGTCCCGGTCAAACCGCTACTCTCCTCCACAACCGAGGCCAATCCGAAGTCGGTTAGATACACCCGATCTTCCTCATCAATCAGGACATTTCCCGGCTTGATATCCCGATGCAAGACCCCTTCCTCATGAGCGTGCTGCAAAGCCTGAGAAAGATCGTGGCCGATGTCCAGAACCCGATCCAGCCCGAGCGGGCCCCCTTCAAGAACCTGAGCGAGCGTACGACACTCGACCAGATCCATGACGATGAAATCCAGATCCCCTTCGCGACCGATCTCATGCACCGCCACAATACCTGGATGCCGAAGTCGCCCCGCCGCGCGCGCCTCCTGGACAAATCGTTTCTGTGTCGTGGCAGATAGCAAAGAGGAGGCCCGCAAAACCTTGAGAGCCACATCTCGCTGTAACTGGGTATCGTGCGCCCGAAACACTTCTCCCACACCGCCGGCGCCAAGAACTTCGACGATGCGATACTGACCCAGAATAGCTCCCGGTCGAGGCAAAGGGGTCCGAAGAGAAGATTCGCGAGTCTCCTCCTGGTCTTGTCCCGGATTCCCCGAATCAGGGTCCATTTCGGTATCGATCAACGCACGTTTTCGTTGCGCTTCAGGGTCTTCGGACACCGGCTCCCTCCCTCTTCCAGGTCGTACGCTTGGGATTTCATCAGCGTTTCCCCTCCACGATTCTGGAAACCAACCCAGCCGCCGTCAACGTGGTAGAACCCTGAGGATGGAAATCTTGACAAATTGGACCTACAATCTCCAAATTCTCTCTCAGTTGGAGACCCTCTTGTGTTAAGCACCGATAATGTCAAACAGATGATCGAAAAACATATCCCTGATGCCGATGTTCAGATCCGTGATCTGACCGGCACCTCGGACCATTTTGCGGTTCGAGTCGTTTCCAGTACGTTTGAGGGAAAATCCCTTATCGAACAACACAAGATGATTTACGCTGCGGTCGGTGAACACATGACACGTGAAATCCACGCACTCCAAATAGAAACCTCCATTCCCAAAGGAGACAACGAATGAGTCCCGAAGACATCAAAAATCTCGTCGAATCCAACAAGATCATTCTTTTCACCAAAGGCACTAAAGACCAACCGATGTGCGGATTCAGCCATCACACCATCGAGGTCTTCAATCAGATCGGGAAACCCTTCGAGTGTATCGATATCTTCTCCGATCCTTCGGTCCGCCCAGCACTGGTCGAATACAGTAGCTGGCCGACGACCCCGCAAGTCTTCATCAAAGGCGAACTGATCGGTGGATGCGACATCACCATGGAACTCTTCCAGAGCGGCGAACTCCAGAAAAAAGTCGAGGCTGTCTTTGCCGCTACCGAGGCTTGATGCTCTTTTTCTATCCGTTGCCCTGATCCTGTCCCTGCCCGTTGGAGCCCAGACACTCTCGGAGCGGATGGGGTATCCTTCCGACTCCAAACTTCTGATCCTACACGGGGACGATCTGGGCATGTGCCGGGCTGCGAATGAGGCGGCTCGAATCGGTTTTACCCGAGGTTTTCTCTCCTCGGGGAGTGTCATGGTGCCCTGCCCGGCATTCGAAGAAATGGCCCGATGGTCCCAGAAACACCCGGATCACGACCTCGGACTCCACCTCACCCTGAATGCTGAATGGTCTTCCTACCGATGGTCCTCGATATCCGACCCGGCCTTAGTTCCCGGCTTGATCGATCCCGAAGGATTTCTCTGGAAAAACGTCGCGGATGTACTCCAACACAGCAACCGGAAAGAGGTGGAAACCGAACTCCGAGCCCAGATCCGACATGCTCGTTCCGCAGGCCTCGAGCCGACCCACCTGGACAGCCACATGGGAACCCTCTTCTCGAGCGCTTCTTTCTTCCTCACCTACCTGAGAGTTGCGAGGCAGGAGAATATCGTCGCCATGGTGCCTCGTCCGGCCGGAAAGGTTCTCCGGGATCTCAAGAGCAAGGGTCTAGAGGGCCTGGCTCAGGTCATGCTACGCCTGGCCGACAAACAAGGGTTCCCGATCGTAGACCGCCTGGAAAGTGTCGACGGTCACGGTTACCAGGAGCGCAAAGCCTGGCTTCTCCAACTGATCGAAACCCTCGAGCCCGGTGTCACGGAAGTCATCTTCCATCCATCGACCGAAGGGCCGGAAATTCGAAAGATTACGCGGATGGCTCAAAATCGGATCGACGACCACAACCTACTTCTCGACCCGGAGATCCGTGACACGATCAAACGACACGGCATTCAGATTGTTCAATGGCGTGAAATCAACAACTGGTGGAATCGAAACCGAAAACGCTGACTTTCGAGCCCAAGAGAGAAAACACTCCAAAGGTCTTATTCGGACTCCTCGTAATGTCCTCCCTGCCAAAGGATGCCCGGTTCCTCTTCAACCGAGTCGGGATACGATTGGACTGAAACCACTTCCGCAGCGAGCGGGAAACAACGCTCCTGCCAACACATCGCAAGTTCCACCGCTTCCTCTGCCCCAGGAGCCAGCACTCCCCAGGTCGCCAGATAGTGGGTCCAGTCTTGCTGTCCAAAAAGACATCCCGAAGAGGTCGACCAACGGGCATCCAGAGGCTGCTTCAGGGTCACGACATGGAACGTGGTCGACTGGTGAATTTCCCCTCGAACTCGGATGACCTCGAACATCTCTTGAGGCGCCATCCCGGTCGCCAACAGACGATCTTCCAGGGCAATATGCCGTGAATCATCTCCAGGGAGAACGGACCGAGACTCCCACAAAAATCGGAACAAAACATCAACTCCCTCGAACTGAAGAGAGTCCGAGTCGGCAAACGAAACTCCCAGAACACGATCCAGATGCTCTCGATAGACCTCCAGATCCCCCAGGCGACTGGCTACCACCGCTCGTGAAATCTCCAGGTGAACACGAAGCCCCAGCGTCACCGATGTTTCCATCTCTCCGACCGGCTCGAAGTCCGCCTTCTGAAGAGAGATGGCCAATCGCCTCTCCTCCTCCGCGAGAGCGAGTTCAATCTCTTGGGCATTCTCACGAACCTGATCCAGACCGATCGCCACCATCACCTGGTAAAAAGGGATCCAGCGGGAATCGGGAAATTGCTCCTCGAAACTTCTCGCAAACCCACGCAGAAGTTCCCATTCTTCCAGCGATGCGGCCAGAAAAACCCCGTTCCAGTTCAACGCCCAGTCCACACATCCTGCTTGCATAGACAGTTCGACCACCTGAATCGCGTCTCTCGTTCGACCGGTTTGGTGATAACAATCCACCAGTTCATTGGCGACAAACGCATCGGTTCGGTCGAGACACCACCCCCGCGCAAACGCTTCCTCAGCCTCCGCCACTCGGCCCCGGGTCAGGTAATAACAACCCGCTCGCAGGAAATGCACGGATTCATCTGGATTCACTCGCTCCAGCGCCTGCCCGAAGAGCTGCTCCAGACGATCTTCGGGGATATCCGGATCGAACGGATCCTGAGGCTCGCCCCCAAGCCTCCAACCCATTCCCGCCAACCGACTCGAAACGGCCGGATCCTCACCGAACGATTCCAGCAACTGCTCTCCCCAACTCCAGAGCGCCTGACTCCGTTTGCGCCACTGGGCCAACATCGGATCGGGAACCGAATTTTCGGTTTCCGAAGAAGACTCGGAAAGTGTCGCCCGATCCAAGAGCAGCAACTGCTCGAAAAGCTTTTCCCCCACCCCCAGAAGAGCCACCGCGTCCTGCGAATTCACCACCGTGGCCGGATCGAGGGCCAGAAATCGCTCGAAATCCTGAAAACCCGACATCGATCCTTCCTGTTCTCTTTCCGCCACGCGATCGACCCAGTATCGAGTCTCTTCCTGGAGAGAACCGGATCGATGCTGAACTTCCGACTCCTCACCCAGCCCTTCGATCCGATCTCCCGGAAATTCTTCTTCCAGCGGCCTCACCCGAGCCAGCGGGTCGGGAGGTCTCAGAGGATCCACAAGCTGATGAAGACGCGTTCGAGTAAGCCAGTCTCGCGCGGACCGAGCCCGCCGCTCGATCGGGTCGACCAGAGGAGCCAGAGAGTCCTGATCTCCACGAATACGAGCCACAGCAATGCGTCGCAAGCGCACCTCGAACCAGAGAGCCCAGCAGTGTTGATCCCGCAGTCGGCGATCCCAGTCTATCAGGAGCGTCTCCGCCAAATCGTGGTCTCCCTCATGAAGAGCTGAGACACTCTTCCAGAGATCGACCTGAAGATCGCCACGAGGGAATTCACCCCTCGGTACCGCGCTTTCCGGATCAAGCGCGTCTTCACCAGGTACAAGATCGGGCTGATCCAAAAAAAGTCGAACTTGACGAGTGAGCAATCGAAGCCGAATCCGAGCAAAGAGAGGAGTATCGAAAGCCTCCTCCTGCTCCAGAGCCTCCCGACACAATCGGAGCGCCTCCTCGCTGCGACCGTAGAGCAGATGAATTTTGGCCCCTTCGATCAACCCGTGCCAACGCTGATCGGAGATCGCGATATCCGGCCCGATCTCGCGCTGCATCCGCACACGATGCAGAGCCATCTCCACATCTCCCGAGGCCAGAAAACGCCGAATATCCCGGCTCCGGAAACAGTAGACACAGCGGATTTTATCCACCTCGTGACAGACTTCGACCCCCGCCGAAATCGACTCGATCATCCCGCCGGAGTTCTCACCTTCAACCAGCGCTTGCACCCCAACGAGGTGGTCGTGAATACAGGGGGAAATCCAGGCGGCGAAACCCCGATATTCCTCTTCCGGCAGATCGGCCTGAAAAGCTCGGGCACACCCTTCACTCTCAACCAGTTCTTTGACCGAAAAAATAGCCTGTCGGGCCACAACCGGGTCGAGCAGATGAAGCGCCCACCCCATAATCGCGTTCTGATTCCAGAGAAAAGGAAGAATTTCTCCTTTCTCGCGGGCAAGCCGAGAATTCTCCTGAGCCAACCGAACAGCGGAGAGATAGTGACAGCGTTCCGCGAGATCGTAGGCCCGACCGAAATCTTCCTCCCAACCTTCTTTCGGGCTATCCGCGGATTCACCCGTCACGAAGACATCCCAGCGCCATGGGAAAACCCCTCAGAACCGGACCCCACGCGACCTGAAGACTCCGAGGTGTTCGAAATCGAAGCCAAAATCGCCTCATGAAAAACAGGTTTTCTCCGCTCGCAAACGGCCTCGGAAAGGTGAGCAAGCCGGAGCAGAAACGACTCGCTCCAGGCGCGCCCGATGACCTGACAACCGATCGGTAACCCGTCAGAATCGTACCCAACCGGGAAGGAGATGGCCGGGTGTCCGGTCAGATTCGGAATCGGGGCAAAACGCATCAGGTTGTCGAGACGCTCCAGATTCGTTTCGCCCGTCGCAAGTCCATCGAGAGGAATCGTCGGGGCGGTGCAAGCGGTACTAGGCGTGATGATTCCATCGACAGTGCCGAGAATCCTCTCCAGGGTATCGAAAATGTCCCGACGGTGTCGAAGTGCGTGAACATAATCCGCGCCGGTCAGGGAATATCCGATCGCCAGGCTTACCCGGATATCGTGACCGAATTGTCTTCGGAAACGTAGATAGTCGCTCCTACGCCCGGCGCACATCTCACTTACGATCGTCACCAGATGAACCACGCGAGCTCGATCGAGGCGCGGCACCTCGACCTCCACGATCTCCGCCCCGAGTGAAGCGAGAAATTCGAGATGTTCACGACAAGATCTCACCACATCGGAATCGGCATCCTCGAACCAGGGGCCATACCATCCCAGGCGCACCCCGGCAAGACTGCGGTCCTCGAACCCACTCAACTCCACATCCGGTCCATGGTGTGTGTGCGGATCGGAAGGGTCGGGGCCGGCGATCAGTGCGTAGGCAGTCGCCGCGTCCCGAGCAGTCGCCCCAAAAGGCCCCACATGCCCAACACTCCAGCAAAGAGGAAAAGCCCCATGCTCACTGACCCGCCCAAAAGTGGCCTTGAGTCCGACAATACCGCAAAGGCTGGCCGGAATCCGAATCGACCCCCCCCCGTCACAACCGATCGCGACCGGACAGAGTCCAGCTGCCACCGAAGCGGCGGTGGCGCTCGAGGAGCCCCCGGTAAGCCGGGTCGGATCGTACGGATTACGCGCCGGGCCGTGATGAGGATTGAGGCCGGTCACCCCGGCCCCCAATTCATGCATATTCGTCTTTCCGACCAGGAGAGCTCCAGCTGCTCGCAGTCGAGCCACCGAGGTCGCGTCCCGGGTGGCCACTTCTTTCCCGAAAACCCGGGTTCCCGCCGTGGTCGGATAAGCGATCTGATCCAGTTCATCCTTGACCGCCACCGGCACCCCATCTAACGGTCCCAACGATTCCCCTCGACGATATCGATCCGTCGAAGCTTCGGCCTGGCGCAAAAGATCGTCTGCGTACTGATTCACGAAGATACCCATCGGCATCACCCCATCCGCACTGCGCTCCACCGCGGCCAGAAAGGCCCCGGCCAGATCCAGCGGCGTGGACCGACCCGAAAGGTACTGCTGCCGAAAATCCTGGATGGTCTCGAAACGAAATCCCGTATCGCTCCCGGCCTCCAATCCGGCTGCCCACTCAGCCAGTTTGGCCGGATCCGTCCGCTCTCCGGACGAGGATTCAGGAATCGAATGAAGGGGAGCCCAGAGGGGAATACACTCAGATTCTTGCTCACCCAGCGCAGTGAATCCGGCTTGCTTGGCCAATATCTTGCGTATCGCCCACCCCAGAATCGGCCTCTCCACCCACCATGCAAAGAGTCGCAGGGAAATTCCCGCAAGACGAGGAGCCGCCACCGATGTTCGCTCATAGGTCATGATGACATCCCATGGTACGCAAGACCGCCCCCGGGAAAAGTCCGATCTTCCCAAAACCGTCCGGTTCAAATCGAAGTAGCGGCTTGGGAACAAGATCTTCTATACTCACCGGAGCCACTTCCAGAGCAATTCTTTCCGGACACTTTTCATGCTTCTGACCCCGACGATCCTCACCCTGATCCTCTTCACGATCGAAGCAGACCCCAATCTTCTCGGTCGGCAGTGGGAAGAATTTCAGCAGAGCAACGTCCCCTGTGAAACGTGGATACGAATCGATAAAGAAGAATTTTCCTGGTCCCGAACATCCCGCCCGGACTGCGGGACGGCGGGAGTGGTCCAGCGAATGGACCGAAGCACTTCCGGAAAGCTTCACATGAGTCTCCAGGTCCGGGTCGATGGATATTCGCTGCGGGGCTCGGGACGAGGCCGGGGGACCGGTGAATACCCGGTTAAAATCCGCATCGATTACATCGACAAAGAGGGACGGTTCCAGTCCTGGACCCACGGCTTTCTCTGTGAACCCAATCGCAACCGACACCGCAACGTCACCCAGGTACGCCGAGGGACCTGGACTCCAGTCACCTTCGATCTCGATCTGGGTGAGAAGGTTCAGCTGCGGTCGGTTCGATTCTACGGCATGGGGTGGAGCTTTCGAGGCGCGGTGCGATCTCCACAACTCATGCGACGTCGATAGCTCGCCCCACATCAAGCGCCAGCTTCCCCCTCACCGGAGAGTTCTCGCTCTCCTCGAGTCACCAACGCGATCTCCTCTTCCGGAGCCTGCGCCACCAGTCGGCTCCGACTGTAGGCGAGATAGTAGATCATGCACAAAACCAGGAAAATCGCCGTTCCGATCACAGCGGGACGAAATTCCTGGTTGGCAAAACAGGCGAAAAGAGCGACCAGAGAGAGGACAGCGCCGAGTGCGGCGCCGGGAATCCCCAGAGGACTTCGATAAGGTCGGTCCAGCTCTGGCCTCCGAAACCGAAGAACGATAAAGCTGACCATCACCAGCAGATAGGAAATCACAGCCCCGAAAACTGCCATATTGAGCAGAGCCGCTCCCACCGCTTTCGTTGCGAAAAAGTGGAGAACCGTGGCGCACCCCAAACCGACCCCAGCTCCCAGGAGCAAGGCTCTCTGTGGAGTCCGATGTCGGTTCACCACCGAGATCCAACGCGGGAAATAGCCCGCCCGAGATAGCGAAAAGAGAACTCGCCCATACGCGTAAATGATGGTGTGAAAACTGGCCACCAGACCGGTCAAAGCGATGAGAGTCAACACAGTCGTGGTCGCACCCGAACCGAAGACCGCTTGAAAACCGTCGGCCAGCGGCGCTTCACTCTTGCCCATGACCAGAGCGCCTCCACCGACCCCGGTGTTAAGAACCAGAGTAAAAATGGACAGAGCCAGCAGAGTCAAGATTCCCAGCAACAGAGCCCGGGGCATGTCGCGCACCACATCGTGACTCTCCTCGGCGGCTAGCGGCAACTGTTCGATCGCCAGGTAGAACCAGATGGCAAAGGGCAGAGCCGAAAAGATCCCGTGGAGCCCGAAGGGAAGTCCCTCCGAAGTGTGTCCCTCCGTGGCGGGGATATTGAAGAGAAGATCTGAATCGAAAGATCCCGTCGCGATCGCGCTGACATAGAAGACGACCAGAACTGCGGCCGCCAGAGCCGTCACCACCAGCCCCACCTTGAGCGTGAGTTCCACTCCTCGAATATTGATCCAGACGAAAAGCCCGTAGGCCAGAAACCAGCTTCCGAAGGTGAAGAGTAGAGGAGCCTCTCCCCCGGTTCCATAAACGAGGGTTTTCAAAAGCCCTCCGATCCCGACCACAATCACTGCCGGAGTCACCACATATTCGATCGTGTCGGTCACTCCGCAAACGAACCCCCAAGTCGGCCCCAGGGCGTTGCGAACAAACGAATAGAACCCTCCGGCATAGGGCAACGCGGTGGAGAGTTCAGCGATCGAAAAGACCATGCAGATATACATGATCGCCATCGCAAAAGTCGCGACGGCCAATCCCCAGAAACCGCCGACCGCGAGACCGAAGTTCCACCCGAAGTAATCGCCGGAGATCACGGCCCCGACTCCCAACGCCCACAGAAGGACCCAGCCAGCCTTCTTCTCGAGACTTCGCTGTTCCAGATAATCTCCCGACACCTCTTCGTATCGAGCAAAGCCGTCTCGACGATCACTCATCGCGTTCTCCCAGAAAATCGGAAGGATAAAACCCCTGCCCATTCATTGCGGAGTCACGTAGGCCGCGGTGATCCCGCCGTCGATCACAAGCTCGGTTCCGGTAATAAAACTGGACTCCTCGGAGGCCAAAAAGAGGGCCGCCTGCGCGACCTCGAACGCCTCCCCAAAACGCCCCATCGGCACATGGACCAACCGACGCTGCTTTTTCTCCTCCGTGTCGAGGTAATCCATCAAAAGCTTCGTACGCAGCGGCCCGGGGCAAAGAGCGTTGACCCGAATGCCTTCCCGAGCATGAATCACGGCCAATTCTCGACTCATCGCCACCACCCCTCCCTTGGACGCGGTGTATGCGATCTGTGGGGTGGCCGCCCCCATGAGCGCGACAAACGAAGCGGTATTGATCACCGCCCCTCCCCCAGCCCGCTGCAAGGCGGGGATTCCGAACTTGCAGCCGTAGAAAACCCCTTTGAGGTTGATGGATAGGGTTCGCTCCCAGATCTCCTCGGAGGTAGAAATTGCATCGGCGTCGTCACCGTGCATGATTCCTGCGTTGTTGAAGAGAACGTTCAACTTGCCGAAAGTCTTTTCCGCCTGGTCGATCATGTTCCTGACATCATCCGCCTCGGAGACATCGGCCCGCACAAAAACGGCTTTGCCCCCAGCCTCCTCGATTCCCTGCACCGTTTCGGCTCCCGCATACTCGTCGATGTCGACGACCGTCACCGCCGCCCCTTCCCGCGCGAAAAGAGCCGCCGCCTGACGACCGATCCCACTTCCAGCTCCTGTAATGAGCGCCACCTTGTCTTCGAGTCGCATCGAGTCGCTCCTAAATTATCGCCTCCGAGGAACAAAGAGGCACCCGCCCCTTTTTCTATTCTTCAGGCAGTCTATGCCATCGTCCCCTTCGACTCCATCCACTCCCCGCTCCTGGCTCGAGATCTCAACCGCGAATCCCCTGCCGACCGATCATGGAACGTCGCACCTGACGCAAAAACTCTTCAAAAAGACGATGCTGGGTCGGATCTTCTGACGCGGTCAGTTCCGGATGCCACTGCACCCCGAGAAACGACTCGTGACCTTCGCGCTCCACCGCTTCGACCACCTCGTCGGCAGCCCAGGCCACAGGTCGCAACCCGGGAGCCAACTCGTCGAGCGCCTGGTGATGCCAGGACATCGGTTCGATCTGACCGCTTCTCATGTACCGGAACAGACTGGATTCCGGATCGACCCGAATCGAGTGGGGAATCGGTTCTCGTGGGGGAGCCCGATGCAAAACCGATTCCCCAAAGACATCGGGGAGGTGCACATGCAAAGATCCGCCCAGAGCCACATTCACCACCTGCAAACCCCGACAGATGGCAAAAGTCGGTCGTCTTTCTTCGAGTACGCGACGGGCCAGATCCAGTTCTGTCCGGTCTCGCTCCTCATTCAATCCGTACAGGGTCAAATGCTCTCTCCCGCCATACCAGCGAGGGTGTAGATCCCCACCTCCTGCGAGAAGAAACCCGTCGACCCGTTCGAGCAGGGCATCCAGATCCGGCTGGCCAGGAGGGATGAGAACGGGCATGCCCCCCGCTCGGACCACGGCGGATACGTATTCCTGGGGCAGATTCACCCGCCCTCGATCATCGACCCCATAGCTAGTCAGACCGATCAGCGGAGAGAGGGACCGCCGAATCTCGCTTCCATGATCCTCACTCATAAGCTTTATCCAAGGTCTCCATACAAACGATCAGATCCGCTCGAAATAACGAATCCGCTCCCAATCCGTGACCGATCGATCGTAAAGAGCCTGCTCGGTTCGAAAGAAATGAGCGTAGTGTTCGACCACGTCGTCCCCAAAAGTCTCCCGGGCGAACACGCTCTTTTCAAAACGCTCCGTCGCATCGCGCAGTGTGCTCGGAACCCGTTTCGTATTTTGAGATGAATACACGTTTCCCTGAAAAGCGTCGGGAGGTTCGATCTTGCGTTCGATCCCGTCGAGCCCGGATGCCAACGCAGCCGCGTACGCGAGATAAGGATTGCAGTCCGCCCCCGGAATCCGACACTCGATCCGCAGACTCTTGCCCTCGCCGACGATACGAAATCCAGCCGTACGATTGTCTGGACTCCAGGCGATCCGAGTCGGAGCCCACGAGAGGGATTGAAAACGCTTATAAGAATTGACCGTCGGCGCATACCAAACCATCAACTCTTCAACATGCTCCATCCAGCCCCCGAGAAACCAACGAAACGTGTCGCTGCAACGAACCGACCCGAGCGCACCGTCTCCATCGAAAAGATTGTTCTCCCCATTCCAGAGACTCAGGTGGAGATGACAACTCGACCCCGCCCCGGCGGCGGAAACCTTGGCCATGAAAGTCACACTCACACCCAAAGAACCGGCAAGGTCCTTGAAGCACTGCTTGATCAAGGTCTGTCGATCGGCCATCTCCAGACATTCGGAATACTGCACATTGATCTCGTGTTGCCCCAAACCCCACTCCCCCTTGGTCGATTCCACGGGAATTCCAGACATTCCCAGATGCCGTCGAGCCGGGGCATTTAGATCTTCGACCCGAGTTCCCTGCAGTAAATGATAATCCTCGATATACCAACCGGCGGGTTCGAGACCCGTGAACCCCTGGCGCGCCAGATCCCGATACGACTCCCGATAGATGTAGTACTCGAGTTCGGAGGCCGTCAGCACGGTCAGATCACGTGCCGCCGTCCGTTCCAACTGATTTCTGAGTATCGAGCGCGGCGCCTCCACCACCCGCTCATGGCTCCCTGAATCTTCCAGATCGCAAAGAACCAGCGCCGTCCGATCCAACCAGGTCGCCGGACGCAAGCTACTCAGATCCGGAACCAGATGAAAATCGCCATAACCTTTTTCCCAGTTTGCCGATGCGTACCCGGGAATCGGCTCCATCTCCATGTCCACCGTGAGCAGATAGTTGCAACCGTGAGTTCCGGCCTTCACCACCGAATCGAGAAAAAAGCGGGCTTCGAACCGTTTCCCCATCAAACGACCGTAGAGATCGGGAAAGGCGACCATCACCGTTTCGATCGTCCCTTCAGCAACGGCCGTAGTGAGATCTTCCACGCTCCAGATACCTGGCCCCACTGATTTCGTCATTCGCGCCCCCGTCCTTCGGTAGGGTCCTCGTTGGTGTTGCGCTATTCTACCCTGTCCTCGCCCCCACCGCCTCCCTAAACGCCTGCGCCGCAGGTCCGTTCATGCCCATCGGACCCCAAATCAGCGGACCGAAACTCCCCCTTTCAACCGCCCCTTCCTCACACCTTCCGCCCCGATGGGAAAACAGCTTCGAGTCATTACCTTGACCCAAAAGGGAGAAGGACTTAGACTTCGCCCCTTTTCCTCCAGGAGTCCCGGTCCAGGTGGAGACCGTGCGTAGAAAGAACATGTCGACCGTCGAGATCCCATGGACATCCGAATCCATCCGCCCCCGAAGAGAAGGGCGGCGTGGGTGGCCTCTGATTCTCGATTGGGTCTACCTTTTTCTGCTCCTCGCGGCGTTCCCTTATACACTCTATAAATTGTTCGCCACCGAGAAGTACCGACACGGACTGCGAGAACGTCTCGGTTGGGTGCCTCCGCGAGCCGGAAAAGCCCCTTGCCTCTGGTTGCACGGAGTCAGCGTGGGTGAAGTCCTCGCCGCTCGCCAGTTCGTCACCGAACTACTTCGCACTCTTCCGGACTGGGAGATCGTGATCAGCACGACCACCAGAACGGGACAGCAAATCGCCCACCAACACTTTGGCGAGCGTCATCAGGTGTTCTATTTTCCGTACGACTTTACGCGTGCGGTTCACTCCACCTTTCAACGAATCCGACCCGATGCCGTGGTGCTGATGGAACTCGAGGTCTGGCCGGCTTTTCTCGAAGAAGCCCGACGACGAGCCCTTCCGGTCTTTGTGGCCAATGGACGACTCTCTGAAACCTCTTTTCGGGGATATCAGCGTATCCGGCCTTTGATGAAACGCTTCCTGGAACCGATCCGGATGGTCCTCGTGCAGAACCCGATCTACGGGGAACGATTTCGT
Organism: Planctomycetota bacterium; assembly: GCA_030748635.1. Lineage (GTDB taxonomy): Bacteria > Planctomycetota > JACQVV01 > JACQVV01 > JASMLP01 > JASMLP01. Next base: position 15,022 of record JASMLP010000064.1, read on the forward strand.
TCCCTAGGAGTTCGCGAGAGGTTCATCCAGACCACCGGGAACATGAAGTATGACAATCTTCCGGCCCCCATCCTGGCCGAAGCAGCTCACTCACTCCGAAAAGAGTACGGATTTGATCCCACCGAACCGATCCTCCTCGCGGGGAGTACGCACGAACCCGAGGAATTGGCCCTGGTGGAGATCTATGAATCTCTTCGCAAAACCGATCCCGGGCTACGCCTTATCCTTGTTCCCCGACACCCCGAGCGAGCCGCCGATCTCACCAAGCGGATCGAGGAAAGAGGGCATCCCGTCCTTCGAAGATCCCGGTGGCAACTGAACTCCGGTTCCAACTCGGAGAAAAAATCTCCGACCCCCTCCATCTTCCTCGTGGATACGATCGGAGAACTCGGAAAACTCTACTGTCTGGCCGATCTCGTTTTTATCGGTGGCAGCCTCATCGATCACGGTGGGCAGAATGTCCTCGAACCGGCCGGAGCCGGCAAACCGGTCCTGATCGGCCCCTCCTACCGGAACTTCAAGGAGGAGGTCGAGCGACTCCGAGATGCCGGAGGTCTGCTAGTCACGCGGGATTCATCTGAACTGGAAACCCACCTGACCCACCTGCTGCAAGACCCCAACGCCCGGCACAGGATGGGAAACCGCGGACGAGAGACCTTGACCGAACTCAGGGGCGCCTCGGCCGAAAACGCCTCTCGCATTTCGAATATTCTCACCCCGACTCTTTCGAGTCGGGGTTCACTGCCCAAAAAAAACAAACCTATCCATTGATCGCAATGACAAAGGACGAAAACATCATGGCCAACCAAACACATCTTTACACTTCCGAGTCGGTAGGCATGGGCCATCCAGACAAGGTCGCTGACCAGATCTCCGACGCGGTTCTCGACGCCATCCTCAGTCAAGATCGCAATGCCCGAGTCGCCTGCGAAACCTTGGTCACCACGGGACTCGTTCTCGTCGCGGGAGAGATCACCACCACCTGCTACGTGGATATCCCCAAGATCGTCCGAAACACCGTCGAAGAGATCGGCTACAGCGACTCTTCGATGGGCTTTGACTTCAATACTTGCTCAGTCCTGACCTCGATCGACAAGCAATCGCCAGATATCTCCCAGGGGGTCACCGAAGGCGAAGGGCTCTACAAAGACCAGGGAGCGGGCGACCAGGGACTGATGTTCGGTTACGCCTGCCGGGAAACCGCGGTCCTGATGCCGATGCCCATTCAACTCTCTCACCGAATGATGGAACGGATGGCCGATGTCCGCCGAAGTGGAGAAATCAGCTTCCTCCGTCCCGATGGCAAAGGACAGGTCACAGTGGAATACGCCAACGGCCTTCCCCACCGGATCCACACGGTCGTCCTCTCCGTCCAACACGACGATGAAGTCGCCCATGATGTGCTCCAAAAAGAGGTTGAAGAGAAGATCATCCGCTCGATTCTTCCTCCGGAACTGATCGACGACCAAACCATCATCCACATCAATCCAACCGGTCGATTCGTCGAAGGCGGCCCCAAGGCGGACTGCGGTTTGACCGGCAGGAAGATCATCGTCGACACGTACGGTGGGATGGGAAGTCACGGCGGGGGAGCCTTCAGCGGTAAGGACCCGAGCAAGGTGGACCGAAGCGCCAGCTACATGGGCCGTTACGTGGCCAAGAACATCGTTGCCGCGGGCCTGGCCGACCGCTGCGAGGTCCAGGTGGCTTACGCCATCGGAGTGGCTCAACCGGTTTCGATCCTTGTCGACACCGAAGGAACCGGACAGGTTCCCGACTCGACCATCGAGAAACTGATCCGCGAACATTTCGACCTGCGTCCCGCCGCCATCATCGAGACGCTCGATCTGCTCCGGCCGATTTACAAGGAAACAGCCCGTCACGGCCACTTCGGACGAGAACTTCCCGAATTTACCTGGGAAAAAACCGATCGGGCTGAAGAACTCGCACGCGCAGCCGGCATCTCTTCCGAAGCGATCGCGTAACTTTTCACGAGGCCGGCCCGCATCGCAAGAACCGGACCGGCCAACCGTCCCCTGTTCACCCCCCTTTTTTTCAGTCCAATCGTTTTCCGCCATCAACAAGAACCCTGACCTCGCTAACCCGGTTTCATCGCGGAGTGTGTCATGCTCAAGCCAAAAGAGGTGCGTCAGATCTATGCGTCCTACGCGGACATGTACGATCGTGTTTTTGCCCGGTTTTTCGAATCCCGAGTCCGTGAAGCGGTCTCCAATCTAAAACTATCCCCGGGGAGCAAGGTTCTCGAAGTGGGAGTCGGAACCGGCCTCAGTTTTGCCCACTACCCTCGAGACTGCGAGGTGCTGGCCATCGACATCTGTCCGGAGATGCTTCGCCACGCTCGACGAAAAAAAGAAGTTTTAGGACTCGACCATATCCAGATCGAAGAGATGGACGCTTCGAATGTCCAGGCCCATTCCGGCCAATTCGACGCGGTTCTTGCCGGTTTCATGCTCACCGTGGTGGAGAATCCGGATCACGTCTTGAGCGAACTCGCCCGTGTCTGCCGCATCGGCGGACAGATCGTCTCGGTCAATCACTTCCGAAGCGAAAACCGATTCATCGGATGGATGGAACACTCCCTCGACCCGATTTGTAAACGGTTCGGATGGCGCATGGATCTGCGAGTCTCCGACCTGTCGATTCCCCCCACACTCGAACTTCGCGACACCTACAAGATGTCTTTTTACGATCTTTTCCGAATTCTCTGTTTCGAACGAATACCGGCTTTTCCCTCCCTGAATCACACCCCCACCCCATCGCCAGCGACCCCTTCGTCAGTATAATGCGCAGGCTTGAAAATCGAATTGTGATCCAGGCCGAATTTTTCCCGACAACCTGACCCTCAACACCCATGAACATATCTCCGTCTCCAACCCCGGAAAGAAGTCGTTTTCTCTCCTTCGCCAACCCCTGGTTCAGACTGATCATGGTCCTGGGCATGGTCGCAGCCCTGATTGCGGTTGCCATGTCGTTTCGAGGCGTCATGCTGCCGTTCATCTTGGCGCTTGTCGTGGCTTACGTCATCGACCCTCTCGTCACCTGGATGCAACGCAACTCCTTCATCCCGATCATCAATGCCCCCACTCCTCGATGGGTGAGTGTCGTCTGCATTTATCTCGCGTTCTTCTTTCTGGTTTCTGTTTTCGCCATCTACGCAATCCCCCCGATGGTGGTGACCATCAAAGATTCGGTCACCAACGAATGGCCTAAAGTCCGACAATCCGTCGAAGAATGGGTCGAACAGGCCCGAAGCGAGACCGAAAAACAAACTCGAAAGAGTTCGATCGACGACAAGGAGCAGCCAGCGACTTCAACAACGGAAGATCGTGACGGATCGGGCGAGCAAAAGTCCGACTCGATCACACCAAGATCCCTGACCCGAAAATACGGTATTGCCGCCTATGAATGGGTCGAACGCGAGGGGCCGAAGAAGCTTCAGTCCTGGGGGATCAGTAACGCTTACCAACTGATCAGTAACATCGCGGTCCCAGCCTTTGTCATGCTCTTCAAAGGGCTTTTTCTCCTGGTCATCATCCTCATGGTCGGCGCGTTCATCTCCATCGACTCCCGGGGCATTCTCCGTTTCATCTACGGCCTCTTTCCTTCCTCATTTCAGGATGACCTTTCTGAACTGCTGGGTGAGATCAACACAGGACTTTCGGGAATCATCCGCGGTCAAATCGTGATCTGCCTGGTTAACGGTTCACTCACCGGAATCGGACTGTGGATTTTCGGTATCCCCTTCGCCTTGATTCTCACCATTGTTGCCACCTGCTTCTCCCTGATTCCGGTCTTCGGCACCGTCCTCTCCACCATCCCTTGCGTCGTAATCGGCACCGTGACTCCCGATGGAATGGGAGGGCATCTCGCCGGAGCCGTCATCCTCGCATGGATCGCGGCTATCCACGCCCTGGAAGCCTATGTTCTAAACCCGAAGATCATCGGTTCCCACGCCAACATCCATCCAGTTCTCGTTCTCTTCGCGCTCATCGCCGGAGAGCACTCCTATGGACTTCTGGGAGCCTTGCTCGGCGTCCCGGTGGCCTCGATTCTTCAGAACATCTTCCTCTTCTGTCACGACCGTCTGACCACCGCCTACGAACAAGAAGCGCTCCGAACCGGCGCGGAATTCCTGGACCACTCCCCGGCCGAACTCGAGGACCAGAAAGCGCGCGAACGGATCCTGGAAAAGCTCCGGATCCGCGAA
>JASMLP010000065.1 GCA_030748635.1 Planctomycetota bacterium
AGGGAGGTTGGACATGTTCGGATCTCTATATGTGAAACGGTTTCTTATCCACCAGGGAGCAGTGGCCCCTCAAGCTACATCCTGAAATCGATGCCAATATCTGTCAAGGGTGGGAGCGGTTCAGTCGTTCGAAACCGAAATGTCGTCTGGATCAGTGATTGAACAGAAATTCTCGTGAATTGAGCAGGGCCCAAAAAAGGTCCTGGAGAACGGGGAGAGGGTTCTTCGATCGCTGGAGTTCGGTCTGGATCGCGGTCATCTCTTTGGCCGTTGGTTCTCGGCAGAGGCATCGAAGATAAAGATCGATCACGATCTTCTGCGGGGACGTTTTGGCCTCGAGGAGTTGTTCGATCCGGCGGCCGATCCGGATTTTGTCGCTGACCGTCTTGCCGTTGATCAGGTGTAGAGCCTGCGACAAATTCGGGTCGGTGCGTACCTCGCAGGTGCAGACGGTCTCTCGAGAGGAGCGCCCGAAGGTTTTGAGGAAGTGGGAGGACACTTTGCCGTCGGCGATGCGGACCGCTCGCGCCCCGCGAGGAAGTCCCTGGAACTTGTTCGGAGCTCCGGTGACCTGGCTCAGGCAGTCGAGGAGCACCTCGGCTCCGATCCGACGGATCAGCGCATGGCTCAGGTTTCGCTGGTCGTGGGCGTTGCAGGAGTTCGTCTGGGTGGAGAGTTGGTAGGCCTTGGAGTTGCAGAGGTCTCGAATGAAGCCCCGTAGATCGTAACGAGTCTCCGAGAGCTTTCTGGCCAGGGCGTCCAGGAGTTCGGGGTGGCTGGGGGGATTGCTGATCCGGACATCATCCACCGGATCGACGAGGCCTCGACCGAAAAAATGAGCCCAGATGAAATTGGCCTGGTGGCGGGCGAAGTCGAGATTGTCGGGGCTGGTCAGCCACTGGGCCAGGACTTGTCGACGGTCCTTTCCCTTGAGGTTGGGATGGGCGCCTCCCAGGAATTTGGGGGCCATCGGTTTTCCCGTCACCGGGTGCTTCACCTCTCGACGACTGCCGGAAAGAAGAACGGTCTCTCTCGGATCCTGTCCCTTTTTACGGTTGATACGGCTGAAGAAGGCGGCGAATCCGTAGTAATCGTTCTGGGTCCAGCGATCGAAGGGATGGTTGTGACAGCGAGCGCACTGGATGCGTTGTCCGAGAAAGAGCTGGGCCGTGTTCTCCGCGATCTTGAGGGTGTCGGTATCGGCCTGGAAGAAATTGGTCGCCGGGTTGGAGAAGGTGCCGCCCTGGGCCGTCAGGAGTTCCCGGACGATCTGGTTGAGAGGGATGTTGTTCGCGATGCGTTCTCGAAGCCACTCGTGGTAGAGCAGGGTGGCTTTGTAGCTGACTTTGTTGCTGGAGCGGATCTGGAGGCGTTCGGCCCATTTGAGAACCCAGAGGTCGACGAATTCGCTGCGCTGAAGCAGTTCGTCGATCAGGCGGGCCCGGCGGTCGGGACGCGGGTCGGCGAGGAAGGCGCGGGTTCGTTCCGGCGTGGGAAGAAGGCCGATCAGGTCGAGGTGCGCTCGGCGCAGGAAGACCGAATCGCTACACGGCTTTGAAGGCGTGAGCCGGAGGGTTCGTAAGCGCTGAAAGACGAAGCGATCGATCTCTCCCTTCGCGTCGATGCTGGGAAAGGGGGGAGGCGGGCCCGGTGGCAGCACGGTGATCGGGATCCCGGTGGTGAAGGTGCCGAATCGGACCAGAAGGAACGCCTCGCCTCGTTGGCCGGACCGGACCCATCCCGGTTTCATCATCCGCGCGACGTCCTCCTGATTGGAGTGGAAGGAGGCGAGTTCGGTGACATCTCGGTCGGTTCCGTCGGAATCGTGAACCCGAACGATTACGCGGTGGGTCGACCCTTCGCCTTCTAAGACCATGTGCGGAGGGAAGACCTCGATGCGTTGGGCCTGCGGCGATTTCGAGTTGTCACCGGGAGCGCCGTCGCGAAGCCACTGCAGGAGGACGCGAGCCAGCTGGCTGGTGGGTTCGAACCGTTGGCCTCCGGTGTGGGAAGCGCGGCCGACCGCTTTTTCGAAGAGCAGACTCTTTTCCGGGACCGCGAGGTCGATGCGTCGACCCGGTTGCTGTCGGGTCAGGCGCTGATAGTCCCCTGCCGGGTCGTATCCGAAGAGCGAGAGATGAAAACCGTCCTGACCGCGCGTGGTGCCGTGACAGGCGCCGGTGTTGCAGCCGGCCCGGGTGAAGATGGGCAGGATGTCTCGACCGAACCGAACCGGACGTTCGTGTTCGGTGCCGCGGACGGTGACCGGTGCGGTGAGAGAAAACGATTTCCATCGCAGGGTCAGTCGAGTCTGACCCGGTTTCCGAGCGAGGATCTGTCCCGTTTTCAATTCGGCGACTCCGATCGGGGCCCAGGTGGCCGTCACCTTGTTGGTGATATCGCGAGTGGTTCCGTCGGTCGCGGTCCACTGGACCACAATCGGTTGTCTGTCTTGACTCCAATCGAGTCGGATTTTTGGGGGGTAAAGGGTCATCGATCCCTCGCCACCCGGTGCGGCGGCAGCCCCATTGCTCCCGGTCAGGAAGATCAGGAGAGCGAGTAGAAGGGGGCGTGGGAGACTCACGGTGTCGACCCCTTAGCGGTCGGTTCTCGGGATTGTTTGCGATCGGCCTCTTCTCGGCGGAGAGATTCCAGACGCGAGAGAGGGGATGCTTTGGCGGGCTGTTTGGGAGCGGATTTCGGTGGCTTCTTGGCGGTGTTTTTTGGACGACGTGGTGGGCGATCGACTCTCAGTTCGCCTCGACCGGTCGCGTGTAAAACCTGTTCTCCCGCCACGGGTAGGTTCACCTGGCAGTAGAGGTTTTTGTATCGGGCGGGCCGCGTCTTGGCGCTAGCCTGGATGCGGAAGGTGACCTGTTTCGTCTGGGCGTCAAAGGGGACAGGAGCGGCTGTGGTGCCGTGGGGAAGCCGGAGCAGGCGGAGTGTACCGGATCCTTCGAAGGGAGTGTGGACGGTGACCGGGCAGACGATCTCGATCGATCGGCCCTGCTCCACGACAGAACGCGGAATCTTGACTCCAGCGTAGGGGGAAACGATCTGCAAGGTTTCGATCTTGGACGAGGTCCAGCGGTCCCCACCCTGATTGATCTTGGCCACCACGACCAGCGGCCACTGTCCGAGGGCGGCCTTGCCGTTGGCGTTGATGCGCAGAGTGCGTTCGGTCTGTTTGGGTTCGAAGGTCACGGTTCCTGCGCCGACGCCGGGCGGCCGGAAGAGCAGGGAGCAGATCACTTTGCCCTGAAATCCGTCACGCCTTTCGATCCTCAATTTGAGGTTCATGGCTCCGCTTCGAGAGAGAGGTGCCTTCGGAGCTACCAGGTCGAGAAGAATGGGGTGGGGCTTCACGATCCCCACAGCGAGACGGTTCACGGTGTGGGATGTGTAGACGGCGTTGTTGGGAGGGCCGTAGGCGAGTTCGACTCGGTGTCGTAACGGTCCCGAAATCGATTTCTTGGATCCCTCCAGATGGCCGGTCAGGGGGAGGAGAGTTCCCCCGAGCGGGGTGCCGGAGGTGGCTTCGAAGACGACCGGAATCTGGTTCACGTTGGCGGGAATCTTCGGGGCTCGCAGGGTGACTCCGTTGGGGAGGGGATCGCTCTCGATCCGGATCGCGCCCTTGACGTTCTCGCGAGTGACCGTGATCAGGGTCGCGACCCGTCCGCCGCGAGGAATGGCGACTACCTGTCGGGTCTGCCCTTTGCGGGCGTATTTGGGAATGCCCAGGGTGACCCCTTGTCGGGCCGGTCCGATCTCGATCCGGTAGGCGAAGTCGGATCCGCCGCGGCGCAGGAGGTCGCGCAGGACCAGGTCGTAAGCTCCGGTTTCGGGAACCCGGAATCGGAGGCGGCTGTCGGGGATCCCGGCTCGCGCGTCGTCGTTCCCAGCCAGATACTTTCCACCGCGTTTGAAAATCGCCATCCAGGGGTCGACGGGTGACCCCAGGGTTCGGGCATGCACCTGGATGTCGAGGGTCTGACCTTTGCGGGCCTGGAACCGTATCCAGTCGACGTCTCCCGGTCGCTCGAGGACCCCGTTGATGGCGCCGGGAATCTCCACTTCCGGAGCGTTCTTGCGCGAGTCGTTCTTCGGGGATTCTGTACGATTGGGTAACGGTGAAATGCGCAATGCGAGAGCCGAGGGGGCAAGACCCTGGTCACCCTGGGGCAGAAGTGCGGCGGTGGCCAACGGATCGGCGGGCAGGGTGATCTGCTGGGGGGGGAGGTCGCGGGGATCCCCCAGAAGCCGGACGGTCAGCGTTTCCCCCGGTTGTCCACCCGAAGGGAGGAGGGCGGTGGGGCGCGGAAAGGTGCCGATGTGAAGTCGGTAAGCGCAACGAGGTCCACCCCGGTAGGCGCTTTCGCGCACCCGGACGGTATAGGTTCCATCTTCCTGGGCGGTGAAGCCGGCGTGTGGATCTTGGCCCAGAAGCGCCGAGTCGTCGCAGGTGGCCACCTCGAAGCCGCGAGCGTCGTAGATCGCGAGATAGGGATCGAAGGCTCCGTTTCCCAGACGCAATCCCTCCAGTTCGACGTGGATGCGTTGCCCTTTGCGGGCCTGGAAACCGAAGACGTCCACGTCTTCGGTGGTGATGATGCCTTCGACGGTTCGTTCGAGAGGAATCGCCTGGGGGCGCTTCGGATCGTTGGGTTCGACCTCGGTGAGAACCGGGAGGGAGCCGACGCTGAAGAGTCGCAAGGAGGAGATGCCGGTCGCGGTTCGGATCCGGATCGGGTGGAATCCGATCGGAGCGTTCGAGGCGATCTTCAGGGTCGCCTGGATCTTCTTGCCGTTGAGCACCTTCAGGGAGAGCGTCTCGATCCCCGGACGGTAGAGCAGAAGGGCTTTCGCATCGGCAAGGCGCACTCCGATCAGGGTGACGGTTCGGGTGGTGCCTCGTTGGCCCCCCGGGGGAGAGATCGTTTCCAGCAGTGGGGAGGCGGCCTGGATCTCAGGGAGGAGGGTCAGGAGTACGAGGAGGGTGAGTCCGACGGGGGTAGATAGGGAGCGTGTCATCAGTGAGGGGTCCCTAGATCAGTAGATCGCGGCGGACGGCACCGCCGCGGACGATGTCGATCGGTCGACCGCCCGGTGCGAGAAGTTTGCCCTGAAAGTCGATCCCCAGCAGGTGGTAGACGGTTGCGGCCCAGTCTTCGACCGGGAGGGGATTTTCTTCGGGTTCGTTGCCGGTGGGGTCGGAGGATCCGTACACGAGTCCACGCTGGATGCCCCCCCCGGCGAGAGCGATCGAGAACACGCGTGGCCAGTGGTCGCGGCCGCCGGTGGCGTTGATCTTCGGAGAGCGTCCGAACTCGGTCGTGACCATGACCAGGGTGCGATCCAGGCGGCCTCGCCGATCGAGGTCGCGGATCAGAGCGGCGAAAGCCTGGTCGAACGGAGGCAGCTGTTTCTTCATGCCCGCTTCGATCTTGTCGTGCATGTCCCAGCTGCCGTAGGTCATCGAGACGAAGCGGACCCCGGCTTCGACCAGGCGGCGGGCGAGGAGCATACGTTGTCCGGCGGAGTGCATTCCATATTCCGTTCGCAGCTTTTTGGGTTCGGCCGCCAGATCGAAGGCCGCTCGCGCTTTCTTCGAACCGATCAGGGCGTAGGCTTCGTGGTAGAAGCGATCGACGGCGTCGAGGGAGTCGGCCGATTCGAGCTGACGGAAGTAGTCGTTGACCGCGTCGAGCATCCGTCGACGGCGGGCGAAGCGGGGTCCATCGACCCCCTTGGGGAGGGCGAGATCACGCACCTGGAAATCCTTCCGGGCCGGATCGCTGCCGATGCTGAACGGGGCGAATCGGGTGCTGAGATAGCCGGTTCCCGCGTGGCTGTTGGGCTGCTGCGGGATGCAGACATAGGGGGGTAGGTCGTTGCGACCGCCCAGTTCGTGGCTGACCACGCTCCCGAGGCTGGGGTACTGGATGGCGGGACTCGGTCGGTATCCGGTGAACATGTTGTGGACGCCGCGGTCGTGGTCGGCCTCGCCGTGACTCATCGCCCGGCAGATGGTGATCTTGTCGGCCACTCCGGCGGTGTGCTTGAGGAGATCGCCGAAGAGAACCCCGTCGAGGCTCGTCGGTCGGGTGCCGAATGCACCCCGGTACTCGATGGGAGCAAACGGTTTAGGGTCGAAGGTCTCCTGCGCGGAAAGGCCTCCGGGGAGGAAGATATGAATGACTGAATCGGCCCGGGGCGTGGCTTTGGGAACAGCGATTCCTTCGCCGGCGAATGCCGATCGGGAACGGAGAAAATGGTCAAGGGTGAGCCCGAGGCCTCCGATCATCCCCACCTGTAAAAAGGTGCGGCGGCTGATCGGTGCACCCGCACAGCGCCCCTTCTTCGCCTGTCGACTCCCGCGTCTTGCCATCCCTTCGATCCCCCAAACCGTCCCCTGGAAGGCACCAGTCTATCGAACCGCCCTCCGGGGTCAATGGGGAGGGGGGTCCGGCGCTTTCACTCCTCAGGTGAGAGTGGGCGGCCGTCCCAGAGTTCGATCTGGTTCTGGATCTTGGGGCCCCCACGGGGATGGGCGCTGGAGAGGTCTATTTGTCGCGTGTGGGCGAAGAGGTGACGACCGCTGGGGTCCAGATGGATCTGTCCGATCCCCTCCACCGAGGCGTGGAGACGCAGCAGCTCTTCCCCGTCCCTGCCGTCGAGGATCTGGACGGAGGACGGGATGTTCTCTTCCTGCTCCCCTAACCGGACCAGGAAGAGACGATCCCGGTCCGCGGCTCGGTGATAGAGCAATTCGGTGCACGGGACGCGTCCGAGGTCTCGTTCCCAGATCGTCGTTCCTCGTCCCAGTTCCCGGACCTGGAGTTTCCAGCGGGCGCCGGACTCATCGCAGGTTACCGTGGCCACCCGTTCCCCGTCGGTCGAGAGCGCCATCTGGATCAGGATCCCGGATCCGTGGGCCAGGATCGGAGGGTCTTCGGTCCGGTCTGGATCCAGTTCCAGCATATCCCAGTGGAGATCGGTTTCGTCCTGGATTCCGACGATGAAGCTCGATCCGCCCGGTTTTTTCCGGAAGAGACGGTCGGAGAGGAGTCCTGGCCAGGAACCTAATGATCGAGGGGGTTCCGACCGGAACGGTTTCCATACGATACGAGTGTGACTTTGACCTTCCGCGGTGTGATAGGCGAGGATGCCGAATCCGTTTCCGGAGTCGGGAAAGCGAACCGTTTGGGCTCGGAACTTGGGGTCTTCCCACTGATGTGTTTTCCCGGAAGCAAGTTCGATGACCTGTAGACCACGGTTTGCAAGGTTTCCGTACGCATACCGCCCCGTGGAGGAAAGACCACAGGGAATGTGCCAGTGAGAGGAGGGAAATTCGCTCGCTTCCCATGTGGTTCGCGGGGCCACGCGCCGGGAGGAGATGCCTCCGGATTGGAGAATTTGCACGATCCGGTTTGTGTGGGGATCAAAGGCAATCTCCTCAATCGAATCGGAACTTCTGGATGCAAGGATTCGAGTGACCCGTCGATTGCCGGTGTTCCAGATGCGCAGAATTCCGTTTTTGTGTGCCGTCACGAGTTCCCTTTTGCCGGGTAGGAAAAGCAGGTCGGAACCCGGAGCCGAGGGGTCGATCAGTTGGTAGGTGTTCCCCCCTTCCTGGGTTTCAGTGAGGGTAACCAGGCCATTTCTGAAGCATGCTGCCAGGTGAATTCCATCGGGTCTGAATGCGATACGATGGGGTTCGTCCTGGCCAGCCAGGGAGATGTGGTATGCGTTTTCGAGAGTGGATAAGGAGTGCACATGGATACCGCCAGGGGCGGGGGTGGCGATCCGCTTTCCGCTGGGATCGATCACGCCGTGATGGATGAAGTCTTTTTGGAATGTGCGAATTTTCAGGACGTTTCTGGTTTCCGGGTTCCAGAGGAAGAGGGAGCCTTGGGTCCTTTGGGAGGATTTCTGGAACTCGGGGAGGTCCGGTTCTCGAAGGATGGCTCCTCCGACCACCCATTCTGATCGAGAGGGGATGGTGAAGAGAAAGGAGGGCACGAACGGGAGCCACGGGGTGCGGGGAGAGCCAAGAGAATTGTAGAGAGACTTGAGTTCTTCCCGGTTGTGCAAGTAGAGAGCGCCAGCGAAGAGGTCGGGGTCGAAGGGTTCGGGAGAATCGAATTGAGATCCGCGAGCGGGGAGCCTTCGAACTCGAAGAGACTGCCAGAGGCGGTCGGGCTGGAATTGGTAGTTTCCTTCGAACCCATTCGGTTCGAGGCGGAGGATGGATCCTTTTTTGGGAGGGAGGAAGGAGGTGACGCTTAGTCCGCCTCCGTCTGGTGTCCAGGCGACTTGGCAGACCCGTTCGGTTTTTTCCCAGGAGGGCAAGATGTGGTCGGTGATCGGTTCGCCTTTGGTGAGATTCCACAGGACGACCCGTCCGTCGGCCGCCACAGCGAGGGTGGTTCCTTGGGGATCCAGAGCGATCCGTCGCAAGGGAGGCCGGGCGTCGCCTTTTGGTTTGATCAGAAGATCGAAGGTGCGGTTCCTCGGGGCAACGAGTCGTTTGAGCAGGTGCCATTCGAATCCTGGCGTCGGCGCGAAGGGGTCTTGGGTCTGTTCGTACTCTTCCATGCGGTTGTAAAGTTGAATCAGATTGTTCTTTTGAAAGCTTTCGTGAAGTCGACGCATGTGGTTCTGGTACACATTTCGGGCCATGTGTTTCGCACGAATCGTGAGATCTCGAGCCTGTTTTTGTGCGTCGTGGGCGTTCTGCTCCGCCCGACGCCACTGCGTGAGAATGCCCACGAGGCCCACCGCGACCGAGACAGTGAGGGCCAGGAGGAGTCCGGCCACGGCGGGACGGCGGCGGACCCACTTCTGGATCCGTTCCCCGGCTCCGAGCGGCCGGGCCTGGATCGGTCGACCGGCGAGCCAGCGCTCGAGGTCGTCGGCCAGTTCCCCGGCGGATCGGTAGCGGCGTTGCGGCTCCTTGTCGAGACACTTGAGGCAGATCGTCTCCAGGTCGCGGTCGAGCGTGGGG
>JASMLP010000066.1 GCA_030748635.1 Planctomycetota bacterium
GAGGCAAAAGGCCAGGATTGCGAGAAACCCGATCAGTTCGGGTACGTTGATCTCGAATGCTGCGAGGAGAAGATACATGAGAACGGGGATTGTACGATCGACTTCCTACGGCAACAACCGCAAGCCCCAAAGAACCGAGAAATCTCTGTCAGAAGATCCGCGGGCAACGAGCCTCTTTCGAGGAAACCCCGACGCTACGCTCCCTCCCCCAGCAGGTTCCTATAATCATCGAGCAGAATGAATAGCGGGATCCGCTGATTGCCCCCAGTCTGCTCCAGAGTGTTGAGAGAGCGACTCAAACTGGACAAAATCTCTTTTTCCCGAGCGGAAGAAAACCCGTTGGAACCGGTCAACTCCCGGGCCAAAAATCGATCGTGGTAACGCGAAAGGGTCCGCTGCAAAATGGCGTGAAACCGTTTTTCCCAGGCGTTACCCAGCGGCTGGGCGGCGAGAATCTGTTCAAATTTATCCAGATGCATCTCCTTCCCGCAGCGACGGTACCTCTGAGCCGCCCGGGTCGGCGACGTGTCCGCCTTGCCCGCGGCAGAAACGATCCCCAGCACCCGGCGGGCCCAGACGAGTCGTCCCAGCTCTTGGGCCAGCGGAGCGCCCACTCCCTGGGCCACCAACGACTCCACCTCTTCCTGAAAATCCGCCGAAGCCGACTCTTGCTCGAGCGCCACGAGACCCTCTCGGAAAAGCTCCCGGACTTCCGGTTGCTGGGCCGGCGAAAGACTCCACTCCGACTCGTTCCAGTTCCACCAGCGCAGGAGACCTCCGATAGCGTCCTCCAGGGCCAGAAGTAGATCGTACTGCACCTCGGCGGGAATCCGGTTATCCAGCGCGTGGATCGATTCTCGAAGACGTGCCCCATCGAGCAGGTCATCGATCAGGAAGTAACGCAACACCAGGTCTTCGAGCGACGCCATCGTCTCCTTCTGCCGGTCGAGCAAAAAAGTGGAACCCGCTTGATTGACCAGGGTGTTCGCGACCACCATCGCCACGATTTCTCGGCGCAGTTGGTGATCCTTCAACGCGTCCGGATACTTCTCGACCAGCGCCTCGGGAAAATAGCTCAAGAGAAGCGGCTCGAAAAAAGGGTGATCGGGGATTCCGGTCTCGAGCAAGCGAGCCTGGACGTCGTTCTTGACGTAGGCCACCAGGACCGCCAGGACGTTGCGCGGTACACCTCGCCCTCCCGAAACGACCGAACGTAATTCGGAGTTGCTGGGAATACACTCACCACTTCGATCCAGGCCCACCCGTTCCTCGAGATCGACAAGAAGAGCGATCGTGGATTCCACATCCCGACAACTTCGGATCTCCTCCAGCGAGAGCAGAGCGGTCTGCAGGTAGTTATTCTGCAGGCACTGCTCGGAAACCCGACCCTCGACACTCTGAAGAATCCGGTTGCGTTCCTCCCGATCTTTCACGACACCCGCTTCCATCAACTGGGTCATGAAAATCTTTAGATTGACCTCGTGGTCGGAACAGTCCACTCCGGCGGAATTGTCCACCGCGTCGCTGTTGCAACGGCCGCCGGCCAGACAGAATTCGGTCCGAGCCCGGGCCGTGAACCCCAGATTGGCTCCTTCTCCAACCACCCGGAACCGGAGATCAGGCGCATTGATCCGAACCGCATCGTTGGCCTTGTCCCCCACTTCGTGATTGAGTTCGGTGGCGGCCTTCACGTAGGTTCCGATCCCACCTAACCAGAGCAGATCGGCTTCCATCTTGAGTACCCACTGGATCAGGCCGGGACCGCTCAACGAGGTTCCCTCCTCGATTCCCAGCATCTGACAGATCGCGGGAGTGAGCTCGATCTGCTTGGAATTACGCTCAAAAATCCCCCCCCCTTCACTGATCAGCGCGGGGTCGTAATCGGTCCAGCCGGAACGAGGTAGGTCGAAAAGACGCTGACGCTCCTTGAAACTGGCGCCGGGGTCCGGATCGGGGTCCAGAAAGATATGCATGTGATTGAAAGCCGCAACTAGCTGCACCCGCTCGTTGCGAAGGAGTCCGTTTCCGAACACATCGCCGGACATGTCGCCCACACCGACCACCCGAATCGAATCAGTATCGAGATTAACCCCCAATTCCCGGAAGTGACGCTCCACCGAAACCCAACCGCCCCGAGCCGTGATTCCCAGAACCTTGTGATCGTAGCCCTCGGATCCTCCCGAAGCGAACGCGTCTCCTAACCAGAATCCCAACCCCTCGGAAACCTCATTCGCGGTGTCAGAAAAACGAGCTGTTCCCTTGTCGGCCGCGACCACCAGATAGGGGTCGTCTCCATCGTACCGAACCACATTCTCGGGCGGCACGATCTCTCCGGCCACTCGATTGTCCGTGACATCGAGCAATCCGAAAATGAACTTGCGATATTCGGCCCGGATCAGCGCTTCGGCCTGGGTACGATCAGAGGGAAGATCGCGAACGATAAACCCTCCCTTGGAGCCGACCGGAACGATGATGCTGTTCTTGGTCATCTGGGTCTTCATCAACCCCAGGACTTCCGTCCGGTAGTCGTCGACCCGATCGCTGGCCCGTAATCCTCCTCGCGCGACCATTCCACCCCGCAAATGAATCCCCTCCATCCGGGGCGAAGAGACGAAAATTTCGAATCGCGGCCGAGGACGTGGCATGGACTCGACCGAGCGACTGTCGATCTTGAAGGCCAGAATTCCATCCTCATTGGGACGAAAGTAGTTGGTCCGTACCGTGCTGCACACCAGAGAGAGCATCTGACGCAAGATCACATCCTCGGCGATCACGGTGACCTGATCCAGATGCTCGCGGTACTTCGATTCGATCTCGGCCAGTTCGCCTCGCAAGCGCTCACTCGACTCCGGCCCATCAAGACAAAACCGAGCTTCGAACAGGTCGACCAGAATCCGCGCGCAGCGCGGATGGGCCAGCAACGCTTCATCCACGGACTGGGCCGCATACTCACGAAAAAGCTGAAGAAAATAGTTGCGGTAGGAGATCACCAGACCGACCTGCTGCCAATCGAGTTCACATCGATACCCCAGCCCCAAAAGCCGATCATCCGGAAGCCAACCGCTCAAAACACGCTCGACAATCTCCGCCAGTCGGTCGAGCATTTCAAACCCTTCGATCGGCCGAAAATCCATCCCCATGCACTCGAAACTGGCCACATGCAAGGGCGACCGGCCCGGAATCACCAGGCGCTCCGCGAGCTGCCCCTTGGCCCGCAAACCCATATGTTCGAGAATCGGAACGATGTCGTTGAGGATCAGGTGCACCCCGGAAATGACTCTCAGTAGCGTCTGAGGCTGCTCACCCATATCCAGGTGATCCATCGTGACACAGTGGATCGAACCGCTCATTTCCATCTCCATGATGGACTCGATATCCCTTACCGCCATCGAGACGGGCTGGGTTCGACGATAGCGAGCGGTAAAAATGCCTCTAAAACGATCCCAGAGTTCCACTCCGCTGACCCCGCCGGCTCTTCGGATCCGCTGAGTCTGGCCCGGTTTGGGAACCGGATATTTGGCGATAAGGGAACGACAAACCTGTTCTTCCCAGGTCTCCAGCAACTTACAGATGGATTTTTCAAACTGGCGAAGATCTTCCTCGGAAACTCCCTCGCGATAACGACTGCAATAGAAATGCATCCGCAGAGGTCCCCCATCCTCGTCGCTCTCACGAACATAGGTACGCAGTCTCGGCACCTCGAGAAACGAGCAAATGACTTCCGAAACCTCCTTCTTGAGGGCCTCAGAATAGCCCACCCGAGGCATGACACAGACGATCTCGATCCGCGAACCGAGGCGGCGGCGCCAGATCAAAACCTGTGTCCGATCCATCGATTCCGCCTCACAGATGAAATCCGCAACCCGACGAATTTCTTCCAGGTCTCCGTAAAACAACCCTTCATTAGGAACCGAATTCAGAATCGCGAACATTTTCTTGTACGCATAGGATCCCGGCCGAAAGTGAAGACTTAGCAGTAACTCTCGCATCCTGCCGGCAATAATCGGAATACGGCTATTTCGCTCGTTGAGAGAATTCGACGACAAAAGACCGACAAAGATGTGTTCGCCACGCACCACTCCAAGCGGATCTCGATCGCGGACACCTAGATAACGGAACTGGGTTCCGGACTTGACCACACTCATGCAGTCGGTCCGATAGAAGGAAAAAATCTCTTCTCTCTGGAGACGGATCCCGGCGATTTCCGTCACGGTTTTTCTCGCCTCCTCATGCCCTTCGAAGTCGAGAATTCCGAGTTCTTGAGAGAGCTTGTTGTCTTCACTCGAAAAGTATGCGTAACCGAGGAAGATAAAATTATTGTCCTTCAACCAGTCCATGAACTCGACGATCTCACCTCTTCCTGGTCCGAGCTTCGGGTCGTCGAGTTCTGAGGATTTCAAATCCGAGCGAAGAAACGCCATCCGCTGCAAACAGGCCTGATAGGCCTCGTTGACCGCGATCAGGGTGCGCAAACGGAACTTGAGCTCCACGCGCAACGGTTCCCACTGCTCCTGAGGAACCCGACTCACATGAAGATAGATATGCGACAGACGCTCCCCGGTACGCAGAAGCGGATCGAACACCTCGACCACTCCATCTGCCTCGGTAACACCGACCACCGGATGCAACACTGCGAAAATCTGCAGCCCGCGCTGACGAAAGAAGTCCTTCAGTGTCCGCACGATGAAGGTACAGTCGGGTATCCGGGTTTCAACCGTGGTAAATCCCCCTTGCAAAGAAGAAAGTCGGTCGGTAGGTCGACTCAGTTCGACTCGAACCGGAATATCCAGACTCGCCTCTAAAAAGTCTTGTCGAGCAAGCAAAAACTCGAGCAGGTCTTCCGATGTTAGACGATCAAAAAATTCTCTCGGTACGTGCTGCAGATAGATCTTCAAAAAAGAGAGGGTCTTCTCTCTTTCGCTTTCCTTGACTGAGCCACTCGCGAGATCCAGGATACGCTCAACAGCATCCTTCATCCGAAGCCTCCGATTTCCAGAACCCGAATCAAGAGCAGGCTACGAGGAGTCTCACGGGAAGTAAAGTCAACACCAGAACTAATTTTGGCGTCACGACCACAGAACATCTGAATCGATTATTTCGAGAAGATGCTTGCCTGGCTTGACCCACGCGCGGAGGGACGCGATGATCGCGGTCCATGACCAAACAGCCACTCCACCCCCTCACCCTGGAACAGATGCAGCAACACATTCGAAACCGGTATTTCGAAAGTGACAACGCCCGCGGAACATCGGGAACCTTCATGTGGTTCGTGGAAGAAGTCGGTGAACTCGCGACCGCTTTGCACAAAGACGATCGGGAGAATCTCTCGGAAGAGTTCGCGGATGTACTGGCCTGGCTTTCGACCCTCGCCAACATCAACGACATCGACCTGACCCGCGCTTTTCGAGACAAGTACCTCCAGGACGGCGGCCCCCCAGGGCACAAATAAAACCGTTCACGGTCGGTCGTCGCAAGCCTCTCTTAGGCTCTGCTCATGGTCGAATTCGACATCCTGACCCAGAAACCGACCTCGCAGCGCCGCCCCATGTTAGTCCTGGTATGCGCGTTGATTGCGGGCCTCACGCTGCCTGTTCACCCGTTCGCCGGCGGGGCGATTCTTCTCCTTTGCGCCACGCTTTCCAGAAACCTGACCACCCTGTTCGCGTATTTGCTGGTGAGCGTTTTCGGCCTCATCCTGGCGATCCTCGCCGACGCCCCCGAGTCCGACTCCGTCTTGAACCTTCCGGTCGATACCCTCTTCCAGTTCCAGGGAACCGTCGAATCGATCGCTTCCCCCCGACTCTTCCCCTATCCGACCACCTCCGCCCACGTCAGGATACACTCCTGTCGAGGGGATTCCGGCACCTGGCCGAGTCGAGGCCGTATTCACATGGTGATCCGTGGCCATCACGACCACCTTCTCCCCGGAGACCGATTCCAGACCTTGGGAGTGCTTCGAACTCGTAGAAGCGCCGGCAATCCGGGAGAATTTCACCGACCCCGAACCAGCAAAAACCGCTGGCCGGACCGAACCTTGCTCATTTCCAACCCTTCTGCCATCAAGAAAATCGGCCGATCGAATTCGCTGCGTTCCCGGGTCGATCGCTTCCGACACGACCAGGACCGCCGACTGGCAAGCACCCTCCCACCCGATGTCGCCGCGCTGGCAAGCGCCCTCCTGCTCGGCCAACGAAACCGGGATTTGAAACCCATTTCCCGGGACTTTCGTCTCGCTGGAGTCTCCCATCTCCTGGCGATCTCGGGACTCCATCTCGGATTGCTTCTGGGGGCTCTTTCGACTCTGATCCGATCTTTACCTATCCCGGCTCGAATAAGTCCCTACCTCCTTCTTCTCTCGCTCCCCCCGCTGGTCCTGGTCACCGGCTCCGCCCCTCCTGTCGTTCGGTCCGCGCTGGTCAGCGCGGGGGCCCTCCTCGCCCCCTTGCTGCATCGACGTGTCGATGCCCTCAACCTTC
>JASMLP010000067.1 GCA_030748635.1 Planctomycetota bacterium
CATATACAAAAAACCAGGTGGGATTCGCGTCCCGAATCGACCACACCGAATGAGCCAATTCGGTTCCGGAAAATGCATACAAAAACGAGGCGAACAAACCTGCCCAGGCAGAACCGGCCACACATCGAGCGATGAAAAATATCCCCAGACACGCCAGCGTACTCAGGCCGTAGGAAAACAAAAAAACCACGCCCCAATCAATTCCGAAAACCTCCCATAACCAGGCCACGACGTGAACCTCGAACAACCGGGAGTAGAGCAGGGAATTGGGTCTCAATTCCATATCGAGGACCGGTAACGCTCGCCTCCACTCCTCCTGTGAGAGTCGCCATCTCTTCAGACTCAAAAATTCCCAGACAGCCCGAACGTCCTCGTTTGATTCTCGCAACTCCAGTGAAGAAGGAGTGATGGACATCAAACCCAGGTCGTCAACTAAAGCCAGTGAGGTCGAAAAAGTCTTCGGGTAGAAGTGTCGCTTCTCCAAAGGAATATACCGGCCCCAAGCCATCCGAGATCCCAGGCAAAGACCGAGAATCCCTAGTAAAAGAATCACTTTGACCAGGCGAGGCCGCTGACGATAAACCCCCAAAATCTTCTCAAAAACTTGCATCTGTCTCAGATGAACATAACCTCAAAAACGAGTCAAACCTATTCTCTTTCGGCAAGAGTGAATCCGTTACCCAATCGCTTGCTGGGGTATAGTCCGCGTTCACGTCCGCACCTCACTTCGAATACATCGTGGTTGCGAGCCGGTCCAACAGGAGCCTAGCTGCTGCGCCTGAGGGGAAAGCACCTCGAAAAACTGAATCGCCTTGGTGATACTGGCATCGGCCGCGGCAAACAGGAACAGCACGCCACAATCGAAATTCGCATACTGATAGCAAGCGCCTTGGAGGGGCACCAGCAACCCGTAACGACGAGATGCCACCATTCCCCCTCACATAAGGAGAGGCGCCCCCCCAGAGCCCTCACGAAATGGATATTCAGAAATCAACCTTTCACTCCTTCTCCCAAATATCCACCTATGGCTTGCTTCATGAACTCCCGTTATTCTGACAACATGTCACCCGAATCTATTCCATTCAATTACCCCTATATCGCCGGCAAAGAGTTGTATCATATCGCTCGCGCCGTCATGGAAGGGCAGCTGGCTGGCGGTGGCCCTTATTCCCGTCGCTGCGAAGAGTGGCTCGAAGACCACCTAGGCGCTCACCGCGTCCTACTCACCCACTCCTGCACGGCCGCCCTCGAAATGGCCGCCATGCTCTGCGACATAGGACCCGGAGACGAGATCATCTTGCCCTCGTTCACCTTCGTCTCCACCGCAAATGCATTCGCGCTCCGAGGCGCCAAGCTTGTTTTCGTCGATATCCGCCCTGATACACTCAATATCGACGAAAACCAGATCGAAGAGGCCATCACCCCCAAGACCAAAGCCATCGTCCCGGTTCACTATGCCGGCGTGGGATGTGAGATGGACTCCATCCTCGACATTGCAAACCGACATGCGATCCGGGTCATTGAAGACGCCGCTCAAGGCGTCTGTAGCTATTACAATAATCGCTCTCTGGGAACACTGGGGACACTGGGCTGCTGGAGCTTCCACGAAACCAAGAACTTCATCAGTGGCGAAGGAGGAGCTTTGGTGATCAATTCGCCAGAGTTCTTCGAGCGGGCAGAGATCATCCGGGAAAAAGGAACCGATCGAAGCAAATTTTTTCGGGGTGAAACCGACAAATACACCTGGATCGAATTGGGATCCTCCTACGTTCCCTCCGAACTCACCGCCGCGTTTTTGTTTGCCCAACTCGAGATGTCCGAAGAGATCAACAACCGTCGGCATACTGTTTTCAACTACTATCAAAAGCGACTCCAACCCCTCGAAGAAGAAGGACTTGTGCGCCTCCCATCCACTCCCCAGGAGTGCCAGCACAACGCTCATATGTTTTACCTGATCTTGCCCTCCGCCTCCATGCGTAATGAGTTGCTCAATCACCTCAAGAGTAATGGGATCAATGCTGTATTCCATTACATCCCCTTGCACGAATCACCCATGGGACAGAAGTTGGGTACTGACTCGTCCCGGCTTCCAGTCACCGAAGAGATGAGTCGACGACTTCTCAGGCTTCCCCTCTTCTACGGAATGAAGCCCGAGGCACAGGATCGAACGATTGAAGCAATTCAGGAGTTCTTGCGGTCCGATTGATCCCACGATCACCGATTTCGCTACCCTCTCGCCACTTTATAGAGTGAGACGATTCGAACAATCTAATCACGAACCAGGAACAAGTGGTTGGAGAACGGCAAGTATCTCCACCCGTCCCGCGCCGCCGAGGACCTCCTCCCACGCTCAGGCGATCGATGGATGGATCAAGAGCCCCTCCCGAAACACCCAGACCGTATGGGGCATGTTCAAACCCACCCAAGAGGAAACCCCGCAGGCGAAACCGATCGAAGAAACCGTGCGCACCCGATTCCTTGACAAACGAAAGGGCCCATGATAAACGAACATGTCTACCTTCGCATGTGGACGGCCGTTGAAAAATAAGAGGATGGACAGAAGTACTCATCCGTCGGATTTGTCGGTCCTGCCGCGATTGTGCATCAGGGCTTTCCTGGTACCAAGGAATTGCCACAATAGGATCCGCTGTGAACGCCAAATCGATCAATCCCGTCGCCAAAAACGACCTTGGAACGAACAGTCCCTCCCTGTCAGAGACCGATGGTTCCGGACCTCCTCGTTTTCTGAAAACGCTTCGGCAAGGAGAAGATGGCGTCTTTCATCTTCGTCAAGGCACGTCAGAGATATCCTACCCTGAGGAGGGACACGAACTCACGGCACAGGTGGAAGAGAAAAGTTTTTGGTTTCAACACCGCAATCGAGTCATCTCACACCTGTTAACTCGATACCATCACCAAAGCCCTCTCCTCGACATCGGTGGCGGGAACGGTTTACAAGCTCGTTACTTGCAGCCTCAAACCCCCGTGGTGATGGTCGAACCAGGCGCCGCCGGGTGCAACACGGCCAAGACCCGCGGAGTAAAATGGGTCGTTCAGTCGACCCTAGAAGCCCTCTCTCTTCCAGATGCGTCGGTGGATGCCTTATCGTTCTTCGATGTCCTGGAACATCTCGACAATCCCCAAGGGATCTTGAGGGAGTGCCATCGTATTCTCAAACCAGGTGGGAATCTCTTTGTCACGGTCCCCGCCTTTCAATTTCTGTGGTGCGACGAGGACATCTATGCCGATCACAAACGGCGCTACACCGTCCCCAGCCTGGCGAAAGAACTCACGACACCCGGCTTCGAATTATCCTATATCAGTTATTACTTCCAGTTCCTCCTCTTACCCCTCTTTCTGCTGAGGACCTTGCCCTACAAGCTTTCTCGCAAAAACCAGCAAGAGGAGTTCTGTATGGATCAAACTGAGCACCTACCGTCACCCATGGCGAAGAAAGTGTTAGATTTCTTTCTCGATCGCGAGCTAAAAGCCTTGCAAAGGGGCAACAGGTTGCGTTTCGGAACTTCCGTGATCTCTGTCGCACGAAAACCCGAATAGGAATCGATACTTGTTGCCCAATTTCATCATCGCCGGCACGTATCCAAGTGGAACCGGTCACCTTTACTCGCTAATGGTTGATCATCCCGACATCTATTTGCCCCGACCAATGGCTCCAGAATGTAACTTTTTTTTCAAAACCCCCACCTTGAAAAAGGTTTTGAGTACTACAAAAAAACCTGGTTCTCCGCCTGGAACGGCCAACCCGCTTGCGGAGAGCGATCCTCCTTATTGCTTTCCGGTAGCTCCTGGGTCGCTCCTCGGATTGCCCATCACCTACCCAACGTCAAACTGATCTTTCTCTTCAGGGACCCCACCGACCGAGCGTTTGCCCACTATCGATTTACTGCCATGGCAGGATTCGAGGATTTGTCCTTCGAGGATGCCCTCGAGCAAGAGGAAGTCCGAATTGCCGCCAACAGAGGCACCCCGATGGAAGAAATACAGCCACAAAGCTATTTTTACCGCGGCCTCTACGCCCAATTTTTGGCCCCGTTTTTCACCTACTTCCCCAGAAACCAACTCTTGCTCCTACGTTCGGATGCCCTACTCGAGGATCAAAACCGAGCGACAACAAAGATTTTTAGGTTTGTTGGCGCTAATCCCGATTATATCCCCCCCGCAAAAAATACTGTGGAATTCAGTTCTCCAGAAGTTATTGATCCAAAACTCCAGCACGATCTCCGGAAAAAGTACGGCCGAGACCTTGACGGAGCGATTCAAAGACTTCGCTCCCAATCTCCCCTCGTCAGTGATCTGGATCGAATGTTACAAGCGAATGTCAAAGAGGGATACACCCCACTATCCACATCCCTTCGGGCTCAATTGAAGGAACGATACCGCAACGCCAACCAACGCTTCGCTCAATTGGTCCCATTTTCAGTCGAGGACTGGCTGTAATGACCCCATCCAACATTCATATTTCCGTGATCTCACCCGTATACCGCGCAGCGGAATGTCTGGAAGAGTTGTATCGCCGTTTGGTCAGCGAACTGGAAGGGATTACCGCTGACTTCGAAATCATCCTGGTGGAAGATTGTGGTGGCGACCATTCGTGGCAGATAATCCAGCGCCTCGCGACTCTGGACGAACGCGTTCGAGGCATTCAATTCAGTAGAAATTATGGCCAACACTACGCTATTACCGCCGGACTCGACCACGCCCGCGGAGATTACGTCATCGTAATGGACTGCGATCTTCAAGATCGCCCCGAAGACATTCACCGCCTCTACAAAGAGGCTCAACGTGGCTATGATATCGTCCTCGCGAGACGGACCCAACGCCATGAACCTTTCCTGAAACGACTAAGCGGCAGCCTCTTCTACCTCATCTTCAACTACTTGACTGACGTTAAATTCGACAAGGCTGTCGGAGGATTTTGCATTCTCTCCAAGAAGGTCGTCGATGCCATTTCCGCTTACCGAGAATCAAGCCGATTCCTAATGGCATTCGTTAATTCGGTCGGATTTCCCACCTCTTTCATCGAAACCCAGCAGGCAGAACGCTATCAAGGTAAAAGCAGTTACAGCCTGCGTAGGCTTCTCTCTCACGCCTTCAATACTAGCCTTGGATTTTCTGCCAAACCGCTGCGTATCGCGATCAACATCGGTGCCGTTATGGCTTGTGTGTCATTTATATCCGCTATTTTGGTCTACGGCCTCGCGACATTCGGAACCCTCGAAGTTTCCGGGTGGGCCAGTCTCATGATCTCCTTATGGTTTCTCTCGGGCCTGATCCTCGCTCAGATAGGCATTGTCGGTATCTACCTCGGATTGGTATTCCATCAAACGAAAAATCGCCCCCTATACATCGTTCGCCGCGACACAGATAGCGACAAAAATCAGCTCGGTGAAGACGAACGAGAAATTGAATCGGTCATACCCTAAACCCTATCCACGATTTTGGTCACCGCGGTTTTCCTGTACCATTCAACTCCGAGTATAAAAAGCGCCACCCAGCGCCCAGTACTCCTTGCAACCACAGACCACGAGGATCGAAACTAATGCCAGAAAAGCACAACGGCCGGGTGTACTGGCTGACAGGATTGCCTGGAGCCGGTAAGACCACGATAGGCCGTCTCTTTTATCAGCACTTACGAACCCACCAAAAAAACGTTGTCTTCCTTGATGGCGATACCCTGAGAGAAATCTTCGGAGATCGTTTTGGGTACACCCCGGAAGACCGGCTGGCGATCGCAAAA
>JASMLP010000068.1 GCA_030748635.1 Planctomycetota bacterium
AGTTGCTTTGTAATTCTATCGTAAATGCTAGTAACAACCCCTTTTCATGAAAGAGCATACGCCGCACCATAAGCTCCACACTTTTGGTACTGGTATCACAAGGTTCCGCCATTCGAGGGCCGATGCGGAACTTCAAGGGGAAAGGTACACCATGTCCGCATCGGAAGATCAGCACATGGAGTCTTGGCGTATAGGCCAGGATCCATCCGCCTTGTCCGGTCGAGAGATCCTCGACAACATCCATCGATTTCGCGAACCGGTCGATCTTGTCCAAAGTCCGTCCGATGGTCGAATCGGTCTGGATTTTTCCAGTAACGGAAAGTCTCTGAAACACCCCGCCAGCGATTCTGCGTTAAGAGTCGTGGCCAAACTCCCGGCCCTCTTTCCGGAGTGGCTCGGTGATCGCTCTTTCTGCGAAGTACACCGTCTCCGTTTTCCCTATGTAACCGGAGCCATGGCCAACGGGATCGCCAGCACGAAGATCGTCATCGAGATGGCAAAAAGTGGAATGCTCGGTTTCTTTGGAGCGGCCGGCCTGTCCCTCGACCGCGTGGAAGCGGCCATCGACGAGTTGCAGCGCGAACTCGGTCCGAGCGGCGCCAGTTGGGGCTCCAACCTGATCCACAGTCCCAACGAACCGGATCTCGAGTCCGGTGCCGTGGATCTCTATCTACGCCGAAACGTACGTCGTATTTCCGCTTCGGCTTTCATGTCGCTGACATCCCACGTTGTGCGCTACGCGGCCACCGGACTTCAGGTCGGCCCCACCGGACGAATCCTACGCCGCAACCACGTCTTCGCCAAGATCTCCCGACCCGAAGTCGCTCATCACTTCATGTCGCCTCCTCCCCAAGCCATGCTCGACGGTCTGGTTTCCGAGGGACTTCTCACCATCGAGGAGGCGCGTCTCGCCGCGAAGATTCCAGTCGCCGAGGACATCATCGCGGAAGCGGATTCGGGTGGACACACGGACAACCAACCGCTCCCCGCGCTCTTCCCTACCATCCTCTCGCTGCGCGACGAACTCTCCAATACTCACGGCTATACCCAACCCATCCGAGTGGGCGCGGCCGGAGGCCTCGGTTGCCCCTCCGCCGTCGCCGCCGCCTTTTCTCTCGGAGCCTCATTCGTTCTGACCGGAAGCGTGAATCAAGCGGCGATCGAGTCGGGGCTCAGCGACGAAGGCAAAGAGATGCTCGCTCACGTGGATTTGAACGACGTGATGATGGCACCCGCCGCCGACATGTTTGAACTGGGCATCAAGCTGCAAGTAATCAAACGCGGCTCCATGTTTGGCGTCCGTGCCGCCAAACTCTACGAGATCTACACCGCCTATAACCGCCTGGAAGAGATTCCCGACGAAGATCGCAATCACCTGGAAAAGAAGGTGTTCGGCCTCTCCATCCCGGAGGTCTGGGCCGATACCCAGCGATTCTGGGCCCACCGCGACCCGCGGGAGAACGAAAAAGCCGAGGC
The DNA here is from genome assembly GCA_030748635.1 of Planctomycetota bacterium. Taxonomy (GTDB): domain Bacteria; phylum Planctomycetota; class JACQVV01; order JACQVV01; family JASMLP01; genus JASMLP01. The sequence continues at coordinate 1,477 of JASMLP010000068.1, forward strand.
CGATCCGAAACATAAAATGGCTCTGTGCTTTCGCTGGTATCTGGGCCAATCCAGCCGATGGGCCATCACCGGTGAAGCCGGCCGACGCCTCGACTACCAGATCTGGTGCGGTCCGGCGATGGGCGCCTTCAACGACTGGACTCGAGGATCCTTTCTGGAGCAACCGGCGCAACGTTCGGTAGTTCAAATCGCCCTGAACCTTCTCGAAGGGGCTACTCAGATCTGCCGCGCACAACAGTTGCGCAGCTTCGGCGTGGACGTTCCCGCCGCCGCGTTTCAATTCCGACCGCGACGACTCTCGTTGGTTCCCACACAAAACCCTCTCTCGAAGGTTTCATGATGACCAAACCATCTACCCATCAACGCATCGCCATCGTCGGCATGAGCGCACTCTTTCCCGGATCGGTCGACGCCACCGGATTTTGGCGCGATATTCTCGCCGGTCGTGACATGATCACCGAAATCCCCGAAACCCACTGGTTGATCGACGACTATTACGACCCGGATCCGAGCGCCAAGGACAAGACCTACTGCAAGCGTGGGGGTTTTCTCGATTCCGTCCCGTTCAATCCGATGAACTTCGGCGTACCCCCCAGCATCATGCCAGCCACCGATACCTCCCAACTGCTGGCGCTGATCGTCGCCCAGCAAGTTCTGGAGGACGCTGCGCAGGGACAGTTCCAGGACATGGATCGGGACAAGATGAGCTGCATCCTCGGAGTCACCTCCGGACAGGAACTCCTGGGCTCCATGGTCAACCGACTCCAGCGCCCCGTATGGCAAAAAGCTCTCCGGGAAGCCGGAATCCCCGAGAGCAAAGTGGTGGAAGTCTGCGATCGAATCAGCGACGAATATGTTCCCTGGCAGGAGAGTTCCTTTCCGGGCCTGCTCGGCAACGTGGTCGCGGGACGGATCGCCAACCGCATGGATCTGGGCGGAACCAACTGTGTCACCGACGCCGCCTGCGCGAGCGCGTTCTCAGCCATCTCCATGGCAGTGCAAGAACTCCAACTCGGCTACTCCGACATCGTGATCTCCGGCGGAGTGGATACCCTGAACGACATTTTCATGTACACCTGCTTCAGCAAAACCCCCGCCCTCTCTCCCACCGGGGATTGTCGCCCCTTCTCCGATCAGGCGGACGGAACGCTACTCGGCGAAGGCCTGGCGATGTTCGCCCTCAAGCGTCTGAGCGACGCGGAGCGGGACGGAGACCGCATCTACGCCGTACTCGCGGGACTGGGAACCTCTTCGGACGGCCGAGCCAAAAGTGTCTACGCCCCACGCCCCGAAGGCCAAGCCCGAGCTCTTCGACGCGCTTACGAAGCGGCTGGCTATTCTCCAGCCACCGTCGAACTGGTCGAAGCCCACGGAACCGGCACCAAAGCCGGTGATATCGCCGAGTTTGGAGGCCTGAAGAAGGTCTTCGAGGAATCGGACCGTCGCGATCGACAGTGGTGCGCGCTGGGCAGCGTCAAGTCCCAGATCGGACACACCAAGGCGGCCTCCGGCGCCGCGGGTCTATTCAAAGCGGTGATGGCGCTCCACCACAAAGTCCTCCCGCCAACCATCAAGGTCGACCGCCCCAATCCCAAGCTGAACCTGGAAGAGAGCCCCTTCTATCTCAACACCAACCCTCGCCCCTGGGTGCGCGGATCGGACCATCCTCGACGAGCATCGGTGAGTTCCTTCGGCTTCGGCGGTAGTAACTTTCACCTCACCCTCGAAGAATACGCTGGAGCCCACCCGAAAGCGTGGCGTAAACGCATCATGCCCACCGAACTCGTGGTCCTGGGCGCCGACAGCGCGGCCGAACTGGTCACCACCCTACGCAACGTGGAGGTGGGCGGCGTGAACTTCTTGCCGTGGTTCGCGCGCAAGACCCAAGCCGAATTTCGGTTCGAAAGTCCGGTACGCGTGGGGATCACCGCAACCGATGACGCCGAATTGCGACAACGCCTCCGCACAGCGGCAGATCGCATCGAAAAAAATCCCGAGAGCCCATTCTCTGGCCCGATCGGGATCCACTACGCCCTGAACACGGACCCCGGCAAGATCGCGTTCCTGTTTCCGGGTCAGGGAAGTCAGAGTCTGGACATGGGCGCCGATGCCGCCATGACCTGGCCCCAGTGCATGCAAGCCTGGGAACTCGCGGCCGACGAAAACATGGACGAAACCCTCCGACTCCACGACGTGGTGTTTCCCAAACCGGTTTACGAAAATTCGGACTCCGACGATCAACTTCAGCGCCTGACCTCCACCGAGTGGACTCAACCAGCGCTCGCGACCGCTTCCCTCGCCCTCCACGAACTTCTCATCTCCCTGAACATCCAGCCCGACTGTGTGGGTGGACACAGCCTCGGCGAGGTCACCGCGCTCCACGCGGCGGGAGTACTCGACGCGAAAAGCCTTCTGAAAGTGGCTCGTAAACGGGGCGAACTCATGAAGGAAGCCTCCGCGACCCCCGGCGCCATGATTGCGGCAGTAGCCGACATCGACACCCTGGGCGAACTGGTGAAGGACTTCGTCCCCGACGTGGTCATCGCCAACCACAACGGCCCCGAGCAGGTCGTCCTTTCAGGAAACACTCAGGCCATCATGAAATTCGAAACCCTCCTACGAAAGAAGGGGATCGAAGTTCACCGCCTGCCCGTAGCGACCGCCTTTCACTCCAACCTCGTGAGCCCATCGAGCGAACCGTTCCACCAATTCCTCGAGACCATCCCTTTTACCCAACCCCAGATTCCGGTCTACGCCAACTCCAAAGCGGCACCGTACCCTTCGGACATCTCTCAGATCCGAACCCTCTTGGCCCAGCAGATCGCCCATCCGGTGCGCTTCGTGGAACAGATCGAGTCGATGTACGATGCCGGTGTTCGCACCTTCCTCGAGGTGGGCCCCAGATCGGTACTCACCAAACTCGTCAACCGAATCCTCGAAGGCCGCGCCCACCAAGCGATCCACCTCGATCAGAAGAGAAAAAAGGACGTCACCGGATTCCAGGAAGCTCTCGCCCGATTGGCGATCTCCGGCATCCAGATCGACTTCCGACCGCTCTGGCAGGAGTACAAGGAAGAGAGCGACCCTCGTCTCGAGGAACGCGCTCCGTTTGCCGTCGATATCAACGGCGCCTGCTACGGTAAACCCTATCCTCCCGAAGGCGGCACGGCCGCTCTTCCCGCTCCCAACCCCGAGGAAACTCCGGTGGTGACATCACCCTCTCCACTCGCGCCACAACCCGAACCCCCCACCGAGCCCAACTCCATGCCACCCACCCCAACCCCTCAGAGTCCGTCACAAACCCACTCTTCCTCGACACCCTCTCCCCTCTCTTCCGCTCAGCAGATGGCGTGGGTGAACGCCTACCAGGAGACCCAGAAACACACCGCCGACGCCCATGCGGCTTATCAAAACGCCATGGCCCAGACGCATATGGCGTTCTTGCAGTCGATGGAAAAATCCTTCACGGACCTGAGCCAGATGGCATCCGGCCCCCTCTCCGGATCCCCCCTAAAAACCCCTTCACCGAAAGCCACCCCTCCAACCGCCTTCACGCCCATCCCTCCTCTGACTCCTCCATCCCCAACACCCGGCTTCACGGAGACTCCGCCCAGTGCAGCAGCCCCTCTCCCCATGCCAACGATTCCCCAGGCAAGCGACGCAACGCCCCCCACGCCGATTCCGTCGACAGTTCGCCCCTCGCCGACCCCCGCCGCTCCCGCGATCCAAAATCTCCAGAAGCTTCTCCTCGACGTGGTCGCCGAAAAAACCGGTTACCCCGTCGAAATGCTCGAAATGGGGATGGACCTCGAATCCGATCTGGGTGTCGACTCCATCAAACGAGTCGAAATCCTCGCCGCCATGAGTGAGCGCGAACCCAACCTCCCCGAGGTCGACACCTCCGCGATGGCCGCGCTCCAAACTCTCGGCCAGATCGTCGACTACATGCAAGAGCAAGCCGGCACGTCCCAGCCCACACTTGCCTCCGAACCGACTTCCGTCTCCCCGGAATCCGACCCCACTCACCACATTCAAGACCGACTCCTCGACGTGGTCGCTGAAAAGACAGGCTACCCCCTGGAAATGCTAAACCTCGGAATGGATCTGGGAACCGATCTGGGCGTCGACTCCATCAAGCGCGTCGAAATCCTCGCCGCCATGAAAGAACAGGGATCCGATCTCCCCGAGGTCGACACCTCCGAACTGGCCTTGCTACACACCCTCGGCCAGATTGTCGACCACATCGGAAACCGCAACGGAAACCGTAACGGAAAGACGACACCCGCTCCGCCATCCACGCCGACCGAAACCACTCCCAACCTAGGCCGTTTTGTTCTGGAATCGGTGGAAGCGCCGGCGTCCGGCCTGTCAAAGAGAAGCCTCACCCGCGCCGACAAGATCGTGATCACCGACGAGGAGACAGGAATCGCCCACGCCCTGGCCACTCGACTGAAAGAGCGGGGACTCGACAGCCAAGTCGTCAGGACCGCTCCCGAAAACGCAACGGTCGTGATCTTCCTGGGAGGGCTTCGAGAAACGAAGGACCGAGACACCGCAGTAGCCATCAACCGCGAAGCCTTCGACCTCGCCAACTCGATCGCTCCATCATTCACCCAACACGGAGGACTGTTTGTCTCCGTGCAGGACACCGGAGGCGACTTCGGCCTCTCCGGCAGCGATCGAGCGTGGCTGGGCGGACTCAGCGCCCTGATCAAAACCGCCGCGCAAGAGTGGCCAGACGCTACTCTCAAAGCCATCGATATCGACCGCGCCGACCGAGACGTGAGCCAGGTCGCCGAAGCGCTGACCGAAGAACTTCTCTCTGGGGGGCCCGAACTCGAAGTGGGACTCAGTCGGGAAGGACGCCGGATCACTCTCCGTAGCCGACCGGTCGAAACCGAAGAGGGGACTCCTGCTCTCGACCCGAACTCCGTTGTCGTAGCTTCCGGTGGCGCTCGCGGAGTCACCGCCGCCGCTCTCATCGAACTGACTCGCACCTACCGTTGCTCCATGGTCTTGCTGGGTCGGACCGAACTACACGAAGAGCCTGCATGCTGCGTGGGGATCACCGACGACGCCGAGCTGAAACGAAGTCTTCTGGAGCGCGCGAAACACGCGGGGAAAAACGTTTCGCCGGCGCAACTGGGGGCCGAAGCCAACAACATCCTCGCCATGCGTGAGATCCGAGCAACTCTGGCAGCCATGGAAGCCGTCGGTTCTCGCGCACGATATGTGAGCGTGAACGTGCAAGACGCTACGGCCGTTTCGCACGCTCTCGATCGCGTTCGCAAAGAATGGGGACCGATCACAGCTCTGGTTCACGGAGCCGGTGTACTCGCGGACCGATGGATCGCCGAAAAGACCCGGGACCAATTTGATCGGGTCTTCGATACCAAGGTTCTGGGACTTCAATCTCTTCTCGATGCTACCGCGGACGATCCGCTTACCTTGTTGTGCCTCTTCTCCTCGGTGGCCGCGCGATCGGGAAATAGTGGCCAGTGTGACTACGCCATGGCCAACGAGGTCTTGAACAAGGTAGCCAACCTGGAAGCTTCACGACGAGGTGATGAATGCCTCGTCAAGTCCATGAACTGGGGCCCGTGGGAAGGGGGCATGGTCACCCCAACTCTGAAAGCCCGCTTCGAAGCCAACGGCGTGCCTCTGATCCCGCTGGAAGTAGGCGCCAAGATGCTGGTGGATGAGATCCGGGGTCGCTTCCCAAACCAGGTGGAACTGGTTCTCGGCGCTCCGCCCCTGTCCACCCCCCTCCTGACCGGTGAGAAGGATCCGAAAACGATCTTCGACGTGCAGGTCAGCGAGACGACCCATCCCTATCTAGCGGACCACAGCATCCAGAATGTGCCGGTTATCCCGGTCGTGATGGTGCTGGAGTGGTTCACCCGAGCCGCACAGGCTACTCGTCCGGATCTGGAGGTTGCGGGGTGTCGTGAACTCAAAGTGCTCCGAGGGATTCGCCTGACCCGATTCCGAGATCAAGGGAATCGTTTCCGGGTGTCCTGCCACCAGAAGAGCGAAGGCGAAGACACGTTCCTCCACCTCGAATTGCGGGGAGAGGACGACACCTTGCACTACACCGCCAAAGCCGATATGGCCGGACGAATCCCCCATCACACCGCGACAAAACTTCCCGACATGGACCTGAAACCCTGGGAGATCGAGATCTATGGCGATGCGCTCTTTCACGGACCTCAATTCCAGGTGATCCAATCGATGGATGGCGTCTCCAGCAAGGGGATCGCCGCTCACCTGCGTGGAACGGCCGATCTGGGATGGAATGGCGAACCGTGGCGAACGGACGTCGCCGCTCTCGATGGCGGGCTACAACTGGCCCTCTTGTGGTCGCAACATGTGCTCGGCGGACGCTCTCTGCCTACCTCCGTGGGGATGCACCGTACCTACGGTCGTGAACTTCCAAAAGGCTCCATCCACTGCACTCTCCAGGGGAAGGTGGTGAGTCATTCCAAAACGATGAGCAATCTCCAGTTTCGGGATGAAGACGGCAAAATGATCGCTGAAATGCACGACGTTGAAACCGTCCTCCTCCCCGAATCTCCCGCCCCGAAGGTCGCCGCAACCGAGTCATCATGACCTTCGAACCCATCGCGATCATCGGCCGGAGTTGTGTACTTCCGGGAGCGCACTCTCCCGAAGAACTCTGGGAATCGGTCTACCAAGGACGAGATCTCCTGACCGCCGCCAACGAATATCGATGGCGACTTTCTCGCCGTAACGCGCTGGGCGACGAGAAGCGTTCGACCGACCGGACCTGGTCCGACCGAGGTGGCTATGTGGAAGGATTCGCTCAACATTTCGATCCAAACGGATTCTCCTTACCGGCCGCGGAAATCGAGTCGTTGGACCCTCTCTTTCAGTGGCTCCTCCACACCGGGCGGGAGGCGTTGCGGGACGCCGGGAATCCGGATACCCAGCGAGCAGGAGCGATCCTTGGCAATCTCTCCTTCCCCTCCTCCGGCCTTTCCCGATACGCCGAGCGCGTGTGGTTGGGAGAGTCGCTGGCCGACGCCGCTCAAATTCCGCAAACCGCCCCCCGAAACCGTTTCATGTCGGGCCTTCCGGCCCACCTACTGGCCCAAGCGCTCAACCTGGGCGATATCGCCTACGCTCTAGATGCCGCCTGCGCTTCCTCCCTGTACGCCATCAAGTTAGCCTGCGATCGCCTTCACGACCGGAACGTGGACATCATGCTCGCCGGCGCGGTGAACCGCGCTGACGACCTCTTCCTCCATATCGGCTTCTGCGCGCTCCAAGCGCTCAGTCCCAGCGGCCGCAGTCGCCCGTTCCACCGTCAGGCAGACGGCCTGGTACCCGCCGACGGCGCGGGGATGGTCGTTCTCAAACGCCTCGACGACGCGCAAAGAGATGGAGACCGGATCCTAGGGCTGATCCGCGCCGTGGCCCTCAGCAACGACGGACGCGGAAACGGCCTCCTCGCTCCAGCCGAGGAAGGGCAGATGCGAGCTATGGAAGAAGCGTACCAACTGGCCGGACTCTCCCCCACAGACATCTCGCTCCTGGAATGTCACGCCACCGGCACCACCGTGGGAGACAAAACTGAGATCGACAGCATGAGCCGAGTTTTCAAAGGCGCGGAAGGGTTGCCCATCGGTTCGCTCAAATCCAATCTGGGTCACCTGATCACCGTCGCCGGTGTAGCCGGACTCATCAAGGTGCTCGAGGCGATGCGAACCGGAATACGCCCCGCCTCTCTACACGCAACCGATCCCAACGAAGCGCTCGAGAATTCGCCCCTGCGAGTCCTCGAAAAGAACGAACCCTGGGAATGCGAAGGACCCCGCCGAGCGGGGGTAAGCGCCTTCGGATTCGGCGGCAACAACGCCCACCTGATCGTGGAAGAATACCGCGAAGATTCCCTACCCCAGACCTCGAGCCCATCGATGGAAACACTCCGGGATCCCCTGGCCATCGTAAGTGTCGGCGTCATCGCGGGGGACGCTCACGGATGCAACGAAGTGGCTGACAAGCTGTTTGCGCCATCGGATTCCCATCCGCGCCCCTGCGATCAGGTCCGCCTGTCGATCGAAGGGTTGCGCTTCCCGCCGATCGATCTACAGCGAACACTCCCTCAGCAACTGCTTCTGCTCGAAGCGACCCAGGAAGCGCTGCACGGCCACTCACCTTTACCTAGCGCGCGAACCGGCGTGTTCGTGGGCATGGGATGCGATCCGGAAGTGGCACGCTACGGAGCACGATGGCGCCTCGCGGACTGGGTAGAACAGTGGGGCGTCCGCGATCCGAAATGGCTGGCCCTTGCCCGAGAAGCCACGGTTCCGCCCCTGGATGTACCCGGCGTCCTGGGAACCATGCCCAACATTTCCGCCAACCGTCTCAACAGTCAACTCGACCTCACCGGTCGCGGGTTCACCGTGTCGGCAGAAGAAATTTCCGGAATCCGAGCCCTCGAGATCGGTGCCCGCGCGCTCCGATCCGGCGAACTGGATATGGCCCTCATCGGAGCCACCGACCTCAGCTGCGAACCGGTGAGCCAGACCGCTCTTTCGGCCCTCGGATTCGAAGATCTCACCGGCGATGCGGCCGTGATAATCGTCCTGAAACGGTTAGCGGACGCACAATCGGACGGAGACACTGTACTCGCGGTAATGGATGACTCCACCCCGGCGGAGTGGGTTGAATGGAAGTCCTCCGAGGTGACCGCTCGCTTCGGGCACGCCCACGCCTCCAGCGGACTCCTCCAGGTAGCGGCAGCGACCTTGTGCTGTGCCACCCATCAAGGGGTCGGTGGAGACACATTCCCCGAACAGGCCGGAATCCGGCTATCGATCGACGCACTGGGTGGGCAAAAAGCGGAAGTTCTTCTCACCCCAGGCGCCCCGCACGCCGTGAACCTACCCACTCCCCCCGCCCCTCGGAACTCCTTGACCTTCCCGGCCCACCCGGCCGAAATCGAACTGCCTCCCATCCCCTCGTTCCACCCCGAAACGGACAGTTCGGTTCTGCGCCCCGCTGAACCGAACCCCGACCAGGTGTATTCCATGCCCTCCGCTCCCCACCTACCGCCCGTGGTGAAAGAGGATGTCCAGAGCGCTCCGATCGAGGAAACACGCCCCCCCGTACCGCCGACCCAAACCGCCCCCCCCGTGACCCCACACCTCGAATTCCATCTCGCGGCAACACCCCCTGAAATTCCGACCGGAATCGACTTCGAATTCACCCAACGCTGGCAAGACCAGCAGGCGCAGGTCGCCCAGTTGCATCAGGACTTCATGGCCCGCCAGACCCAACTCCAGGAACAGTTTCTGAACACACAGCAACGCGCACTCGAACACTTCGTGCAGATCTATCAAAAAGTGAATACAGAAGTTCACTGGGATCCCGTCACTCAAGGGGACCCGAGAGCCCACGAAATCCTCACGCCGGTCATTCCGACCTCTCCTCTCCCCCAGACGACAGAATCGGTGACCAGTCCGTCAAAGGAAAAACCGGCGCCGCCGATCGAGCCCCCTCCCATCCCGCCAGCCTCCCCGAGCCCCTCGCAACCCGGTCACTCCAGCCAACCTGTACGCGGCGCGGACTTCCAACTCGATCGGCCCCAACTCGAGATCCACGCTTCGGGAAAAATCTCCACCCTCTTCGGATCGGTTTTCGAGAAACAAGACAGCTACCCGCGTCAGGTACGTATGCCCGAACCTCCTCTGCTCTTAGCCGACCGTGTGGTCGGCCTCGAAGCGGAAGCGGGGTCCATGGGATTGGGTAGCATCTGGACCGAAACCGATGTCCAGGAAGACTCCTGGTACTTGCACGACGGGCGCATGCCCGCGGGGTTGATGATCGAAGCCGGACAGGCCGACCTCATGCTCATCTCCTATCTGGGCATCGACTTCACCAACCGAAGCGAGCGAGTCTACCGTCTACTGGGCTGTGAATTAACCTATCACAGCCACCTTCCCCGACCCGGAGAGACTCTCCGGTACGACATCCACGTGGACGGTCACGCTGCCCAGGGAGATATCCGCCTCTTCTTCTTCCATTACGATTGCCAGGTAGATGGGAAGCCCCAACTCACGGTACGAGAAGGTCAAGCCGGCTTCTTCAGCGACGCGGAATTGGCCGAATCCGAAGGGGTGATCTGGAGTCCGGAGACCGGAGAACGCACCGAAAACCCTCGACTAGATCCGCCCGCAATGCCCCCTCCAACCGGCCCCTTCTCCCACAAACAACTCTCCGACTTCGCCGCCGGGGACGTGAGCGCGTGTTTCGGCCCCGGTTTCGAAGCCACCGCGACCCACACCCGCACCCCACGCATCGCGGGTGGTCGGATGCTTTTTCTCGACCAGGTGACCCACCTGGAACCCAGAGGGGGTTCCTGGGGCCGAGGATACCTGCGAGCGGTGGACCCCATCGAACCCGACGACTGGTTCTTCGACGGCCACTTCAAGAACGACCCCTGCATGCCCGGCACGCTGATGTTCGAGGGCTGCATGCAGGCGATGGCTTTTTACCTCACCTCGATGGGCTACACCCTGGACCGGGACGGGTGGCGTTTCGAGCCGGTACCGGAAGTATCCTATCCGTTACGATGCCGCGGCCAGGTCACACCCACCTCCCGTGAACTCGTGTACGAAATCTTTGTCGATGAAATGATTGAGGGCCCCTATCCCACCCTCTACGCCGACCTGCTTTGCACCGTGGACGGCCTGAAAGCGTTCCACTGTCGAAGAATGGGTCTTCAACTCGTTCCCGGATTTCCCATGGACAGTCGGCCGGACCTTCTTCGAGATCGCGCCGAGACCCGACCTGTCGCCGCCGCGAACGGGTTCCCGTTCGACTACGCATCCCTTCTATCCTGCGCCTGGGGCCAACCATCCCATGCCTTCGGAGATCTCTACACGCCCTTCGACGATACGCGCCGGGTCGCTCGACTCCCCGGGCCGCCCTACCACTTCATGACACGCGTCTCGCGGATCGAAGGCGAAATCGGCCAGATGAAACCGGGCGCAGTGATCGAAATCGAATACGACATCCCCCCCGAGGCCTGGTATTTCCGGGAGAATGGATCGGCCACCATGCCCTACTGCGTGCTGCTCGAAGCCGCCCTGCAGCCCTGCGGATGGCTGGCCTCTTTTGTCGGCAGCGCGCTGACCGTCGAACACGATCTCTTCTTCCGTAATCTCGACGGCACCGGCACACTGAAAACAGAGTTGCTCCCCGACGCGGGCACCCTGCGAACCCGGGTCGAAATCACCAACATTTCCCAATCTTCGGGGATGATCATCGAGTCTTTCGAGGTCGAATGCTTCCTCGGAGAGGTTTCGGTCTACGAGATGAACACCGTCTTCGGTTTCTTCCCCGCCGAGGCGTTGGCGAATCAGGTCGGCCTACCGATCTCCGACGCGCAAGCCGGACATCTTCAAGACGAGTGTGATTTCCGGATCGATCTGCGAGAACGTCCTCCCGCTTACTGCGCCGGAGATCTCAAGCTGCCGAGTCCGTTTCTGCTCATGCTCGATCGAGTGACCGGGTACTGGCCCGAGGGGGGACGCGCCGGACTAGGACTCTTCCGCGGCGAGAAAGATGTCCACCCCGACGAATGGTTCTTCAAAGCCCACTTTCACCAGGATCCGGTGCAGCCGGGTTCACTGGGGATCGAAGCGATGATTCACCTCCTCCAGTTCGCGATGCTGGAAAAGGGTATGGCCGCGGGAATCGAGAACCCCCGCTTCGAACCGCTGGCTCTGGACGCGCCGCTTTCCTGGAAATACCGGGGCCAGGTCCGTCTCCACAACAGCCTGATCACCTCGACCCTGGAGATCCTAGAAGAGGGCCGAGACGATCGGGGCGCGTACGCTTTGGCCGCCGCCTCGTTGTGGGTCGATGGGATGCGCATTTACGAGGCGAGCAACCTGGGCATGCGAATCGTTTCGGGAACGCTGGAGGTTCCAGGAACCCGAGAAGTCCTCGATCTCCGCCAGAACCCCTGGCTTGGGGATCACCGCCCAACCTGGACGGTGCCGGCACTCCCGATGATGTCGATGGTCGACCGGATCGCAGGCGCGGCCCATCGAGAAGGACGAGTGGTGGTCGGCCTCCAAAACATCCGGGTCAGCCGATGGCTCCCCATCCACGAACGGACCGAGATCGACAACCGGATCGAGGGCACGGATTCCCAGATTCTGGTCAAGCTCTCGAACGAACAGGGACCGATCGCTGAAGGTCAGGCACTGCTGGCCATGAACTGGACTTCCGGCCCCGCGCCGTGGAAGTCCCTGGACGAGCCAGCATGTGAAACCCCCTACTCCACCGGAACACTCTTCCACGGCCCGGCGTTTCAGATCCTGCGTACTCTTCGCATCGGTCCGACGGGAGCTTCGGCGCAACTCGAGGCTGGAGGCGATGAGGTCCCCATCGGGACGCTGAACCAGCGACTCCTCGATGGGGCGACCCACGCCATTCCCCACGACAACCTCCACCGCTGGTGCGCCGAAATTCCCGAGGATCAGGTGGCCTACCCGGTGATGATCACCCAGATGACGATTCACGGCCCGACCCCCATCCGTGGCTCGATTCGGTGCGAAGTGCGGTTCGACGGCTTTTTCGGAGGCCCACGCTTCCCCGCCTTCCGCGTGCAACTCATCGACAACCAGCAGGTCTGGTGCGCTTTCCGGCTAGTCGAAGCCCTCTTTCCCAAAGGACCCATCGGTCGCGTCGCGCCAGCCGAGCGCCGCGCCTTCCTGCGCGATCGCCGATACGTCCCGGGCGTCGGACTCTCCCGAGCCGACGGGGAGACCACCCGTCTACGTCTCGCCGATATCGAAGAGAGCAACTGGCTCGAAGGCACGGTCGAAAGCCTCTACGGCACGATGGAGCCGGCCGAGATCGCCCGCAAAGATCACCTGGCTCGTGCCACGAAGCTGCATCCGGGGGCTCTCCCCGAAGGGATCCCGCTCAACCCGTTCGAACTGGATGTCCGGGAACAGCCGGATGAAGTGGTAGTCACCCCGCGCGGCGAAGGCGCGCTCGACCTCACCACCGTCGAGGGGTTCTGGAAATCTTGGTTCGGCCTCGACGACACGCCGGTCCACGACCTCTTCTACGGCATGATCGAACGGTTTGTCCGACGATTTGTCATCGAGGATCCGTCCGCCTTCAACGCGGTAACCGACCGCAACATCCTCTACCTCGCCAACCATCAAGTGGCCGTGGAATCGCTGCTCTTCTCTGTACTCTCCGGCGCCCTGGCCGGCCGGCCGACCATGACACTGGCCAAGATCGAGCACCAGACCACCTGGGTAGGCCAACTCATCGCCCACAGCTTCGCCTACCCGAAGATGAACGATCCCGAAGTGATCTACTTCTTCGACCGCAACGACCGTCGGGCGCTGGTGCAGATCCTGCGGAAGCTGGGAGCGCGAATGACCAACGAAGAACGCTCCATGCTGGTTCATATCGAAGGCACGCGGAGCTTGAGCTGCCGAACGCCGGTGGAGCAGATGGCAAGCATCTTCATCGACATGTCCATCGCCTCCGACCTGCCCATCGTTCCGGTTCGATTCCTCGGCGGACTTCCCACCGAGGCGCTTTCCCACCGATCCGAGTTTCCGGTAGGTATGGGTACCCAGGACTACTGGCTGGGCCGCCCCATCCTGCCCGAGACGCTAGCCGCGATGGGCGCCAAAGAGCGCAAAGCGCTGGTTATCGACAGTATCAACCGACTCGGAATCACCAACGCGCAAGAAGAGCCCCACGTGGGAGACCCGAAATTCGCCTCGCGAGTCCGCTCCCGGTTGGCGGAAAAAAACGTCCCTGAACCCCAGGCGGTTCTACTAAGAATCCTCGAAGAACGTGAGCGTATTTCTCCGGAAACGGTCGAAATCCTTCGTGCGGTTCACACCGACTGCGTACCCCAATCCTCCGACGCGGAAAAACAGCGCTGGATGGCAGAGTTGGTCCGACGCCTCGTCAGTGTAGAATAGTTCGAGAATCCTAGATCCAACTCGATTCATTCGACATGACTCATCACATTCATCACTGCCAGGTTTATTACGAAGACACCGATCTGTCAGGGATGGTCTACCACGCCAACTACCTGAAGTTCTTCGAACGTGCGCGCGAACATTTCCTCGGACCCGACGAACTGGTGCGCCTCTTGCAGGAAGAGGGGATCGGCTTTGTGGTTTACAAGGCCGCCCTGTCCTACCGCGAAGGTGCCCGACTCGGCGACAAACTGGAAATCCGCTCCCGACTGGAACTGGTGAGCGCCTTTCGCTTGATCTTTCACCAGAACGCTCATCGAATCGACAACGACCGACCCATGGTCGAAGGCCGGATAGAACTCGTCTGCGTGAATCAGGAACAGAAACTGGTGCCTCTCCCCTCGGGAGTCGTCGACTCGGTGACCGCGCTCCAGGAATCCTCCTGACTTTCCGCGCGCCGAATGCTCGCGTACTCACGCACACCCACAATCCGAAAATCGAAGATCTGCCGAAAACCTGAAAGCCCTGGGCTTTTCATCCGTAGAGACATGAATTAAATTTTCACTCTCGAGGGGAACCCCAAGTCCATTTGAGCTTCTGGCGAAAACGATCTATTTCACCCAGGCGAAATTTAAATCATGAAAATCGAACCCAAAACTCTCGGTTACATCTGCACCACCGCGCACCCGATCGGATGCGCGACCCGAGTCGATCAAGATATCGCCGCCGTCCAAGCTCACGGAGTCATCGAAGGCCCCAAGCGTGTGCTGGTCATCGGGTCCTCGATGGGCTACGGCCTCGCTTCGAGAATTGTCGCCGCTTTCGGTTGTAGAGCGACCACCGTGGGCGTGTTCCTGGAACGCCAAAGTGCTGGAAATCGGACCGCTAGCGCCGGATGGTACAACACAGCCGCTTTCAGTCGCCGATGCCACGAAGCTGGCATACCCGCGCTGAACATCAATGGAGACGCTTTCAGCGCCGAAGTAAAATCCAGAACCCTCGATTGCATCCGTACTGAACTTGACGGCCCGATCGACCTGGTTGTTTATAGCCTGGCCGCCCCCCGCAGAGTCGACCCCTCCACCGGCACTCGCTTCTCCTCGGCGATCAAACCGATCGGCATGCCCTACGAAGCCAAAACTCTCGACCTCATGAAAGGCGAAATCTCCTCTGTCACCATTCAGCCGGCCACGGACGATGAAATCGAACAGACCGTCTCCGTGATGGGAGGCGAAGATTGGCGTCTCTGGATCGAGGCGTTAGAGGGCGCCAATCTCCTGGCCGATGGGATTCAAACCGTTGCCTATTCCTACGTGGGGCCCCCTCTGATCGCCCCCATCTACCGCCAGGGAACGATCGGTCGAGCAAAAAACGATCTTGAAGAAACCGCACGCTCCCTGTCCAAGAAACTCCATCCCCGAAACGGACGCGCCCTCGTCGCGATCAACAAAGCCCTCGTGACCCAGTCGAGTTCCGCGATTCCGGTCATCCCCCTATATCTCTCGATCCTCTTCCGGGTCATGCGAGAAAAGCATCTTCACGAGGGAACGATCGACCAGATGATCCGGCTCTTTGCCAACTACCTGACAGAGCCTGAAGCCCCCCTCGATGAAGAGAACCGGATCCGCCTGGACGACAAGGAAATGCGCTCCGCCGTTCAAGAAGAAGTCCTCCGGATCTGGCAAGAGATCTCCACCGAAAACCTCGCCGCCTTATCAGACATAGAGAGACATCAGCGCGATTTTCTTCATCTCTTCGGTTTTCAGGTCGAAGGCGTCGATTACACCGCCGACGTCGACCCAGCAGTCAGCATGGACTGCTGACTCCAGAACTGGATCAAAACCGGAATACAAACGTCACCCGATGCGTCGAGACTCTCTCAGCCACTGAAGAGTCGGAATCAACGACTCTCTGAGACCTCGAAACTCAACCCCAAGCTCCGTCCTGGCTTTTTGAGGGTCAAAATGCCAGAAACGGGTCGCATAAGGGATGATGAGAGGATTGTAAGGCAGAGGAAGGCGCAGCCTTGCTCCCAGAAACGTGATAAACCTCACGAGCCAGTTCGGCAAGCGGATGATTCGCCTGTTCTCACCCAGAATATCGAACATCGTGCTGGCCAGAACCGGAATATGGCAGTTCTCTCCTCCGAGGACGTATCGCTCTCCGGAACGCCCCTTCTCTAACGCGGCCACAATCCCTCGAGCTACGTCATCGATATAGCCGACCAAAGCTCCTCCCCTCGTCACCAGAACCGGCTTGCTTTGATACAGATTGATGAGATTTCGAGCTGTGATCAGATCGGTGTCGTTGGGACCATAGGTCTCGGGCGGATTGGCGATCACCACATCGAACCCTTCCTGAGCGACCTCTCGGCAAAGAACTTCCGCCGCTCTCTTGGCCTTGACGTAAAGAAATGCGGGTTGTTCGAGTGGCAAGGTACATTCGGTCTCTTCGGTCATAAGAACAGGCACATCACTTCCATTGATGGAAGAAATAGTGCTCACGAAAACAAACCGTTCACACCCGGCCCGCCTGGCCGCCTCCAGCGTGAAACGGGTTCCATCGACAATCGAAGCCCAGGTACTCTCTCTACCGATTTCCATCCAGTCGCTAGTACCCGCCAGATGAATCACCCCCTGACACCCACTCATCGCCGAATCGAGCGAACCCGGATCCAGGATATCGCCCTCTACCCTCTCCCAATCGAGCCCCTGAATCCGATCCGTGTCGCTTTGAGCCCGGACCAGACAACGGACTTCGTGACCACACGCCAGTAGCGCAGGGACCACTCCCGACCCGAGGAATCCGCTAGCTCCAGTAACCAGGACCTTCATGATCTCCGAGGCCCATTTCTCATTTTTATCGGACTCATCATCCCGGCCTCGAGCTCTCCACCGACACCCACCCGGTTAAAGAGTAATTCCTCCATCAACATGCATGACCTGCCCGGTGATATAGGTGGCCCGATCCGAAGCCAGAAAACAGACGAGATGAGCCACATCTTCAGGCGTTCCCAGACGCCCAGCCGGAATTCTCGACATCATTTGTTTGAGACGATCATCATTCATCTGACCGAGCATATCGGTGCCGATAAAACCCGGAGCCACAGCATTGACTCGAATCCCGAACAAAGCCAATTCCTTGGAAAGAGCCTTGGTAAATCCGATGATACCCGCCTTGGATGTCGCGTAATTGGCCTGTCCGGAAACCCCATACACCCCCACGATCGAGGTCATATTAATGATCGATCCGGATCGTTTCTTCACCATCTGCAAGACGAGATGTCGTGTGGTATTGAAAAGTCCGCCAAGATTCGTGGCCATGACTTCATCCCACTGCTCACGCTTCATCCGAGCCAAGCTCGCATCTCGAGTGATCCCCGCATTGTTGACTACCGAATCAAAATCTCCAAACTCCTGACCGATCTTCTTGAGCAATTCCGGCATGGCCTCCGAATCGGCAACATCACCCTGATAGGCCAGACAGCGCTGGTCTGGAAATTCACTCGACATCTCTTCGACAAGAGCTTGCGCAGCCGCTGAATCTTGATGGTAAAGGAACGCCACATTGGCCCCTTCAAGCATTGCCAATCGGACAACACCGGCTCCGATTCCCCGCGAACCACCGGTTACGAACATCTGTTTTTGATCCAGCAATCCCATTCCAAAATCCTCTTTGAATTCGACTCCGATCACGAACCAGCCAGAACCCCAACCGCATGCCCGGTCGGCTCAGGCAGATACCCGATATTCCGAAGATAATTGATGTACTTCCCGAAAAGCGTGTCATCCAGCGGAGGACAGACGATGCCCGACCCTTCCAGTTCTCGCAACGTTTGCCTGCAATCGTAATTGGGAAGCTGAAGGTGCCGCTCCACCATATCCTCGAGCGTAGCCTGAAATGGGAACAACGCGTTACTGGAAAAATCGCCCTGACAAACCAGCTGATCACGCAGTCTCTCGAAGGGCAGTTCCTCGAACTGATACCCAAGGCTCCTGAGAAACACAAGCGCTTCGCTCATGTGGCAACTGCGTGGATTGGTGAGATGGAAAGACCTCCCGATCGAATTGCCTCGAAAAACAAGATGAACGAGAGCCTGAGCGACATAGTCGGCAGGCGCCACATCGAGAATCGAGTCGATGGTAGGAAAAGCGCCAAACTGAAGAAAACCTTTGGTCAAAGCGATCATGAAGTGTTCCAAAACACAACGTCCGGTCACGCTATCGCCACCGATCTCACCAGGGCGATATCGTGCCACCGGCAAGCCACGGTCCGCGGCATTGAGAAGGCATTTTTCTCCCACCCATTTCGCTTCGTAGTAGCCCAAGCGCAACTGCTGTCCGTGATCGATGGAATCCGTTTCGAGATAGGTATGATCCGCTCCCATGGGCCAAACCGCCGCGGTTGACAGAAAATGTACCGGCTTGATTCGACTCAGAAACGCAAAACGGATGACTTCCTGCACGCCCCGAACATTCGTGGCGCTCAAGGCCTCATAGGGATAGATGAAATTCACCTGTGAGGCGGAATGAATGATCGTATCCACTTCGTTGGCAAGCCAACTATAACGCTCATCTGCGATGCCCATTCGTGGCAATGCGACATCACCTTCGACTACCTTGACGCGCTCGTTCCAGGCTTCGATCCAGGCTTCATCCTCCCCCCAGATCTCGTAATATCGCAATTGGTTCTCGATCCGAGTTTTGGCACATTCAGCCCCCCGTTTTGGACGGACAAGGCAGTGCAACTCGACATCGGTGTTTCGAAGCACCTCGCCAACAATGTAGCCCCCTAAAAATCCCGTAGCACCGGTTAAAAAGGCCGTTTTCACCTCCGTGGGCGCCACATACTCAAGTCCACGGGCCGGAGTCAGATTCCGCGGCAATTGGGCTTCGCGCTGCAAGAACGCCATCCGTTGCTTGCCCCATTCCGCTCGCTGCTCCTCTTCAATGCGAGTTGAATCCGCACCACCACTTTTTCGATCTCGGCGACGCTGATCGATCAGGGCAGAAAACTTCCGAATAGTCACGGCACTGAAGAATTCCTGCAATGTAAACCGAACATTGAAAAGATTGCGAACTTCCACCATCAGCGTCGTCATCAACAACGAGTGGCCGCCCAACGACATAAAATCGTCATCGCGCCCGATCGATTCAACTCCGATATCGAGGACTCTTGCCCACGCTTCGGCCAGCAAACGCTCCGTAGCCGTACTCGGGAGCACGAGCCCATCCCTCGCGAGAACAGAGTCTCCATCCGGAGCAGGCAAAGCCCGACGATCGATCTTGTCGTTGGCCGTTCGAGGAAAATCCTGATGAAAGAGAAAGTGGACCGGAATCATGGCCGCAGGCAACCGATCACGCAACGGAGATCGCACATCGGTCGCTGACAACGCGCCTTCCTGAACAGAGATGATGTGACCGACAAGATTCCTCTCTCCATGCCGATCCTCCCAGGAAACGGCCACCGCATCCCGCACCCCTTCGATCTCCCGGAGTGCGGCCTCGACCTCTCCAAGCTCGACCCGAACACCGTGAACTTTCACCTGATCATCCTGCCTTCCAAGGCAGACCAGATCGCCGTTGGATAAACGCCGCACGAGATCTCCGGTTCGGTAAAAGAACTCTTCGGGAGAGAATGGGTTCCGAACAAACCGCTGCCGGGTAAGTTCAGGCCGTTGCCAATACCCTCGGGCTACCCCCACCCCTCCGATATAGAGTTCGCCGACCACGCCGACCGGGACCGGTTGCATCTTTTCATCCAGAATGAAAATCCGGGTATTCGGTAGCGGTTGCCCAATTCGCATCAATTCACCAGGAGCCGATTCGACCCGGTAAGCGGTCGAAAAAATAGTGGTTTCACTGGGACCGTACAGGTTCCAAAGAACCCGACATCGACTGAGCAACTGCTCGGCAAGTTCCCGAGGCAACCCCTCACCGGTAGACACGAGACACCGTTTCCGATCCCCCTTCCATCCAGCGGTCAATGCGGCCTTCCACGTGGAAGCTGTAGCCTGCAAATGAGTCGGGTCGAGCGCCTCGATCTTCTCTGCCAGCCCAAACCCATCTCCCGCGAGGCCCGACTCGGCAATCTCCAACATGCCTCCAGCCACAAGCGGCATGAACAACTCAGCGGCCGAGATATCAAAAGTTACCGTGGTGATAGCGAGCAAAGAACTAGTTGAACCGAATTCCAAGAGATCCCGGGTACTGAGGATGGCGTTGGTCAAGCCTCGATGCAGAATTTCAACGCCCTTGGGGCGGCCAGTAGACCCGGAAGTGTAGATGATGTGAGCACAATCCGAACCGTCCTCAGGTCCAGGCCAGGGGATATCTTCCCTCAAGCCCTCGAGTTTTGAATCCTCCAAGGCCAGGACTTCGAAACTCCCCCCATCTCCCACCAACTGGGTATAACAGGGACTAGCGATCACCGCGCCCACTTCCGCATCTTCGACCATGAAACGGATACGCGACACGGGAAACTCTGGGTCCAGAGGCACGAGAGTCCCCCCAACCCGCCACCCAGCAAGCATGGCAGCAATCAAGTCCGGAGTCCTCTCCATCAAGATCCCGATGCGAGTTCGAGGCTCAACCCCATTTTGGAGGAACCAACGAGCAATCGAATCGATGCGTTGACCCAGATCACCGTAGGTCAGGGTTTGCCCTGAATACTGAATCGCCGGCCGATCTGGCTGCTCGCTTATCTGACTGGCAATCCGATCGTAGAGTGTTTCTTCCAGGGGATAGTCCCTCTCCGAGACATTCCACCCCTCGATCGCCAAACTCCGCTCGCGTTCACACATGATTGGCAAGAGCCCACACGATTCGGTCTTGCGAGAAAGCCCCGCGTCCAGAAGACAGAGCAACCCGTCGAGCCAACGCTTGACGGTGTCTTCGTCATACATTTCGTCGGCATAGTCGCACGATATCAAGAGTTCATTCTCGGCTTCGACAAGAGTCAACTCGATGTCATAACGCGCCCCAACGCCTGGAGAAAGCAGAAGAGTCGCATCCCTCACCCCAAAGGAGGGGGGAGAGTCCAGACACCGAGCCCCAAAACCCGCGGAGAGCAGACCGGAACGACTTTGGTCCCGAGGTAAACTCAAAACCTCGATCATTTCGGACACGGAAAGAACCCCATGGACTCGAGCCTCCGCGAGTCCCGCCTTCTGGCGCGCAACATACTCTGAAAAAGAGATATCCCCATCGTAAGAGGAGCAAAGAGGAGCCTCTCGATGAATACTGCCGACCATCCGCTCCCGACTTGAATCCTCTCCCAAATCCTCATCCACCCCAACCACGACAGTCTCTTGCCCCGACAATCGATGCAACATCAAGGTAAATGCGCAAAGAACAAGCTCGAAGGAAGTGGTTTCTTCAGATCGAGCCCACTCTTCCAGGCGATCACGAAATATTGGATCCACAGGCACCAGCAAACGGGCCCCCTCATAACTTTTGATCGGGGGACGAGGGCGATCCCCCGGAAGTTCGAGGCGAGGAAATCCTTTTTCAAAAGCAACCTTCCAGAATTTTTCCGCGTCGGATCGTGCTGAAGGCGAACTCTGCTTGTCCAGGTGAGACGCGATTTCGGACAATTGCAACGCATCTGAACCCACATAGGAGCGATCTTCACAAAGAGCACAATAAGCTTCGGACAGTTCCTCCAGGACCGTTCGCAAAGCATCTTGTTCGAGAACCAACGCATGCGATACGATCCCGAGCACATGCCTCTCAGGACTCAACTTCAACAGTTCGACCCGAAAAAGTCGCTCCCCAACCGAAAATGGGCGCCTGACCATCTCTTCGATCCGTTGGTCCAACGACTCCGAAGAACAATCCGTGAGGACCAACGATGCCTCCCCGCCAACTTCGAGTGCATACAGATCTTCGCTGAGAGACGCCCGGAGAGCTTCATATCTGTCACTGACCGTCTGGACCGAACGATTCAGAGAAGGAACATCCAGCGCTCCCGTCAGTTCGATGAGCAGGGACGTGTTGTAGACAGTGGAGGCTTGCGAAGAGTATCGGCTCAGAAATCCGATATGGTGCTGGGATGGAGCCAGCGATATTTTCACTTTCTTCGATTCCGGGGCGACCTCGGACTCGACAGCGGGTACCGCAGACTCTTTCAGGTTGGAGCGGGTTTTCAGCGCTTCCTCGACATGAGCCGCGAGCGCCCCCAGATTCGCATCTCCGGCAAGCACACGTCCGATCGAAATCGAAACCTGAAACCGCTCCTGAACACGCCGAACTCCCTCGACGAGTTGCAACGAAGAAGTCACATAATCCAGAAGAGGGAGATCAATCTCGATATCAGAGAGATCTTCACCGATCACATCACTGATAATGTCACGCATCTGGCTACGGATTTCCGCGATACCCATCTCGCCCTTTTCAACATCCTGATCGCAAGATTTCACTTCCTGCTGACCTGAAGATTCGGAGGGGAATCTCTCCGGGTCCGACGCCATCTGTTTATCCTGTCCCATGAAAAGCTCTTGAGTCCATTAGTGGTTACACATACACAACAATTCGACACTTCGAATTGGATTCGAAGAAGAGATGAGAGTCAGACCGCGGGCTTCCCGATCCCCCGCCCACGAACCTCGCGAGATCGCAAATGACGATACCGCTCTTCGGCGAGCATGGTCTGAACCATCGGAGTGTAAAACGGACCGTCCCCCACCAAGGCGATCTTTTCTTCTGTAATCTCCGCCAGTCCGAACTCTTCGAGCGCGGTCCAGACATTCGAGAATTCTTCAAAAACATCTAACCCAAATGCATCGTGATAGGCTTCGCGGTCCAGTTCGAGCGCAAAAAGGTTCCGAAACAGCATGAACAACCGAAAGTCCTCCGGGTCGTGCTGATAACCACATTCAGCCGGATAACGCCCCTCTTCGATCGCTCGACGATACTGATCCAGATTCCGCCAGTTGATGTAGGACCACGACTGCCCTCGATCCAACTCAACATCCATGAAAAACGTCATCGCGGCGTATCCAAAACCGACCGCATCGATGGAAGTAAAACGCCGGATCACACCCTCTTCGTAGGGTTTGATCTCCTGTTCACCGGCCTTTCTCCAGTTGTAAGCGGTAACCTGCTCGAAACCGTGGCTTTGCAAGAGGTCGCGCGAGACCCTGTACATTTCGAGGTTGGTCAGCGTACTGGGAAGTTCATGATAACGATTGAGAGCGAAATCGGTGGGACCTCCGACATTGAGTTCGTAATGAGTGATATCTCGCACTCCCAGCGCGACCAGCTCCTCGAGGTCCTTGACCATCGAGTCGAGAGTCTGTTGTGGCCACCCGAAGATGACATCTACATTACAAGCCAATCCAAGCTCCTGTGAGTTTTCGATCGCCCGAATCACTTGTTTTTTGGTCTGCTTTCGACCACTCAGACGATTCAAATCCTCATTAAGTTGCTGCACTCCCATGCTGATTCGATTCATTCCAGAGTCACGAATGGCCTCGAGCTTATCGCGTGAAAATAGCTGGGGAATCCCCTCGAGAGTAATGTCCACCTGAGGTGAAATGACGGGAAAAAGCTCGTGGACAAGATCCATGAGTACTTGATACTTCTCGGGCCGATACAGATTCGATGTACCCCCCCCGAAATAAACACCCCAGAGGTTTTTCCCCTCGAGGGAGGACTTCATCATCTCAACCTCTTTTTTCAGGTAGTTCTCGAGATAATCGTCCATCGAGGCATTGCCCGTGTAGTCTTCCACGGGAAAGAGGCAGTAGCCACACTTTCCGGGATCGGTCTTGATGCAAAATGGAACCCCCATGTAGAGACTGATAGCCGAGTCACGAACCGACTCCAGTCGATTCCGGTTCTCCTTGACCTGATCCACAGGAACCTCTCGATTGCTCCAGAATCTGGGAGAAGGGAAAGCGTGCTGGATCTTGTTTACCTGGCGTTTGTCGACATGGCTTTCGACATAGTTTCTCGCCCATGGCAAATCAATCGGAACCGCAGAAGTACTCATAGATTTCCTCTCATCCTTCATTCATTGCTTTATTTACAGCGACGTGAAAACCTTACTAACCCTTCCCCAAACACCATTCAGGCCGGATTCGAGGCTCCCACTTCTTGCAAGTTATCCTGACTTTCCTCTCCGCCCTCCCGGCCCAAAACCTTATCCAGAATGTAATCGGCAAGAGACTCGATGCTCTGATAATCCAGCCCCTCCATGGGGTCGAATCGGATTTCCAGAGTTTCCTGGATCTGACGCTGGAGTTCGGTAATCAAAAGGGAATCCAGACCGATCTCGATAAACGCCATGGTGGGCTCGACACTTTCAAGGTCCATCCCTTCGGCCGCCTGTCCGAGAAGATCCTTCACCTCGACCGTGAGCCACTGCGCCAGTATGGCCACCTGCTCGCCCCGATCGTCTTTGCTCTGCAATTGGTCGAGAAGTTTTTTCCGGGTTTGCGAGCTCGAAGAAGAGGTTTTGCCGTTACCCGACGCCTGCGTAGCCCCACTCGGCGCGGAACTGGTCCGAAGGCTGGTCTTATGCCTCAACTCGATTCCGTCGAGATCGACCAGGACTTCTCCCGATTCACTGAGGACTTGAACCGTGGCCAGGACGGAACGTCCTTCTTCTTTCAAGGTTAACGAAGCGTGACTCCAGACCTCTGACGGCAAGTCCTTGTTTAGCTTAGCCATTCGGATCGAAGCCGGAATATAAGCGTTGTTATCTTCACCCAACCCGATCGAGCGTAAAGCTGCCCCGAAGGTGTGAAGAGCCCCATCCAGAAGCACCGAATTCAGAAACGGATTGTCAGCCCCACCGGCCAGAGGTAATTCGACCCGGCCGATCGCTTCACGAGACCCCTCGGCACCGACCCAAAGCTCTCGTACCGTCGCGAAGCTGGCTCCATATTCGAGCCCTGACTTACGAAGATCTGCGTAGTAGTGACCAATCGGCAATTCCTGCCCCTTCCGAGCCAACAGTTCTTCCATGCATACCGTCTCGGTATCCTCTTTCCCCAGGCCAACCTTCCCTCGACAATGAATCTCATTGCGACCCTCAACATCTGTTCCAACCGTGAAGGACGCGAAACCTTCATTGGCCGAAATATCCTCGATGGTAAGCGTCACCGCTTTCTTTTTCCCATAACGAAGGAGGAGGGGGCGCTCGAAATTCACATCGCGAAAAACAATCGGAAGCCAATCCTCACCCTTGAAAGCGATGAGTCCCCTGGAAACCATATCGAGATACCCCGTAGCCGGGAAAACGGTCGATTCCAGAACACGATGATCGGACCAGGGTGGAGCCGCGGTCAATGAAGTTTCGAACACCACTCGGCGCGACCCAGCCCCCATCACCCGACCGAGCAAGGGATGCAGGTCGTCCTGGATCTCCGGGGCTTTATCGTAAGAAAGATCGTTGGCAAGCCAGTACCGCTTCTTCCGGAAGGGATAAAGAGGCACAGAAACTCGTCGATAAGAAGGACTCCAGAACAGTCGATCTAGTCGCATCGTTGTTCCACCGACATGCAGGAAAGACAAGGACTGAAGGAGATTGGTGACATCCTGCTTGTCTCGATTCAGTGTCGGAATGCAACGCGCTTTTTCCGCATCGAAAGCAGAGGCGATCGCGGGAGTCAAGTTCGCATGAGGCCCGATCTCGACCAAAACCGAACAACCCTCATCCACCACCTTGCACATGCCCTGGTGAAATTGAACGGCCTGTCGCACATGAGAAGCCCAATACTCACCGTTCACTTCATCCGAGTAAAGTTCTCCGGTCACGTTGGAGACAATCGGTATCCTAGAGGGAGAAATCCTCAAGGATTCACCGACTTCCGCCAACTCTCCGAGAATGGAATCCATCAACGGCGAGTGGAAGGCGTGGGAGACCGTGAGACCCTTGGTCATCAATCCTGCTTCTTGAGCCAGGCGCTCCACCTCGTCCACGCCCTCCGCATACCCCGAAATAACCACACTCATCGGACCGTTCACCGCGGCAATCGACACCTGAGATTCACGGCCACGAATCCATTCCTGGACTTGCCTCAAATTACCACGGATAGAGACCATCCGACCGCCTTGAGGAGACTGCCCCATCAAACGGCCTCGAGCAACGACAAAACGCGCCGCGTCATCAAGATCCAAAACACCTGCCACACAAGCGGCAACAATCTCCCCGACACTGTGCCCGACAACCATGTCCGGCTCAATTCCCCAGTGACGGAACAGATCAACCAATGCGTACTCCACCGCAAAGATCGCCGGCTGAACATAGCGCGTATCCGCGAGATAGGTCGCCGAATCGGATCCAAACAGAACCTCTGTCAGAGGGACGCCAAGATCTGAATCCATGATGGCGGCGCAGCGCTCAATTGCAGACCTGAACCGGGGCTCGGATTCGTAAATTTCCCGTCCCATCTCGGAGTACTGTGAACCTTGACCGGTGAATACGAAGGCGATCTTGGCCTTGCGCCGCCCCACGACCTGACCCGCGGTCATTCTCGCTGGCATCCGCCCATCACGCCACGCCCGCAGTTTTTGAGCAATCTCCCCTTTTTCAGCCCCGACAACGCCAAGGCGGTGAGTCATATGAGCCCGTCCGGTCGCGGCGACGAAAGCGATATCCGGCAAAGATGGAGATTCTTCCTTTTCCAGAAACTCAACCCAGGAGTCGACCAGTTCTTCCAGACTTTCGGTCGATTTGGCGGAAAGGAGAATCATCTCGCTCGGACGTAACTTTGTTTCGGTTTCAGCCGATTCATGAACCGGAGATTCCTGCAAAATAGCGTGCGCGTTGGTACCGCTATACCCGAAGGAGTTGACACCCGCCATTCGCCGATTTTTGCCTCTAGGCCAAGGAGTCCGACTCGACGCCACTTCGATCGGAGCTTGCCCCAGATCGATATTCGGATTCAGGCGGTTGAAGTGAAGACTGGGAAAGATCTCCTCCGAATCGAGAGCCAGGGAGGTTTTGAGCAGACCGAGAAGACCGGCACCCGCTTCGATATGCCCAAAGTTGCTCTTCACCGAGCCGACATACAAAGTTTCATCCTTACCACGCCCCGGACCGAAAACATTCGCGAGTGCTCCCATCTCGATCGGATCGCCAACCGGAGTACCCGTTCCGTGAGCCTCGACATAACCGATCTGGTAAGGACTCACACCCACGCGGGCCAACGCCATCCTCATCACGCGTTCCTGCGCCTGCCCATTGGGAGCCGTAAGTGCCGGTGTACGTCCATCGTGATTGATCGCGGTTCCTACGATGCTTGCCAGGATATGATCTCCGCGTGCTTCGGCCAGGGATTGCCGACGCAAGATAACAGCCACACATCCCTCTCCCCGAATATACCCATCGGCCGCCGCATCAAATGCGCGGCAACGCCCAGAACGAGACATAAGCCCGATCTTGGAAAAGGCGATATGAACTCCAGGATGCAGAATCGTGCCGACGCCCGCCACAATCGCAGACTCACACTCACCCGCCAGAATGGCCAGTCGAGCCTGATGAAGGGCTACCATCGATCCAGAACAGGCGGTATCCAGAGCCAGACAAGGCCCTTCGAGGCCCAGAAAATGCGCGACTCGACCCGCAGTGATGCTCATGGCATCACCCATGGCGTCGTAAGCGGTGACTCCCTGAAGCCCTCCGAACATCCCCTTCAACTGGGCATAACCGTTTGTATTCATCATGGCGAGGAATACACCGGTATCACTCTGGTAGAGATCTTCGCTCGACTGCCCCGCGTGCTCGAGTGCGTGCCACACGGTCTGAAGCAGGATGCGCTGCTGCGGGTCCATTCGGGATGCCTCTCCGTCCGAAATTCCGAAAAATCCGGCATCGAACCGATCTATATCCCGGAGAAATCCCCCTTGACGCACATAGGTTTTTCCTTGGACCAGAGAATCCTCGTCGTAGTATTCATCGATGTTCCACCGCTCGGAGGGAATATCGGTGATGCAATCACGTCCTTCACGAAGAGCCTGGAGCAGATCATCGACTGTAGAGACATTCCCCGGAAGCCGACATCCAGCCCCAACAATCGCAATCGGTTCCGCCGCATCACCGGCTGTTGTATTTTGCATCCCGTCAACCATGAGCTATTTCTCTCATTAAAGTTAATGAATACCCCGGACATCATAGAGGTTAGAAGCTCCGCTTCGATTGCCCTCCATGAACCCTAAATATGACATTTCAAAGTGTTTTGGAAATCACATCATAGTCACCTGATTCAGCAAAACAAGTTTGATATAAGCCGTCCCGATCGAAGCCCAACACCTCTGATTCAGTCGATTTAAATCACGGTTCTCTTCAAAGTGGACGATCGGTGAAACCGGCAACCCGTCGCTCTTGTGCGCCTAGGTCTCGACCCGGTTCGTGAATGCCCTCCCCGACCCCCGGAAGTGGGGATCAAACCTCCTCCACGCCGGATAAAACCGAATCGCCCTTCAATCCGAACGGAGACGTTTGCCGGGAAGCCATCCACCCACCCAGAGAACGGTCAGGATGAGCAGAAACTGGATCCCGGCCCGCAGCACATGCCCAGTCCGCGAGAGACTCGACCCATCTCCCAGGGAAAGATCGTGGATCCACATGTTGAGGTTCGCCCAGTAGAGCGCGAGAAGCAACGCCGCCAAACCCAGCGAAGCCCTCTTCCGAGTTCGGGGTATGGCAAAAGCGACCCCCAATCCGATCTCGCAAACACCGCTCGCATACACCCAGAAGGTGGGGCTCCCCAGGACCGCAGGAACGATCGGCTCGAACCAGCCCGGGTCGAGAAAGTGGACGATCCCGATCCACACGAACGCGGCGCCCAGACAGACCGAAGCGACCGAATGAATCTTCACGCTCATCGATTCTCCCTTCTAGAACCCGGATGCCATCCCGTTCCAGTCGGGATCGATCCCCAGCTCGGAGCATATGAGCTTGCTAACGATTCGCCCACTCTCGAGGATCGTGGGCACCCCACTCCCCGGATGGGTCCCTCCACCGACCAGGTAGAGATTCTCGGTTTCCTCGAAGCGATTCTGGGGTCGTCGCCATAGCATCTGATCCAGACTGTGAGCCAGGCTGAACACCGCGCCCCGGTAGATGTCACTCGCGCCCCAATCCTCGGGCGTAACGATCGTCTCGGAGACGATGTGATCGGCAACCCCCTCGAATCCCATTTTTTCCATCTGCTCGAGAACCACGTCTCGAAAATCATCTCGAATCGAGATCCAGTCGACCGAATCGTTTGCATGAGGTACGGGAACCAGAACATAAAGAGTCGAACACCCATCCGGGGCCAAAGAGGGGTCGGTGACACAAGCGTTCTGAACGTAGATAGACGGATCTTCCCAGGTGACCCGTTGCCCCATGTTGCCCCATAATGTCGTTGAGGTTTCGGTGATAATGAGCTGAAGCATAAATCTGGTGGTGCGGGGTGTCGTAGACCCGATCGATTCCTAGATAAAGCATGAAAGTAGAGCAAGAATAGCGCTTCGTCTCGATCTTCTCGTCCGACCATTTCTTTCGCAGTCGGTTAGGAACCAGCTTCCGGATTCCGGTCGCGAAATCCGCATTCATCACCACCCGGTCGCAAGAGTATCCTCCCCGATTCGTCCGAACCCCGACCACCCGCTTGCCCTCGAAACACAACGACTCTACCGATTCAGACAGACGGATCCGAACCCCCTTTTCTCGCCCGATCTTGGCCATCGTCTCCGTAATCGATCCCAAGCCGCCCCGAGGATGAAAGATGCCAAACTCGTATTCCAAAAAGGCGAGAAAGGTGAAAAGGCTCGGAGCCTGGAACGGACTCATGCCCAGATACTTGGTCTGAAACGACGTCGCCAACTGAAGCCGTTCATCCTTGAAAAAACGAGCCAGATCACTCGCCACGGTTTTCCAGGGGCGCAAAACCCTGGAAATACGCAACGCCCGCTTGCTGAAAAGGTCGGCCGGCCCCTTCCAGGGAGTGTTCAGACAATCCTTGGAGAGAGCGAGTTTCCTGCGATTATCCGCGAGATAGCGGCGAAACCCCTTCGCCTCCTCCGGTCCGGCCAGAGATTCGATCTGAGCTTCCATCCGATCGATATCGGTCGTCGCATCGAGATACCCCCCCTGCCCAAAAATCAGCCGATACCCCGGATCCAGAGGAAGGAGTCCCAGCGACTCGTGCGCATCCAGTCCAAGCGCGCCAAAGATCTCCTCGGCCACTTCCGGGTAGTGAAAAAATGTCGGT
Source organism: Planctomycetota bacterium (assembly GCA_030748635.1). Lineage (GTDB taxonomy): Bacteria > Planctomycetota > JACQVV01 > JACQVV01 > JASMLP01 > JASMLP01. Next base: position 31,675 of record JASMLP010000068.1, read on the forward strand.
CCCCGATCAAAGACAAAACCGTCCTTGCGGATGAGTCGAGCTCGACCGCCCACAGCATCTGCCTTCTCCACAATCAAGACCCGAACCCCCGCCTGAGCCAGAAGCAAAGAGCAGGCCAATCCTCCCAGACCCGCTCCCACGATCAGAACATCGACCTCTTCCTCAGACAGCCGACTCCCCCCGGTCCACACCCGAGACCTCGAATTCATATGGATATTGCCTGCAATGCATCCGACTCGTCCAAATACAGAAACGTTCCTCGAATTGATTTCATCATAACCCATCCCCTTCCTAGGCGCCGGGCCGGGAACCACGAAATATTTTTTGTCACGCACAACCGAAAACCCTTTTTCTGGCACTCATAAACAATCGAAGGGACAGAACCCCCGATTCCTGAACACACCTCCTCCTCTCCTACAAGATCCAGGCCTTTCTTTGTCATCGCTTTGTCGCCCTTGACCTTGTCTCCCCTTCTGAACAGAATGCATTTTTCAGGGCCGACTCGATCCGAACCCGCATCCGGAACCCGTGCCCCGTGCTCGGCGAACGCCCTCCAACGCCTCTTGACGCGGATTCTCCTGCTGATGTCACCAAACCGGAATCGCGATTGCTCGCCCCCGCCTCGACGAGGTATCGGCCGGGGCATCGTTCTGGCCCTTGCGCTGATCGGCCTGTTCACCGTGCATCCGGCCGCGGGACACGACCGCATGTCCCCCCTCGGCCTCATCCTCGAGTACCAGTTGAAACCGTCCGAACTGCGTGGCTACATCAACATCCCCCAACCCCTGCTCGAAATCCTGCTGGAAAGATCGATCCCTTTCGATCAGGTCCCTGACCTTGCGGCCCAAAAACGTCTCTTCACCGAAATACGAAAACTTTTTATTGAACGGAATCCTGTTCTGGTGGATCAAATCCGCGTTCAACCCGTCGTCCTCGAACTGCTGATGGATCTGACCGCCGAAAATCTCGACCCCGACAACCCGGAGCCGAATCACAAAAAAGTTCGCCTCGCACTGGGAAACTGGCCCGGGGTGATGGTCACCTTGAGCTATCCCCTCAAATCCGCTCCAAAACAGATCGCCTTTCGATGGGAATTGGATCAGGTCTATCAGCGCTGGAAAAATGACCCCCGGGCCCAAGGCAAAGAGGAAGAGGTCGAAGCCTATCTCTACTCCGGGGACGAGGAAACCCTCTTCGAATTCACCCGCCAGGAGCCGGAATTCATCTGGCACTCTACCCACGCCCCCCTCCCTCCTCCGCAACTCGTCCCCTCCCAACCGACTGTTGCGCACATTTCGATCCCTGCGGTCTCAACTCTCCTGCTCGCCCTCGGGTTCGGGCTGGCCTTCTTCTGGCGTCGCCAACGGATCGGGGCTTTCGCCTGCCTTGGGTTAGGGATGGTCGGAGCCGCTCTCGCGACTCCCCTCGCTCCCATTGCCTTGACTCTTCCCGGGTCTCAGATCTCGCCCCCTTCCGAAAAAGAAGCGCTCCGGATCTTCGAGGTGCTTCACGGCAACGTGTACCGAGCTTTCGACTACTCCACCGAAGACGAGATCTACGACACCCTGGCCCAAAGCGTGGACGGCCCACTTCTCGACTGGACCTATAACGAGATCTTCCAGAGCCTGGTTCTGCGTGAAGCGGGCGGCGCCATCTCCACCGTCAGCAAGGTCGCGATCCAGTCGGCCGAATTCCTCACCACTCTCGACGAAGTCTCCACTCTCGAGCCCGGCGCATTCGGAGTCCGCTGCTCCTGGCGAGTCACCGGCAAGGTGACCCACTGGGGCCACTCACACACCCGCAAAAACGCCTACCGGGCGATCTATACCCTTGCCCGACGAGCCAACGCCTGGAAAATCGTGCACACCGAGATCCTCGAACAGCAACGGATTCTCGACCCCCCCCCATGATCCACCTCCAGAACCTCCTCTTTCGTCGAACCGACGAATTCGAACTCACGATATCGGACCTGCGGGTGAACGACGGGGAACGGGTCGCGATCATCGGCCCCAGTGGGTCGGGCAAGACGACCCTGATCGACCTGATTGCGGGTATCCTGACGCCGAACAAAGGAGACATTGTGGTCGCCGGCAAAGATTTGACCCGGGCCGACGAGACCGCCCGACGCCGCTTCCGCATCGCGACGATCGGCCTGGTCTTCCAGCGCTTCGAACTGATGGACTACCTCACGGTCGAAGAAAACATCCTGCTGCCCTTCCTGATCAACCCGGCCCAACCGCTAACCCCCGAATATCGCTCTCGAGCCCGAGACCTGGCGCAATCGGTGGGACTGGGCGACCAACAACACCGCCGCCCAGACCAGCTTTCCCACGGGGAGCGACAGCGCGTCGCGGTCTGTCGAGCCCTGGTCTCCCAACCCCGACTCCTGATCGCCGACGAACCGACCGGCAACCTCGACGAGGAAACCGGTCGATCGCTCCTGGACCTGATCCTCGCCCAGGTCGACAAAACTTCGGCGACCTTACTCATGGTCACCCACGACCCCTCTCTCCTCGCAAATTTCGATCGCACCGTCGACGTCCGCGATCTGGCAGCCGAAAACACACCGTGAAAGCCTCTCTCCTTCTCACTCTCCGTTATCTTTCGTTCCACCGAGTGCAAACGAGCCTTCTGGTCGCTGCGATCTCGGTGACGATCTTCCTGCCGATCGCGGTCGAAGCGCTCGTTCAACGCTACGACTCGGCACTACGCCTCCGCGCTCGAGCAACTCCGCTCGTAATCGGCGCCAAGGGCAATCGGTTCGATGTCGTTCTCAGCGCGCTCTATTTTCGTACCACCCCAGTGGAAACCACCACCGCGGGCGAAGCGCGCAAAATCCGGGAAAGCGGTCTCGCTCAGGCCATCCCGATCCACACCCGCTATACGGCTCGCGGCTTTCCCCTCGTCGGAACAACCCTCGACTACTTCGACTTTCGCCGGCTTTCCCTGCGGCGAGGACATCTTCCGAGAATCCTGGGGCAGGCCGTGCTCGGAGCGCAGGTCGCCCAGAAGCTGAACCTCTCCCCAGGAGATTCTCTCCCCTCCGACCCCCAGAACCTCTACAACCTCGCCGCCGCCTATCCCCTCAAGCTGCACATCGTGGGGGTTCTTCAGGAAACCGGATCCTCGGACGACGACGCCGTCTTCATCGATGTCCAGACCGCTTGGGTGATCGACGGCATCGGACACGGTCACCAGGACCTCACCGCCAACGCGAAGAACACCCAGCGGGTTGAGGCCACCGCCGCCCTCCCGCAATACCAGGAGATCACCCGCGAGAACCTGGCCAGCTTTCACAGACACGGCGACCCCGACACGTTCCCCCTGACCGCGATCCTCGCCATCCCCCAAAACACCAAATCCTCGACCCTCCTCAAGGCGCGTACCCACGCCTCGGAAACCGCCCAGATTCTGGTCCCCACCGAGGTGATCGGCGAACTCATGTCCGTCGTCCTGCGCATCCAACGGTTCCTCAACGCCAATTTCGTGCTCGTGCTCTTCTCCACCCTTCTCTTCTTGACCTTAATCGGATGGCTCTCCCAGCGCATGCGACATCGGGAATTCGAAACCATGCACCGGATCGGCTGCCATCGATCAACCGTCATCCGACTCCTGGTGACCGAGTGGGCCCTGATCTTCCTGGCCAGCTCGATGCTCGCCGGCGCCGGCATCCTGCTCGCCGTCTATCTCCTACCCAACCTGATCCTCGGAGCCTGAGCCCTTGTCGATGTCACGACACACCGCCCACTTCCTCACTCTCCTCACCGCCTGGATGATCCTGTGCGGATGCGACCGCACCGCCCCCGAACCGCCCCGGAGCTCGGACGAGCCCTTCATCCTCCTCACGACCTTCTACCCGACACTCTATTTCGCCCAGCGATTGGCGGGAGAGCAGGTCGTAGTCCAGTGCCCACTCCCCGAGAACGCCGATCCGATCTTCTGGATGCCCCAGGACGCCACCATCGATCGCTACCAGAAAGCCGACCTGATCCTCCTCAACGGGGCGGGCTTCGAAAAGTGGGTGAGAAAAGTCTCGCTCCCGCAACGAACGATCGTCGACACATCCTCCGCATTCTCAGGCGAGTTCCTTCACTACGAAGACGCGATCGTCCATGTCCACGGTCCCTCCGGCAGCCACGACCACTCCGGACTCGACGGGCACACCTGGCTGGACCCGATCCAAGCCCGCCTCCAAGCCCAAGCGATCCGGAGCGCCCTCCAGAAGCGCCTTCCCCAACACACCCAAACGTTCGAAAAAAACTACCAGAATCTCGTCGCCGACCTCGACACCTTAGACAGCAAACTGCGCTCTCTGGCCGATCGGTACGCCGCCGTGCCCATCTTCTGCTCTCACCCCGCTTTCAACTACATCGGCCGTCGCTACGGATGGACCCTCCAGAATCTGGACCTCGACCCGGAAACACCCCCCAGCGCGGACACGATCGCGAAGATTCGCGCGCTCCAACAAAAGCACCCCGCTCGACTCCTCCTCTGGGAATCGCAACCCACCCCCGAAGTCGAGGAGATCCTGCGCACCCAGTTAGGACTTTACAGTTGCACGTTTTCCCCCTGCGAACTCCTCGCCCCGAACCCGACCGAACCGGATGAAGACTATATGAGCGTCATGCACCGCAACCTGAAGAACCTGGAGAAGGGCTATCAACGCGTCACCCCCTGAGCGACCGGAACCCAGGTTCGTGGGGGCCCGATGGCGCTGATCTCCCTCACCGACCTCGGCGTCCGGTTCGAAACGGATCGACCCATCCTCGAGGCCATCGATCTCCAGATCGAGGACGGCGAATTCGTCTCCATTCTCGGCCCCTCCGGTTGCGGCAAATCCACGCTCCTGCGCGTCATCGCGGGCCTGACCCCTCCGACCCACGGAACCGTGCAGGTGGGTGAGAACACCCGGGCCCCACGACTCGGATTCGTCTTTCAGGAGCCGGCACTTCTTCCCTGGCGCACCGTACGAGAGAACATTCGGCTCCCGCTCGAACTGGATCGTGCTCTCGATTCGACGCGAGAACAGGAAATCGGCCGCCAACTCCAACGCCTGGGACTGCAAGCCAAAGACGAGAGCAAATTCCCCCGCATGCTTTCGGGCGGCATGAAGATGCGCGCCGCGCTGGCCCGGGCGCTCATCGTCCATCCCCAGATCCTCCTCTTCGACGAACCGTTTGCCGCACTCGATGAACTGTTGCGTCTCGAACTCAACGAGGATCTGTTGCGCCTCTGGGGGGAGAAGCGCTGGTCCGCGGTCTTCGTGACCCACAACATCACCGAGGCGATCTTCCTGAGCCAGCGCGTGATCCTCATGGATTCGCAACCGGGTCGGATCCTGGAGGAAGTGGCGGTCCCGTTCGAATACCCGCGTCCAGAATCGCTCCGCCAGTCCCAGGCCTTCGTCGAACTTCTAGGGCGGGTCGCCTCTACACTCCGGGGGAACCGATGACCGGCCCTCGACCGTCCCCACCCGTTCCCCGCTGGCTGGGTTCGATCTGTCCCCCCGTCGCGGTTCTCTGTCTGGTTCTCATCGGCTGGCACCTCGCGGTCGAGGTTCTGGACATTCGACGGTTTCTCCTCCCCCCACCCGGCGCCGTCCTGACCGAGGCGTGGGAACGCGCCGACGAATTGAGTGCCGCCACCGGACTCACCGCTCTGGCCGCTCTGCTCGGCTTCTCGATCAGTCTCGTCCTCGGCTCCCTCGTCGCTTTGGTGTTCTCTCAGTCCCCCCTGATCCGTCGCAGTTTCTACCCGATGGCCATCTTTCTGCAGACCGTGCCGATCATCGCCATCGCCCCACTCATTATCATCTGGGTGGGCGAAGGGTTCGTGAGCGTGGTGATCGTAACGGTGATCATCAGCCTCTTCCCGATCATCACCAACACAACCACCGGCCTGACCACCCTCGACGCGAACCTGGTCGATCTGTTCCGACTCCATCGAGCCTCTCGCTGGGACACCCTGCGCAAGCTCCGGATCCCCAACGCAATTCCGAACCTCATCACCGGGGCCCGGATTTCCAGCGGGCTGGCGGTGGTGGGAGCGATCATCGGTGAAATCTTCGCCGGCCACGGCCAACATCAGCACGGACTCGGATATCATGTCTACTATGCGGGCCAGAACCTCGAAACCGAGTGGCAATTCGCGGTGATCCTCGCCTCGACCCTCCTCGGTGTCCTGATCTTCGCCGGCATCTCCCTGATCAGTCGGGTCGTTCTCCATCGCTGGACCTTCAACCTGGAATCGAACTGAAACCCCACGCACGATGAATCGACTTCCATCCATCCAACTCCTCCTGGCCGCCCTGCTCTGCAGCCTGATCGGTTGCGACGGCAATCCGTCCCCCCCGCCCGCTGACTCCGCGAAGACCCCGGTTTCGTTGCAGCTCAACTGGATGCCCGAAGCCGAACACGGCGGCTACTACGCGGCACTGATCCACGGCTTCTACGCCCAGGAGGGCCTCGACGTCACCATCCACCCCGGCGGTCCCGGAGTCCCCAAGATTCAGAACGTGGCCGTCGGTCGAATGGATTTCGCCATCGCCAACGCCGACGAGGTCCTGATCGCCCGCAGCCGCGACGCCGATGTCGTGGCGCTCCTCGCTCCCCTGCAGTCCACCCCCCGCTGCATCCTCGTCCACCGGGAGTCGGGCATCCGCACGCTCGCCGAACTCCGCAACGTCACCCTATCGATGTCCGATGGCCGGGCCTGGGCTCGGCACCTGAAAAGCAAAGTCTCGCTGGACGGAGTCCAGATCGTCCCCTACTCCAGCGTCGCCCAGTTCGTCGCTCGCAAGGGATACGCCATCCAGGGCTACGCCTTCAGCGAACCGTTCGTCGCCCGAAACGCGGGGAGCGATCCGGTCGTCCTGATGACAGCGGAACTCGGATTCAACCCTACACCAGTATGCTCATCACCCGCGAAGACCGACTCCGAAATCACCCCGATCTCGCCGAACGGATGGTCCGTGCCTCGCTCCGTGGATGGCGACACTATCTCCAGAACCCCGAGAAGGTGAACGAACACCTGCACCAGAAAAACCCGGAGATGAGCCTCGAAGCCCTCGCCTTCGGCGCTCGAGCACTGCGACCGCTCTGTCTCCCGGGAGGACTGGCTCCGGAGTCTGTGGGCCGCATGACCCTCTCTCGCTGGAACGAACTGGCCGCTCAACTCGTTGCGCTGGGCATGATCGAAGCCGACACCGACCCCGCCGTCGCCTTCCGCCCCCTCTCTCGATAACCAACGGGTCGCCGCGATCAGCGCGAGCGTTCCCTTTCAGGGCCTGGGGTCATCTCCTCCACGAGCAAAACCCAACCGGTGGAAAAGAAATTTCAGTCCGTCTTTATCAATTCGGAGAGGGATTCTTCGCAGTGCGAGGGGAGGATCCGGACCGCGGAACCGCGTTCGTGCAGAGCGACAATCTCGTCGAAAATGCGCCGATACTCCCGAGTACTATCGAAAAGAAGCCCCGTGATCCGATGGGGACGTCGTCGCTCTTGAAAGGAACGACACGACCAGCAGGCGTCAGCGACGAGAAAAAGATCGGTATCCGAACGCCCTGGACATCCTTCTCGAACCCAGAGGCCCAACTGTCCGGTGGCGTGTCCGGGCAGCGGGATGGCCCAGAACCGCTCGTCTCCGAACAGATCGACTCCCCGCGGGAACGGGCGCATCTCCGGGGGCAGATCCACCGTCCGCTCCGCAACCACCGGATCGGAACGTCGCTCGAAATCTTCAGGGATGAGACCGGGCAAGAAGCCCTTTCGAACCGCTCCAAATCCACGACGATGGCGAACCGATTCCCACGCCTCGGGGAAATGCAAATAGCGCGCACGCGGAAAATCAGCCAGCGCGGACACATGATCCGCGTGAAAATGGGAAATAACCACCAGGCGGACATCCCCTGGGCCGATTCCACGCTTCGAAAGCTGGGACAACGCCGATTCTTCCGGATCGATCGTGGGCGGAGTCACCCAGCGGTAGAGACACTCAGGAAACCGCTGGGTCTGTTCGAGGAAACGCTGAGAATATCCGGTATCGAAGAGGACCACCCCCTCCCGGGGATGTTCGATGACTGCGAACATCGAGGGAAAACGCATCGGAGAGAACTTCCAGGTCCGAAGCACCACATGCTCAGGATGAACACAGTATCCCGCCTGTAAGATTTCGATCTTCGCCTCACTCACCGCTCCCGCTCCTTCCACCAGGCGACGAACCGCTCCACCCCTTCCCGAATCGAGACCTGCGGATCGTACCCGAGGTCTCGACGCGCGGCCGAAATATCGAGAGTAAGGCTTCTTCCGATCAGACAGACCCCATACCGGGTGAGTACCGGCTCCCCCCGGGAAGGAAAAAGTCGATGCCACCGCTCGAGCTGTCCGGCCAGAAACCACGCCAACCGATACGACAACTTCCGGGACGGAGGAGTCAGATCCAGTCGTCGACATAAATCATCTACCAGATCCCAGAGAGGAACCGGTTCACCCCCGGTGATATTGAAGATCCGGCCCGCCACCGGAGCCACGAGCGCGCACTCGATCGCGTGCACGGCGTTATCGATAACGGTCATGTCGGCCAGAACCGACCGCCCGCCGACCACCGGTAGACGACCTGCTTCGAGAGCCCGAAGGATGCGAGGCACAATGGTCTGGTCTCCCGGGCCGATGATTCCCCGGGGACGCAAGATGACCACCTCCAGTCCGGCCGCGCCCGCCTCCAACACAGCCGCCTCCGCCAGTCGTTTCGTCGCCACGTAATGGTTCAGGGGACGAAAAAGGGAGGCCTCCTCGGAAAGGTCCAATCGATTCTTTCCGTTGGCGTAGATTCCCGGTGTCGAAATGTGCACCAGGCGCTTCACCCCCGCGAGCAAGCACCCCATTGCCACATGACGGGTTCCGGTAACATTGGCCTCGAAGAAGGTCTCCCAGGGCCCCCACGGAGAGGAGAGAGCCGCGCTGTGAACCACCCACTCCATTCCCTCACAGAGCCCGAAGATGCTTTCCCGATCTCCCAGTTCGGCCGGCACGAAATGAATCCCTCTTTCAGCCAAACGGGCTCCGGCCTCCGGATCCCGTCCGGTCCCCACCACCTCGTGCCCGAGTTCGGCCAACCGCCTTGCCGTTGCCCCCCCCAGAAATCCGGTAGCTCCAGTAACCAGAATCCGCATCAGTCCTCATCCCCATCGTACTCGATATCCCAGGTCGAGGCAGCCACGAGTCCCCGTCGCGTGCGCACGGCCAAACAAGCCAACTCCGCCAGAGAGAGGCCTTGCAAGAGAGCCGGCATCGGATCCGACCCCCGAAAAACGATGTCCCGTCCACGCAGAAAGATTGAGGACCAACGTCTCAGGTCGCCGAGAGAGCGGACCGAGGGCAGCCCGTACAAAAACATCGGGATCGTGAGCATGGAGGGGCGAGATGTCGGTGGCGTTCGGACCGACAATTCCGGCTCGAAAAATGCCCGGCAAACTCCGGGATCATCTCCGAAGAGATGAATCCCGCTGGTCAGACGAGGATTGCACTCGATCGCGACCGGACCCCGCCCGGGAACGTCGATGAAATCGAACGCGATCTGCCCGGTGAAACCGGTCGCCGCGACGAATGTCTCGACCCAGGACCGACTCCCGGAATGTTCCAGCGGGGAAAAATGGATCGCGGCTCCCCCGGCCACGAAATCGATGTCGTAGGCCCCGTGAGCGGTGACCCTCCCGTGATGAGCCACACTCCAGGTTGCGTGTGCCTTTCCCTCCAGACGTTCTTGAACCACCCAGGGCCGGTGCGAACCGATTTCGATCTCTCCGAGCGCCTCCGGGAGAGGATTCATCAAAACCCGGGTGGCAAAACGGGAAAATTCTGGCTTGACCACACACCCTCCCGACCTCTGACGCACGGCCTCCACCAACTCCTCGCGTTCAGTCACTCGAACCGTCTCGGGCGCATCGAGTCCCGCCTCCCGGACTCGATCGATGAAGTTTTTCTTGCTGTGCAGGTCGCGAAGCACCTGCCAGGGGGCGGCAAAGAGATCACACCCCAGTTCGAACCTCTCTCGACCACGGGCCAGATGAAAGATCTCTTCACAGGTCGGCAAGATCACCTCGATACTCTCGGCTACGGCAAGTTCGCGCACACTTTCCAGAAACGCCTCCAGCGCCTGGCGTGGCGGAGGCACCCGGAACACCTTGCGACAACCGCGCGAACCTCTTGAAATCGGAAATCGAAAACTCTCGGCCAGAAAAACCGTGTGACCCGCTCGATGGAGAAGCCGGATCATCTCCAGAGTTCCCGGCGCTCGCCCCCCGGTGACCAGCAGACGCCGTGACCGATCACTCTCCGGCCCATCGGAACTCACAATTCGTACCTCCGCAGTAACGGCTCCGCGATCGCTCGCATGAGACTTCCCAGAGTCCACCAGGCGCAACGCTCCCGGATCCCGGCGGCGCCGACATGCACCATCGAATATTCCAGGTAGCCCACCGCTCCCCGGCCTCGCTTGAACCCCGCCGCCCCCGAACTCTGATTCAAGATCAAACCCCTCGATTCCGCCTCGACCAGCAAGAGGATACTGAGCAAACGGTAGAGCCCCAAGTCGATCGGCACCGACGTGTCGTACCCCAGAAGAGGAGTCGTCATCACCCCTCCCCGTTCGAAAAATCCGAGCACCCCGTCGATCCGACCGCTACGAACCAGTAATTTCACGGTGAGAAGATCCTGCTCGATCGCTGTACGGATCCAGTGCGCCGTGAAGTGGGGATTCAGTTCGGTGTATTTTTCCAGGTAGAGAGCGTTGTAGAGATCGATCACCCGACCGATCTCTACTTCGGAGAGGTCCTTCCCATCGACCACTTCATACACCGTCGAGTCCAGAAGCTTGCGATCGTTTTTATAGTCCCGCTTCTTCCGATAACTCGAATCGGAAAGATCGGATACATAAAGTTGCCGAGATAAAACTCGGGAATAACCCAGCGACTCGAACACTTCGAGCAACCGAGCATCGGTACCTTCGTTGAGAGACCGGAACATCACCACCCGACCCGGAAACTGTTGTTGCAAGAACTCGGTAACCTCTCCGATCTCCTCTCGATCCAGCGCGGGATAGAGATTGGTCGAGAGAAACCAGTTGTTGACATAAATCACATTGTTGATGCGTGCCCAGCGGAGAAAAATCCCCAGAACCCACAACACAAACGAACAGGGAATCTCGACCCAACGGTTCCCGATCGTCTCGAGTTCGACGCCGGCATAGCGAATGTAATGATCGTAAGGACTGCTCACATAGCAACTTCCCGGATCCAGTCGCCCCGGCGTGACCGGCAGTACCTTCTCACCGAAAACGAGAAGAAAAATCTCCGCATCCACATTCGAGAAGAAATGAGAGGAACCGTGACGAAGAAGCGGATCGAAAAACGTCCGAGCATAACGGCCATCGACCGAATCGGGCCACGGGATCTGGTCCACTTCTTCCGCTCGAAACAGTTTCATGTCAACTCTTGGGCGTACCCGGCAAATTCTGAACGCGAATGTCGCATCGCTCGACCCAACTCTCTCAGTAGATCAAACCCATCGTGCCGAGAGTGAGACCGGCTCCGGTTCCCAGGAGCAAAATGCGGTCTCCACGATCGAACCGTTTTTCCCCGATCGCCTCGTGCAAGGCCATCGGAATCGAAGCGGCCACGAGATTGCCCACCGACTCGATGTTGATGAAAAAACGGTCCCGAGGAATTCCCAGCTTGTCACGAATGATTCGTAAAGCCAGCATCGAGGCCTGATGCGGAACCACCAGGGCAAATTGATCCAGGGTCATCTGCGCCTGCTGAAAGGTCGAAACCATGAAGTCGGGCAGCAACTGAGAAGCCAGGCGATAGATCCCTTTCCCATCCATCTTGAAGAGATACCGTTCATCCTGGGGATCCTCGATAAACTTGGGGTGAAGCCGGGTTCCGCCGGCCGGGATCTCCGCCAGGTGAACTCCTTCGCTGTGAGTCTCGAAGCGGGAGAAGAGAATCCCTTCCTCGCCTTCGGCCGGGCCCACGACAAACGCGACCGCACCGTCCCCGAGGAGAGCGGCCGACTCCGGCCAGCGATCGTTGAGTCCGACCGAAGGTTTCTCGGAGGAGACGATCAGCGCATGCCGAACACTTCCCGAAGCGATCCCCGGAGCGACTAGCTGCAAAGCGGCCACAAAACTCAAACAGGTCGCTCCCACATCCAGAGGCATGATGTGGCTGGGAAATCCCAATTCGGCGTGAATCAGACTCGCGTTGTGCGGAACCGGTTGATCCGGAGTTCCTCCCGCGGCGATGAGCAGGTCGATCTCCTCGAGTCCCACTGAACTCTGTTCGAGGGCCTCGCGAACCGCAGTCGCGGCCATGCTCGCAATCGTCTCGTCACCAGCAAAGTGTCTCGTCTGAACTCCGGTCTTCTTCAGGATCCACCGTTCATCGACCTCCATCCCTTCTTGAGCTTCCTGAGCACTCACGACACGCGAGGGCAAATAACTTCCCGAAGCGATGAGTCGGAGACCCTGTTTTCGATCGTTCAAGTTCCCTCCTCGAAAAAGGATTCAGGTTGGGGATGGAATCTGAACAGGATACCCCATCGAGTGGTGTCCTCAAAGAGCGCAACCCCACCCCGGAAGCCCCCAAACCTTTGGGGGCCTGCACGTTCAACCAAGACTCAGACTGGCACCTCCGAATACTTGCGGTGGAGGCTTCGAGACGCGATTTTCCGGAACGAACCCATGAATCGGATCCATCCGATCAAGGAACGAAACGTCATCGACCTACCCTTTCAAACCCAAAAGAGATTCATCTCCTGTGGATCCGATCCGAAAAGTCCCCCCCCTCTCCCAGAATCAATACCATTTTTCGTCGAATTTTCCTTGGTCGGGAATGTGAATAAATCCCCCATTGAGCCCCTCACACGGCCGCATAATTTGGCGGTCTCCAATGGTAACAACACAGACATTCCCGGATGCCCCCATGCTCTTGAGATCGATCACTTCGACCTCCGGCTTCTTCTTATCCTTATCCCCACAACCAGACAGTAAAGCGATGAGCCATTGCATGTTACCTACCTCCACAATTCAGAAATGAAACAAAATCCAACCCGGAAAGCTCTGTGCTATTCCGCCCGACACGAGTAGATACCCCACCACGACTCGACCGAATGATCGAATCGTCGATTTTTTTGCCTTTTCTCAAAACGCGACCCGACTGTGAATCCGCAAATTGAAAGCCTCAACCGAATTGACGTTCCAGGACGCCCCACCTATGGTGGGCCCCTTCTTCGACCCCAAAGCGAGTCCACCCATGAGCGATCGACCCCAAAAACGACACCCATCGGCACGAACCGGAAACAAAGCCAGCAAAGCCGTTCCGGTCGATAAGCAAGAAAGCGAACCCGGACAGCGTCCTCGCCTCCGCCGCAAAAGTCCGCTGATGCGCAAGATTCGCAATCTGACCAAGCTAGCTCTGCTTCTGGTAATCGGAGTCGGAGGATGGCTCGGTTACGGCTACTGGACCTCCACCGATGGTGAGAACCGAACCCTCGAAGGGTTCTCTCAATTCGCGGCCAAAAAAGGCGATCAATCGGTCTCCGCGGTAAAAAACATCGATGTGAAAAAGTTTCTGAAAGACCTCAAGGAGAAGCTGATCTCCCTGGAGGATTACTTTCGCGACCATCCGGACGCCAAGCCGATCGAGAATCAGGAGCAGCTTGAAGAAGCTCTCGCTCAACCCGACCCCGAAACTCCCGATCCCACCCCCGCCGAGGAAGCGCCGGCTCCGAGCCCAAAAATGATCGCCCGGGCCCAGGCCCAAAAATTGTACAACGAGGCGCGCGCAATCCTGCGTACCTGGAGTTCAGGCCAGGACAAAAAACTCCATCAGGCCACCAAGCGACTCGACCAGGCTCTCGAAAAGGCCGATATCGCGGAGGATAGCCGGCTCATCCAGCGGATCAACGAGATGCGCTACTTCTGCCTCAAATCCCACTCGACCCGCTGACCCCGTTAACGCTTTTCTTTGGAAGAATTTCGGGCCTGCTCGGTCACCCACTTCATCGCCTGAGTGAATCGACTCTCCCAGTCCTTTGGAAAGCGATGGCCCCCTTCGTGCCAATCCAGACGCACCGGCCACTCCCCACTCACCCACAATTTTTGAGTGTCCTGGACCCGCCGCACATTGACCGGATGGTCCCTCTTACCAGCAATCAGGTAGAGAGCGCGACCCCGGCGGGAGAGGGACCGAGGCAAGGCGAGGCGGCCGCCGGGTGACCAGGAAAGAGTTCCCGCATACTGATCCGGATGAGCCGCCAGAAGCAAGGTGGCCTGATGCGCTCCCTGAGAAAATCCTGACAGATACACCGGACCGGTCGCATCCGGGAGTTTGTCCCGATGAGCGGCCAAAACCTTCTGGAGATGCCGATGAGTGGTTCCCAGATCCTCGGTCGTCCAACTGTAGCTATCAACATAACGGACCGTCGGTCCGTCCAGGGCAATCCCCACCATGCCCTGCCCGGCAGCCAGGTCGGCCATCTCCACGAAGTCGGCATGGCTCGCTCCCCAACCGTGCAGGAGGAGGATCACGGGCCATCCGCCCGAAGGGGCTTCGCCTGCCGGCACCCGGACCACCGACCGGGGCGCATGCTTGGGCGCCTCCTCCGTGTAACGCTCCACCACCTTCTGACTCAAACGATCGAAACCCGGCAAACTCCGGACCGAATCCAGATCCGCCTCTTCTCGAAGGATCGACGCCCCCCAGAACCCGTTTTGAACCGCGCGAGCGAGCCACTCCAGCGCCAGCTTTTTTTGCCCCCAAAGCGCAAACGTACAGGCCAATTGATAAGCGGCCCGAATATGCTTCGGATCCTTTTTGGTGGCGATCAGATAGTAGACCGCCGCCTCGTCGTAACGCTTCTCGGCCTTGAGGCCGTCAGCCCACCCCACGTATCGATCCGCGGAAACATCTTCCAGCAATCGGTTCAGAATATCGACCCGAGCTTGATATCGCGCTTTGCGAATTTTTCGATCGACCGTCTCATCGGTCGGCTGAGCGAACACTCCGGTTAAGAACAGGAAAAAAACGGGTGCGACATATTTCATATTTCCATCGTTTCATCTCGGCTCCTCCTCGCCAAGTCTCCAGACGAAAAACTCATCCTCCTCCGGACCGCTCTCTGGCCAGAAAGGAGCGGACCAACCGATAGAAACGAGACGGATGTTCCAGTTGCGGCGCATGGCGAGCGCGCGAAATCACTTCCAGCCGCGCCCCGAGACGACGAGCCAGTCGCTGGCCGATCTCCAGAGGAAACACCGGATCCTCTTCTCCCCAGATAAGGAGTGTCCGAGCTCGGTAGGTATGCGGACGATCCGAAGAGGACCGAACGGATTCGATCATCCAGTCGAGCAAACCACGTTTCTGGTCGCGACAGGATCCGTACAGCGCATGAACCGTTTCTCGTCGAACGAATTTCGGTGTCCAGGGAGGGGCCCAGTAGGCCAGTTCGAGCAGGCGCTGCACATCTTCCTCGGTTTCAGGCAACAACACCTGAGAGATATGATCCACCCCAAACCGGCGACAAAGAGCGGAATAGTCGGCCTCGGTATATTCACGCGCAGGAGTGTCGCTCAAGACGACTCGACTCACCCGTTCCGGATGCGCGCTGGCCAGTTCATAAGCGACCAGGCCACCGTACGAGAGCCCCACTAGATCAAAACGATCTATTTTCAAAAAGTCCATCAACTCCAGAACAGCTCGCACCTGGTGATCGATCGAAAAGTCCTCCCCTTCGCAAAACGATCCTCCAAACCAGAGGAGATCCGGAAAGATCACCCGGTGATCGGACGAAAGCTTTCGGGCCAACGATTCCCATTGCCAGATCGCGGAAGCCCCAAAACCGTGAATCAGAACCACCGGGGGTCCTGCCCCCCCCATCCAAAAGTCGAGCCGCCCCTGAGAAAGAGAGAGTCGATCGTGAACGAATCCCGATCGCTCCAGACCTCGCTCGAGTCGGGATTGCTTCCACGGAAGGACCGGACACCCAGCGCAGGCGAATAAAACGAGCATCAAGCCGACCCAAATCAGTCTCCGCGTCCACCCTTTTCCTCGGGGATCGTCCGGAAGGTTCTTCTCTCTGCGGTCATGACGCTGTTTTTCCATGCGTACTCAATCTACTCGCCCTCTCCGGAGAACGCCACGACCTCCCCGCAAGGATCTTTCACTCGATCTCCAAATCGAATCGTTGGGAATCGACAGCATCTCGTTTAGTCTCTACAGCCAAATCGACCCGCCAAGGATCTCGAGAGGCAACGCCTTGAACACCGTCTTCACCGACCTCCCCCGCCCCATCGAACGGGATGAATACACACGATGCCAGGAAGCCGCGTGCGAAATCGTTCATTCTCACCCCGACTGTATCGGCCTCTACGGTGCGGGTGAAGTTCGATACCCTGGCCTCTCCGATCTCGACCTGGTGATCGTTCTGGCTGAAGGAAGTTCGATCCGGCCGATCCTCCAGGGCCAGAATCTACCCGAACCCGGCCCTTACCTGGCCAATCACTCCTTCCCTCACTACCCCCCGGAAATTTTCCGGTGGTTGCACTACCTCTTCCCCCTCTTCAGCCCCCTGCAACCGTTGGTCGAGAAGGAACCGATCGATCTCGAACCCTCGCCCCAGAATCCTGACGACGCAAAACAGCTAGCGGCATTCTATGTGGCTGACTATCTGGTCAAAAAGATCTATCACCTTCTCGACTATACCGATGGTCGACCGGTTCCCGTTCGACAACTTCTCTGCCACCTGCATACCATCCGTTACACCCTCTCTTGCCTGGAACAGGCGACCGGCACCGCGATCGGA
>JASMLP010000069.1 GCA_030748635.1 Planctomycetota bacterium
CCGGAGCCGAAGCCGGAGCCCAAGCCAGAGCCGAAGCCTGTGCCGAAACCGGAACCCAAGCCCGAACCGAAACCGGAACCTAAGCCAGAGCCCAAGCCGGAGCCGAAACCGGAGCCGAAACCGGAGCCCAAGCCGGAACCCTCTCCGATGCCACCCCCGCCACCACCATGGCCGTTCCCAGAGCCGAAGCCGGAGCCGAAGCCGGAGCCGAAGCCAGAGCCGAAGCCGGAGCCGAAGCCGGAGCCGAAGCCAGAGCCGAAGCCAGAGCCGAAGCCGGAGCCGAAGCCGGAGCCAGAGCCAGAGCCGAAGCCAGAGCCGAAGCCAGAGCCGAAGCCAGAACCGAAGCCAGAACCGAAACCGGAGCCAGAACCTGAAACACCGCATACCGATCCGGTGGTTTCACAATGCAAGGTCTGTAACGCTTGGCATCCTGCTGGAACGCCTCACGCCAACTCGGGTTCAGGGTCTGTGTGCAAGACATGCAACACGGCGCACGCGCCGGGAACCCCTCACGCCAATTCCGGTTCGGGGTCTGTGTGCAAGACATGCAATACGGCTCATGCTCCGGGAACACCGCATGTGAAGCCGAAACCGGAACCCAAACCGGTGCCGAAACCGGACAAGGGCTCAACTTCCGAGAAGCCTCCAGCGGGTCCCGATATGATCAAGTGGTTGATGGAAAAACATCCTGAATTCAACCCGAAGAACCCGACTCCCAAGGAGGGATCCTCTTCAGATAAGGATTGATGAGAATCTTGATGGGATCTGTCTCCGCATGGGGCAGATCCCATTTTTTCCTCCTCACGACCCAAACGATTTTGGCAGGAAATGTGTAGTCCGATGAGAAGTCGAGAGTCCCAGTTTTGAAAGGTGGATTCAGGCGTCTTGGGGGATTAGTTGGGCTGTTGCTCCTGTTCGGTCTCGGCTGTGGTCAGGAAGAGTCGGGCTCGAAGGATGGGGGAATTCGTGGGGGCGGTTCGAAACGCAAATCGACTCGGTCGGCGGCTCCTGTCGCTGCTGAGGAGAGTCGGATTCAGCAGCTCTCGGTTCAACTGACCGAAAGTCCGGATCGGGTGGACCTCTGGTTAGAGCGAGGCATCGCTTACTATTCACGTGGAAGCTACGACCTGGCTGAGAGCGACTTTGGTCAGGCGATTGTTCGAGCTGCCTCGGATCCCACTGGGTATTATAATCGGGGGCTGGCGCGTCAAGCCGCCGGTAATACCGAGGGCGCACTCGAAGACTTTAGCCAGGCGATCACTCGAGATCCTGAGGATCCGTCCGCCTACCTTGCCCGCGCCTATTTGCATTTGTGGAGTGAAGATTTCGAATCCGCATCCAGGGATCTCGAGTGGGGACTGAAACTCGCCCCAAATCGTGCAGATATCTTGCTCGAAAGGGCCAAGTTGCGAGAGTTCCAGGAAGATTTCGAGGGGGCTCTCGACGATTTTAGCCGTCTGGCCCGGTTGGATCCGGAGGAGATGGAAGCTTGCTCGGGCAGGGCAAGAACTCTCTGTTCACTGGGACGTACAGAGGAAGCTCTTCCCGATCTGGGGCGCGCTCTTGAACGCGATCCCAAGAATCCTACTCTTCTGGTTTTGAGAGGAAATATTCATCTGGAGGCTGGGAACGGTCAACTTGCTCTGACTGATTTGCAAGGTGCGATATCTCTCGGAGAAGAGGATCCTGCCATCTACTTGGCGCGAGGGCGTGCTCATCAACTCCTCGGGAATACAGAGAAGGCGCTAACCGACCTGGATCACTGTATCGAGATCGATCCCACCGACTCGATGGCCTATTATTATCGAGGAGTGATTCAGGAAGAGTTGGGAGACCTGGCCGGAGCGGTTTCCGATTATGGGGATGCCTTGCGGGTTGGAGGAGAGGATGCGGCCCTTTACTTTCTACGTGCTCTGGCCCGGGCGGGTTCCGGTGATAATCGAGAAGCGATCGCCGATTTGGACCGATCGATTCAGATCGATCCCGATCATTCGAGTTCTTATTATGAGAAGGGGAAGATCCTTGAAGTGATGGAGGACTCTTCAGGCGCATTGCAGGCTTTTAGTCGGGCGCTTGAACTCGATGAGGATCACCTTGAAGCTCGTAGATGTCGGGCTAATCTGTCCTATCTGGCAGGGTACGGCACTCAATCGGTGGAGGATTGGTCTTGGATCCTGAAATCGGCTCCGGAAGACTTGGAAGCTCTTTACATGCGGGGAGTGGCCAGGTTTTCGGTTGGCGACTACGAGGGAGTCGATGAAGACCTGAGTCTCGTTCTGGTAGAGGATCCAGAAAACGCTTCGAGTTATTATTACCGGGGAATGGCTCGATACTTTTTGGGCGAACTGGACAAAGCTACGGACGATTTTGACGCTGCAATTCGGTGGGATCCCACGGATCCGGATTATCGACAGAGTCGTGGAGATTTGCGCTTGGCCCAGGATTCTCCTGAAGAAGCGCTCGAGGATTTTGAAGAAGCGATTCGGTTGGATCCTGAACGAGCTGAGTTCTATTTGAGTCGAGGGATGACTCGTCATTTTCTGGATGATGTGGATGGAGCGATCGAGGATTACACCTCGGCTATTCTCCACGATCCGGAACATGCTGGAGCGTATGTGTATCGAGCACAGGCACGAGATGCACGTGGGGATGGAGAGGAAGTCCTCGAGGATTATACTCGCGCGCTGGAGTTGGACCCGAAGCGAGCAGAGGCCTTGGAAGGTCGCGCCGCGTTTTACCTGGGGGAGGACCAGATTTCCGAGGCTCTGGCCGATTACGATCGACTGATCGAGATCGATCCCGACCGCTCTTCAGCTTTTCAGGGGCGAGGGATGATTCATGAATCTCTGGGAAATGGTGATCAAGCTCTGGCGGATTACAGTCGAGCCATCGAGATAGACCCTGAAGATGCTGTCTCCTATTTCCGACGCGGGGCGGTATTTTACGTCGAAGGCAAGATGAGTCGGGCTCTTGATGATTTTGATATTGCGATCAAACAGGACCCACAAAACGCTTCGGTCTATTTTTATCGAGCATTGGCGCAGCAGTTTGTTGGTGATTTCCAATCTGCGGTTCATGATTTTGGGAAAGCGATCGAGTTGGATGACCGGGATGTCGAATATTTTCTCGGTCGTGGGAGATGTCGGTCTGATTTGGGCGAGCAAGATGGAGCTCTGGCTGATTTTACTCGGGCGATCGAACTGGATCCTGAACGAGCTGAATCCTTTTCTTCGCGTGCGAATGTCTATTTTCTTCAGGAAAAAATCGACCAGGCTCTGGCGGACTACAATCGAGCGATAGATCTCGATGCCGAGGATCCTACGGTTTACGCGTCGCGCGGGATGGCTTTTCATCAGAAGGATAATCTGAACGAAGCGATTGCCAGTTACAGTAAATCCATCAATCTCGATCCAAAAGACGGCACGACATATTACTATCGAGGATTAGCTCGGCAGGCTTGTGAAGATCTTCAGGGAGCCATGGAAGATCTTTTGAAGGCGATCGAAATTTCTCCCAATGAATGGGTGTATCGGAAAACCGTTGAGAATTCGATTGGAGATTTACTCGTGGTACAGAACTGGCCACGAGAGCTCGTAGACGCTTTGCAGTCAGCGTTGAGGTACTTTTATAAATCGGAATTTGGTCGGGCTCGCAAAGAAGCCGAAAAAATCACGAAGAAAAAACGTTCCGCTGACGCGTCTCGGCGTGATGCAGAATATCTCATTCAATTGGTCGACCAGCTGGGGCAAGGGCGACTGGCGCAGGCGGAGCGCTATGTTCAGGGGCGATATTTTAGGAGCGCAACATCCGTATTGGATCTGCTGAAAAAACAACATTCAGGAACCCCTGCGGGGCGGAAGGCGAGTAGTCGTCTAATCGAGTTGAAGAAGGATCCTGAAATCCGAAAACAGATCGCAGCCGATAAGTTATACGAACGACTTTTGTCTCATGAGGCGAAGATCAGGACTCCGGGAGACAGGAAATCGTTGATGGAGCGTTATCGGCAACTTGCCGAGGCGCATGGGGAACAGCGAGTAGGGCGGTTGGCTCGTGCGCGGATGCAAGAGATCGAATCGAAACAGTTTCGGTCTCAGGGCGGTTCGGTGGAAAAAGAGATCGCTGCGGCGAGGTCGGCTCTTGAACGCAACGATTTTCGAAAGGCCTATCTCGAAGCGGAAAAAGCGGTTCGATCCGGAGGTGGCGGAGTTCATGTCCGAGAAGCTCGTCGGATCGTCGAGGAGATCGAGGAAAATGCGCTCCGAAAGATGAAGCTGGCGGAAGAGGCTCTCGCGGCTGAAAATCTATCTGGTGGGATTCGGGACCTGCAGAAAGTCATACGTGTTTTTGGTCCGACTCCTGCGGGTCGAGAGGCTCGGCGAAAAATGGATCAATTGCGATCCAACCCGGCATTTTCGAAGCGGTTGGATATTCTCCGTAAAGAGGAAGACGCGGAAAATCTCTGGAAAAAAATCGAGGAATTGCACGGATCCAATCGTTTTCGCGAGTCTCGTGACCATGTACGAGAATTTTTGCGTCGATTCCCCGAGTCGGCTAGGTCCGAATCGGTTCGACTCCGGATGGATCAATATCAAAAGGACCCGGAGATACGGGTTCGAATTCGGCAAGAAGAGGCTGAATCGGAGTGTCGGCGTATGCTCTCTTTTGCCGCGAATTTTGCGAGCAACGGAAATCGGTCCAAAGCTCGGGAGTTGTACCGGAAGGTGATCGAAACTTATCCGGACACTTCCTATGCGGAAAAGGCCCGTCGTGGTCTCAAGGGTTTGAGATGAGAATTTCCGGATCAATTGACACATCCGGCTGCTGGGCGTAGATTGCTTTCTATGGAAGAAAGAATCACCTCGATTGTTCGGCGTTCTCGTTCATTGCTCCGGTTCTATTGTGATTGCGGGAGGATGGAGATCGTCGATTGCTCCAGCGCAGGGCAATCCTGGGTCTGTCCGACCTGTTCTCGTGAGCGTTCGATCCCCCCGATATCCGAGCCGGTTCCAGCTCTCGAAATGTCCGATGTTCGAGACCAAGGTTCGGAACTCGTCGACTCCGAAGTCCGGGGTTGGGGGGAACAAATATGTTCAAGATTTCGAGCGGACAATATCGGGATTGCAAGTGCGCAGATCAATGAGTTCTTTTGCATCAAGGCTATGTTGCCGGTCGAGTCTCAGGAAACGAAGGACGGAGCGGTCATTGAATACCTGAAGATGACGCATATCGAAGTGGAGGGGAAACGGTCGATACACCTTTCCTGCGATGCTGGCGTGATCACTTCTTCTTCTCAGGCGCTGAAGCTTCTGGAGTACACCACCGTGTACGCCAAGATCCATCTGGAAGGTAAGGATGTTCGATTGAAGTGGTTCCTGCCGCTGGAAAACCTCAGCGAAGATCTTCTTTACGAGGTTTGTCTTTCGCTCATCTTTCACGCGTCGATGATTCAGTCGTCTATCCTGCTGCCGATGGAGCAAGACGAGGCTGTTTGAGATCTCTCGCTCCGGTTCCTGATCGTTTGACCTTGTCCGATCTGGCGAGCTTGGGATGAGAGTGAGTCACTCACCCCTGAAATCAGGACTTCGTTTGTCGAAAAAGGCGCGAACCGCTTCTTGATGATCTCGCGAGTTCCAGGTGATGGTAAAGAGGTCGGTTTCAGCGAAGATCGAATCCGAGAGGGTCATGGACTCTGACTGAACCACAGCTCGCTTACAAGCTCTTATCGCCAAAGGAGCGTTGCTGGCAATCTGTTCGGAAAGAGCTTTTAGCCTTCCTTGAAGATCCTCGTTGGTTCCCGGGACGATCTCCTGGACAAGGCCTAGTTCGAGGGCTTCATTCATCTCGAGAGTCGCGGCGGTGGTGAGGATTCGTATGGCCTGAGGACGGCCCACGCGACGTGTGAGTCGAGTGGCGGCTCCCCAGCCCGTGGAGAGCCCCATCGCGGTTTGGCGGAACGCCAGGCGCGTCCCTTCTCGGGCGATGACATAGTCGCAAGCGAGCAGGATTTCACAACCCCCTCCGTAGGCATCGCCGTTCATGGCCCCCACAACAGGGATGTCCAGAGCGTCTATGCGCGCGAGAACACGTTTCATGGCCAGACTCATCTGACGAGGCTCTTCGGGATCCTGGAACTGATCGAATTCCTTCAGATCCCCGCCAGAAACAAAAAGCCTGTTTCCGCTGCCGGTGAGGGCGAGACAGTGGATGGTCCTGTCCCCGGTCACCTGGGTCAATGCGCGATCGAGTCCGCGAATGGAATCGGAATCGATCGCATTTCCAACTTCTGGACGGTTGAAAACAATCTGGGCTAGCGGAGGGGTGATCCGGCAAAGGACCTTGTCATCCGTTTTCATCAGAAAAACTACTCGTGGATGGTAATTCGGACCATCTGGATCGGTGTTGTGGGGCGATCTCCCATCTGGGTGGGGGAATTTTCGATTTGTTGCAGGACGTCCATCCCTTCGGTGACCTTACCGAAAACGGGGTGCTGAGAGGGTCCTGAAGAAAACCAGTCGAGGTAATCGTTGTGACGATAGTTGATGAAAAACTGGGAACCGCCGCTGTTGGGGCCCGCATTGGCCATGGAGAGGGTGCCCGGCTCGTTGGAAAGTTTGTGTTCTTCGGGGTGTTCGTCCTTGATGGATCCGTGAGGAGGGCCTCCGGTGCCACAGAGATCGCTATGGGGATCCTTCGAGTGAGGGCAACCAAACTGGGCCATGAAGTTAGAAATGACTCGATGAAAATGGAGTCCGTCATAAAATCCGTCGCGGCATAATTGGAGGAAATTGCCGGCGGTGATGGGCATTTTGTCGAGGTAGATCTCGGCCTTGAAGGTTCCGAGGCTGGTTTCGAATTCGGCGATAGGATTGGACACGTCGGACTCCGATTTTTACAGGAATGAAGGGCATACCCTACGAGTCCGCCCGGTTTGTGGCAAGGCTCAATCGAGAAGTTGCATTTCCGGATAAAAGGATGAAGATGATCTCCATACCGTACACATTGAACCTATGAAAATTCTATTTACCACGGCGATCTTTCCTCCCGATCTTGGCGGGCCGGCGACCTATGTAGACGGTCTGTCGAGATCGTTCGTGCAACGGGGCCATCAGGCGACGATTCTGGCTTTTTCGGACCGACCAGGAGAGGAGGAAGATTTAGGAGGAGCGTTGCGCTTACGGCGCATCCCGAGAGGATCTCGTCGTCGCTGGCGAATGATGCGGGCGATTCGGGAGGAGGTGAGGACTCACGAACTGGTTTATGCCAATGACCTCCATGAGGTCACCGCGGCCGCTCTCCGGGGTTGCGAATGTCCTCTCGCGATGAAGGTCGTGGGGGATAATATCTGGCAAATCGCTCGACTCCGTGGTCTGGATGATACGCTCGATCAGTTTCAGATCCGTCGATACGGTTTACGGACGGAGATTCGCCGACGGTTGCACCGATGGGGAGTTCGACGTGCCGATCGGGTGATTGTTCCCAGTGAATATCTGGGAGGTATTGTTCGAGGATGGGAGGTCGAACCAGAGCGTATCCAGGTTGTTCCGAATGCGGTGCCGGCTTCGTTTCGAGAGGAGCCGATTTCTCGAGAGGAGGCTCGGTTGGAGTTTGGAATCAAGGAGAAAACGGTTCTTTTTGTCGGGCGATTGACCAACTGGAAGGGTGTAGACCACCTGATCCGGGCCGTCGCGAGTCTATCGGCGGAGATTCGCCTGTCGATAGTCGGTGAAGGCCCGATGAGGGCGGAACTGGAAGCGTTGGTCGAATCGTTACAGGTGGGCGATCGGGTTCATTTTCTGGGGTCTATCGATCATGAGACTTTGCCGAGGCTCTATCGGGCAGCGGATGTTTTTGTCCTTCCCAGTAGTTACGAAGGCTTACCGCATGTCGTACTCGAAGCGATGAGTCAGGAGACACCGGTGGTGGCGACTGCGGTGGGAGGGACGGTGGAACTGGTCCGAGACGGTGAAACGGGCCGTTTGGTCCCTTTCGCGGATGTGGAGCGACTGGCTTCGGCGATCGATCAAGTTCTTAGCGACTCGGTCTTTGCGAAGAGAGTGGCCTCAGGAGGGCGGGATCTTGTCATCGACAGAACCTGGGAGAATCTGGTGAGTCGCACCGAGTCCAGTTTGAAAGAACTCGCTTCGACCCGGGATTTGCAAGGCTAAGGGGGAACCCTCTACAATCTGTCTGCTGGGCAAGAGATCCAATCTTCGAAGGATGTAGTTCCTATGTTTCGATTTGTGGCCATTCTGGTTGTTTTCGTGTCTCTGGTCCCCGGTTCAGGGGCCCAGGAGTCGATCGTGGTGGAAACCCTGGAAGGAAAGATTCAGGGGCGTCTCCTCGGTATCGATGAGGCGGGTGACCTCTCGGTTCAGGATGAACGGTCCGGTGAGAGGGTTCAGTATGCTTTGGCTCAAGTCGTCTCGTTTCGAGGACTGGCATCCAAGGCGGTCGCCGAGGAGAAAAAAACGCGGGTAGAACTGTTCAACGGGGACCAATTCGTGGGCATTTTCAAGGGGGCAGATGAAGAGTTTGTGCACATTGATAGCATCGAGCTCGGGCGCATCGATCTTCCGCTATTATCGGTTCGTCTGATCCAGTTTCCGATTCGTGAGGGACAGGACGAGATCCACAACTACGAACCTCCCGAATCGAAGGAGCAAGATGTTTTGTATCTACGACCCGATGGAGATCGTCTTGCGGGGACTCTGGAGGGTCTCGATGAAACTTCGGTGACTTTGACCTGGGATGTCAGTGGGGAAGCCATTCAGAAAACCTGGGACCAGATAGCGAGAATGCAATTTGGTGATCAGGGGTTTCCGGTGCCGACTTCTTCGGATCTCCTCGCGATTATCGAGACCGCGGATGGAGCTCGGTTTCAGGCAAAAATCCTTTCGTTCCGAGACCGTGTTTTGCGAGTGCAAAGTGTATACGAAGATCTTCCGGTGCTGGAGGTTTCTCTCTCTTCGCTGGTCCGGGCAACGATTCGCAACGGACAGTTCGTTTACGCTTCGGATCTTGAAGAAACCTATCGGTTTGTCCCTTACTTTGATGGCCAACTCGGTTTTCGTAAGGATCGGAACTGGGGGGGAGGACCCATGCTGCTCAATGGGGTTCAGCACGCCAAGGGGTTGGGAGTGCATTCCAGATCTCTTCTCACCTATTCGTTGGGCGGAAAGTATCAACGCTTCAGGACCGTGATCGGTATTGATGAGTCGGTGAAGCTACGAGAGAAAAGTTTGCCCACATCTGCTCATGCCAGTGTGATTTTTCGGGTCCATGTGGATGGTAAGGTTGTATTTGACAGCGGACTGATGTCTTCTCGAACCGGGACTCTTCGTGTGGATGTTTCGCTGGAAGGAGCTCAGGAAATGGTTCTCGAGGTCGACTTCGGTGAGAACGCGCATGTCAACGACTGGGCAAACTGGGCCTCGGCCATGTTGCTGCGCTGAGAGTGCATTCGGCCAGAACCGCGGTCAGCGAATTTGTACCGGTGTTCCCACTCGCACGAAACGTGAAAGCTGCTCTACGTGTTCGTCGCTCAGCGAAATCGATCCTTGAGTCCAGTCCGAATTCGTTCCGCCTCCATGAATCTGGATGCCACCTCCGAGGGAGGTCTCCTGGGGAGGAACTTCTCGATTTCGGGTCGCCTGGACGATGAGTTGAGCCATGTCCTTGTCGATCGATCCGTTTTGGAGGCCACGACGGGCATCCTCCGCATTGGGGTAGGAGAGTAGAAAAGACCATCGAAAAGTGCTGCGAGGATTGATACGACAGATATAGAAGGTGCCCTGAGGCGTCCTGCCATCCCTCACCCGCTTTTTATCTCCGTAGGGTTGAGAACCCAGCGCGATCGGATACAGCGCCATGAGGGAGTTGCCTTTGAAAAGCATGAGAGTACGGGAGGTCTTGTCGATAAGTATCCTGAAGGTGCTTGCCTGGTGAAATCCCTCTTCCGGTTCGAGAGTTGAGGGATCCTGCTTCGATGGAGAGGATTCTGTCGCGGGAGGCGTAATCCCCCGACTGCCGGGAGGAAAGAGAAGGAGAGCTAGGAAAAACGGAACCAGAAAAGGGAGGTTCCTGTCTATGGTTGAGATTATTCGTTGAAACATGAGTTGAATCATAAAGGGCTGGAAGCATACCTCAGAATCGGTGAGAAGGATGTCAAGAGGTGGGAGATTCCGTCTCGAATGGGTAACCTAAGGCGTATGTTGAGTCGATCCAGAATGCAGCACCTTCGGTCTCTGGGGCGGAAAAAGGGCCGGAGAGAGGCGGATAGAACCCTCGTAGAAGGCTCCAGGTCCGTTTCTCTGGCTCTGGATCAAGAGCGGGTTGAGGTGGTTGAGGTTTTGCGGGTCGAGGGGAAGGGGGAGTCCCTTCTAGAGCGTTGTAAATTTCGTTCGGTACCGGTCACAACGATTCGTGAATCCGACCTGGAGCGTCTTTCGGATGTTCAGAATTCTCAAGGGGTTTTGGCAGTGATACGACCTCCCAGAGCTTCTCGTGAGGATCTGACCCGAAATCGAGGTCTTCTGGTGGCTCTGGATCGGGTTCAGGATCCTGGGAACGCGGGGGCGATTTTGAGGAATGCCTGGGCGTTTGGGGCGGAAGGAATCCTTTTCGGGAGAGGGTCTGTGGAAGCGTTTGCGCCCAAAGTGATTCGCGCTTCTGCGGGTGGGGTTCTGGCGGTTCCGGTGATGGAAGATCAGGATTTACCTGAAGAGTTGGGCCGACTGTCGCATGAGGGAAGAGCCGTTCTGGGAACCGCAGGAAAAGGGGGTATTTCCGCGGACGGTTTCGATTTTCGGTCCGGTTCGGTTCTCGTCTTCGGAAGTGAAGGGAGCGGTCTGTCCGAGGCCGTTCGTGATTTGTGCGATCACCAGATCACCGTGATGCATCGACCCGAAGTGGAGTCGCTCAATGTGGCGGTTTCCGCGGGGATATTGATGGCTTTTTACTGGGCACGGACTCGGTGAGTTTGCAAGTGAGGATTCCCGGGTCGTAGGGCGTATACGTGGTCCGGAGTGTTCCGGTTAGAAAATTGGGACCGACTCACGGAATAGGCTAACCCCAGGCATATCAAGAAGGCTCATGAGGTCGGGAAATCGCCGTTAAGGCTTGGCACGGCCTTTGCGTTCTTGAGAACCGGCGCGAAACGCTGATCTCTTTTGGGGATCACAGTTCGTCCTTATTCCCTGAGAGGATGACCCTAGTTCTGGAGGTTTGAAGAAATGTTCGTAATGAGAAAGTTACGGTACGCGGGACCGTTTTTAGGTGTGCTGGTTTTGTTGGGTTGCGCTTCCACTTCAACTACGACTTCCAGCTATTCCCCGGGGGAAATGGGAGATCACTCGTATCAGCAAGGTGATCTGGATGGGGCCATTCATCACTACACCAACCATCTGAAAGGTGATCCCGGAGATGCTGCGAGGCGGTATTGTCTGGGGATCGCGCTGGAAAGAAATGCGCAATTGGAAGAGGCTCGGATGCAGTTCGAGCAAGTTCTCCAGGCCCGACCGGCATCCCCGGAGGTGCAATTGGCGTTGAGTCATGTCCTGTATCGGATGGACAACGATGTGGAGGCGGAAGAAATGCTGGGGAGAGTGATGGTCACCCCCGAGTTTTCGACGATCAGTCCGCTCGACCGAGTGCTGGCCTATGGATTACTGGCTCAGATCGCAATTCGTACCGAGGACCCAGAAGCTGCGACCTTAGCGTTGGATCGAGCCCTGGCGCTTTCGAGAGAATATCCCGCCCATGTTACCGATGGGCATCTGAGGCGATTGCTCAACAATCGGGCGATGGTTCTTTTTGGGCTGGGAGAATTTACGGAGGCCCGAGATTCGTATGAAAAAGCGATCCAGGTGAAGGTGGAGGCCGGCGCAGCACGGAGTGATAGTGAAAACTATATGGCCTGTTATCTCAATTATCTGGCCCGTGACTTTCCTCGCTGTCGAGAGTATTTCGATCAGTTAGCGGATCAGCAGTTGGCTTCGCTCGGTACGACCACAGAAGATCCCGAATTTTTCAGTAGAAACTCCGACACTTCCGGGGTTTCCAGCCGATGAGATTCGATCTCCCATTCTGGATGCTGATCGGCATCTGGGGGCTGGGTTCGGTTTCCGTGTCTGGGCAGTGGGCTCCAAAGGGACCCATTCAGGGGCAAGGGAAACTGGAAGAGCTCGATGAGTGGTCGATTCGACAGGAAGTTCAGACTCTGGAGAGAAGTCTGGCCCAATACGATCCGTTGATTCAGACCTTGGGAGAAGCTCGGGTGGATCTGGACCGGGATCTCGAAGCTCTTCGGGCTCATCCTGAGGACAGTCGATTGGCGAGTCAAATGGCCCTGAAATTAAGTGCGTACGCACGGGAGATTATCGGGGATTTTGATCGAGTGATAGATCACCAAGATGCAATTTTGAACACATTCGAAGGGTTGAAGAACAAATTGATTCGTTTCCGTAAATCTTTGCGAAGCAAGGAAGCTCGGTACGGCAGAGAGATCGAGCGGGTTCGAGAAAAGGATGAAAGTATAGAAGCTCAGTTGAGGGATCTGGCGACTCGCTACAAGGAAACAGTCGATGAAGCGGAACGGAGTACGTGTCGGTCGGAATTCACACGTGTCTGGCGACAGTTTCGTATGAATAAACGATTTCTCCAGGGGTACGGGCGCAGTCGTCGAGGATATGAGTCTCTTTCAGGAAGCCTCGACGCACTTCTCTCTGTTTTCGAAAATCTCGAAAAGGCCTTTGTCGAATTGATCGACAATCTCGGAAGTGAAAAACGGTTTCTCCTGGTCAGCATCCAATTCCAACAGGACAACCTGAAAGTGACTCGGTTGGTTCATGAGGGGCTTGAGGTTGGCGCAGGGCTTGCCGTGGAGTTAGGGAGTAAAAGGGCTCGCCTGCTTCATCAGGTGGAGTTGTTCGGGCAGATCCAGGAGCGAGTTCAACAGGGATTGATCCGTTTCACGAACAATCAGATCGATCTGGTAGGTGTTGCACGAAAGATCGATCGGGTGGGAGCTTTGCAGTCGGAGCCGGATGTAGAACAGGTGATTGACGATTTCTATCAGCGGCCGGTAAGCGGTCAAGAGGAGTGATTTGTGATGGGCGTAAACAAGAAAACAGGAATCGTGGTTCTCGTCATGATGATCGGATTGAATCCGATGGTCACAGGCCAGGAACAAAAGGAGTTCGAGAAAACTCCTGAAGTGGAAAATCCTTTTCGTCAAATAGAGAAAGGGGAAATTCAGCCCAAAAGTGCTCCTGAAGCGACGCCGGAGCGATCAGATGAAGACAAGAAAAAAGAAGGGGAGGAGGTGCGTCGTAATATCGAACACGCGCTTCAGAACTATCGACAGATTCAGGAAAGTCAGAGCGAATCGCGGGTGCGCAATCTGGATCGTAGGATTCAGGAAAATGAGAGACTTCTCAAAAGAAACCAAACCGCACTGACGAACTACCAGGAACGGGTACGAAAGGCCAAGCTGAATTACATTCGTGAATTGTTAGCGCTCAAGGGGGCGCGCAAAGCCAAGAGTATCACGCAGGAGGTGTACGAGGAGAGGCTTCGGAGCCTGGCGAATGAGTATGAGTTCCGAATCGGTCAACTCGACCGGGATATCGACTATTACCGAAAAGAAGCCGATTCTTCCGGAGATCGACTGGAGAATCTTCAGGAACAAAATCGTATCTATCAGATGGCTTCACGAAGAACTCGGGCTATCGAAAAGAAAAAGCTTCCTCTGAGTCGTCTCGAGCTACTGCAACAGCAACTCGAAAATGCCCATCAATTTGAATTGCAGGATGTATGGGACGGTTCTGACTGGCGATTCTTTCAGATCCGTTGATCGACAACGTCAGTTAGACAGGGTTTGGTGGCGGTCTATTTGAGTGTTCGCGGCTAGGGTTACTGAAGATGTTCTACTCCTACATAGAAAAAGCAGGCATCTGGTGGATGCTTCCGATCCTCGCTCTTTCTGTTGTTGCCGTGGCGTTCGTTTTGGAGCGGTCTAGCTACTGGTGGTACCATCGGGTGGGGCGAAAAGGTCGAAGAATTTCCCTGGGGCGCTGGGCGTCAGATGCTGAGGATATAGCCGGCCTACGAGATCAGATCCAAGCGATGAACGACCAGACGGTTGTGCCGTTAGCTACGGTCTTCGATCACCTCGAGAGCGTGGGGGTCAAGGTCGCAGTGGCTCGGGGAAGAGCCGCGCTGCGCTTGTTGGTCGAAACGTCCGACCGGGGCAGCGATGTGTTGGCACTCATCGCTCGAATGAGCGGGTCTCTCGGATTGCTGGGAACGGTGGCGGGGGTCAGTCTCTCCTTCGAAACGATGGCTTTAGCGGATCCCAAGGGGCTCGCGTTGGCCCTGTCGACGGCTATGTACACCACCTTAGGGGGGGTCTTCCTCTTCCTTTTGAGTTCTTTCGCTTTGTTTGTCTTTGAGGGGTTTGGGGATCGAATGGAGGCTCGAATCGAAGAGGAACTGGTCTGGCTCGAAGATCGCCTGGATCAGTCTGTAGACTCCAGGCCGAAGGATCTGAAAGAGGCGATCCCGCGGCAGAAAGGGAAAACGCTCTCTCTTCCATCCAGGGCTGTGAAGGTGGACTCGTGAGTCGGGGCACGAGGCGTTCGGTGGGACTGGAAACTACGGTTATGGTGGATGTTCTGTTCATTCTGCTGATATTTTTTATCGTGGTTTCCCAGATTCGAACCTCTCAGGTCGCGGTGGAACTTCCCAAAGTCGAGGCCGGGAGTGAATCTTCTGGTCCGAAGTCCAAGGAGCGAAAATCGATCTTATTGTCGATCGATCGAGAGGGTGCAGTGCGGGTGGATGGACACTTGATGAAGAACTCCGCCGGTTTGAAGAAAGTGCTCAAATACCATGGAAAATCGTCGGAGAAAGATGTTGGAAGGCCTCGGGTGGTGTTGCATACCGACGCGGCAACGCGAGGCGAAAAACTCGTGGAAATTCTTGCCTATCTGTCCGAAGCCGGATTGTCGTCGGTCCAATTCGATGTGGACCGAAAAAGGAGTTCGCCGTGACCCGTCGATCTCGGGATATCGCCTTTCTGCTGATTTCGTTCGCAATACATTGGGTGCTTTTTGGGCCATTGTGGGATCTTGAAGAGAAGCCCGAGGACAAAGCAGTCAAACCGCCAACGGTGAAGATCAATATTCCAGTGGTCAAAGCGCCCGAGGAAAAATCCGAGTCGACGTCAGAGCCCAAAACCAAAGTGAAATCGGCACCGAACGAGAAGATGGATTCCTCGAAAATGAAGTCGGCTGTCAAGCGGCAGATGGATGATGTGCTGGCTCAAATGCGTGTTCTGAAAACCCGTCAGGCCGATCAAGTTCGGAGGATGCGGGAAGAGTTGGATCGACAAAAAAATCTACTGAAGAACCAAGAGAATCAGTTGGAATCCCAGCACCGTGTACTTCGGGATCAGGAGAAAACTCTGGCCGACCAGAAGCAAAAAATGCTCGAAGAGAAATCCAAGTCCAACAAGCGTGAACCGGAACTTTCTAAGAAAACTCACTCTCCATCAGCGTCCTCTGAAAGATTTGAAGGGAAAAAGGTTTCGTCCGAATTGCCAGAAAATCTGCATTCGAAGAGCCCAAAAGTCACGGATCCTAAACTGCTCCCAAGAGCGGAGGAGAAAGTTCTTCCCGAGAGGAGAAGGGTTGAAAAGACTTCAGATTTCCCGGAAAGACAAAAGGCGTCCGTGGCGACCGATCGACACGCGAGTTCTGGAGAGATCCGGACGATGGAGCAGTACGCTCGATATTTGCAACCTCACCTGAGGGCGACCAGTCCCGAGAAGGGAATACCGTTGCTCATGCCTCGGCTCGATCTCGCGGGTCGGGAGGATCTCGTACATCTCATGCGGTATTTCGATTTCGCTCTGGTCGCCTATCCGGCGGATATTCGAAAACGAAGATTTTTTGTGGAGGTGGATCTCTCCTCCCCCTCGGCCAAATTCGAGCGTAGAGACGATTTCAAAAGCTTAGGAAGTCGTAGCGTGATCTCCCTGAGTGGAGAATACTTCCGAGCCTTGAAGTCGTACCTGAGGACTCGGGCTGACCTGTGTCGTTTCCAAGACGGCGAACTGGTTGTGTCTTTTGTGCCCAGAGGGGCTTTCCAGACCCGATATTTGCAATGGAAAATGCTCAAGGTCTGTCGTGAAAATGGCTACGAGCCAGTGGACGTCAGTCATTGCGCGGGAACGTTTCGTCGCACCTCATTCGGTGCGTGGGTCTTTCTGGTGGAGGATCTGGTGACTCGTAAAGGGCGTTCGGTGCGAGTCCAGGATTTCGAGTATTCCAAGGTTTTTGGATCCTGAAGACTCCTTGGGTCCAAAATACGAACTTCCCCGGGGAGGTCGGGTCGTTACAATGACGCCCACGCCAATCGATGGCGAGGAGGTGTCATGGGTATTCTCGGTCGGGTGTCGGATATTCTGGTGATCGATGTTGATGAGTGGCTCGATCGGTGTGAAAGCCCCGAAGCCATGTTAGCTCAGGTATTGCGGGAGATGGACGAGAAGATCGCGGAAACGCGGAGAGCCGTTGCTCGGTCCATTGCCTGGTCCCGCCGCCTGGACGAAGAACTCGGCCAGCACCGGAGAAGTGGTGAAGAGTGGGTTCGAAAGGCGTTTTTGGCCATCGACAAAGGCAAGGACGAGATGGCCCGAGAGGCTCTGGAGCGCAAAAGAGAGCATGAAGATCTCGCGATCGGTCTCGAGATCGAGTGCCAGGCCGCACGAGGTGATTGCGTGACCTACGAACGTACTTTGCGAGCCCTTCAGGCCAAGCGAGCGGTGACTCAGCGCAAGGAGGAGACTTTGGCTGCACGGCGAAAAAATGCGGACACTCGATCGGATATCGCCAGTTTGTCGGAAATTTTCTCAGAATCCTCTGGGGCTCGTACACGCATTCAGCGAATGGAAGATCGGGTGGAGGATCTCGAAGCGCGAGTCGCTGAAGCTGCGGACCGACCGGTTGAGGATCCTCATTTGAAGGCCGCCTACATGCAACTGGATGGACGTCCAACCATCGACGAAGAACTCGAGGGTCTCAAACGGCGGGTCCATCGAGAGGGTGAGCCGGTCGTTGAGAACGATTTGAAGTAGTTTCAGAAAGGTTGAAGCGGGTGGCGAATCAGTTGATCGTTCTGGCTGGTCCGGATCCTGGAACGACCTATCCTCTGGAGGAAGCTTTTTCTATCGGAAGTGCTCCTGAGTGTAATCTCATCGTGCGGGACGACGCTTCCATCGGCCCGGTTCAGGCCGAACTGGTCGAATATCGCGGGCACCATGTACTGACCAATCTGGATCGCTCCAACCGGGTGCTTCTCAACGACCGCAACGTGGTGCGTAATCCCCTCTCCCCGGGTGATGTCGTGACCATCTCGAGCCTGGTGTTCTTGTATGAAGAGGCGAAGTCACCTTCCGAAAAGGTTGATAAAAATTCGACCGGGAGTTCGAGCACTCACTCCTCTTTGGAAACGATTCCCGACGATCCGCTGTCATCCAAAATTCTCGATCGTCAGGCCGCGTTTGAAGATTTTGGGTCGGTGGTCCAGATGTTGGGGCCGACAAAGGACAACGAGGGACGATTTTCTCTGTTACTGGAGGTGATTTCATCCATCGGCACCTTCTACGAGATGGTTCCCATGTTGGATCGACTTCTGGAGGTTCTGTGTAGGGAGTTTCAGGCCGATCAGGGGTCGATATGGTTATTGGAGGGAAAGCGGTGGCGAGCTCGTTCGGCTCGGATGAAAGGCCAGGGAAAACTGTCTGGTGAGGTTCGGATTTCCCGAACCCTGCTCAAGGAGGTGTTGAAAACGCGTTCCGGTGTTTTGACTGTGGATGCCATGGATGATGATCGCTTTCTCTCCGGACAGAGCATCATCGATCAGAAGATTCGTAGCGCCCTCTATGTGCCCATGGTAAATCAGGGGGTGATCTTGGGGTTGATTCAGCTCAACCTGTATTCGCCGTTGAGAGGGTACAATCGACGGGATCTGGAGCTGCTTTCTGCCATCGCCATGCAGACAGCTCTTGCCGTTTCGAACATGCGGATGCATGAAGCGGCAAGGGAAACGGAACGGATCGAGCATGAATTGGAGTTGGCAGCCAATATCCAGGCGGATCTACTTCCCGCCCGGGTCCCCTCTATGGGGGGCTTGAGCGTTGCGGGTCGAACGATTCCGGCTCGTGAGGTGGGAGGAGATTATTACGACTTCTTGCTCAGTCCGGATGGAAATATCTGCGATATCGTGATCGGAGATGTGACCGGGAAAGGGGTTCCCGCCGGGATTGTGATGGTCATGGCTCGAAGTTTTCTACTCCCTCTGCTTCGAGCGGAGTCTCGTACCGACCAGATTTTGGTTCGACTCAACGAATATCTTTACGCGAATACCAAGCCGTCTATATTCATGTCATTGCTACTCATGCGGTGGGATTGTCAGCGCCAGGAGTTGCGGTACTGCGCGGCGGGCCATGAACATCTGCTTCTGTTTCGGGCTTCCAAAGGAACCGGAAAAGCGATTCTCTCGGGTGGAGTGGTCTTGGGGGTTTCTGGCCGCGGCGCCGGGCATTTCGAGGAGAAATGTCTGGAGATGGAACCGGGCGATACCTTGCTGCTCTACACCGACGGAGTGACCGAGGCTTGCAATGAGAAGGGCAAAGAATTCGGCCTGCGGAGGCTGTTACGGCTATTTGTGCGTTTGGCACGACGCCGTCCAAAAGAAATCGAGGAGGGATTAGTCGAGGCGGTTCGGCGATTTCGGGGGAAGATGGATCCGGTTGACGATCTCACGATTGTGGTGTTACGACGCGAGGCGTGATCCTGTCGATCGGCCCGGGGACGGTCATGCATTTGCCTCTTTTTGCCCGTGCGGACAGAGTTCGAGCAAGGGGCAACGAGAACAACGGGGTTTTCGAGCTGGGCAAAGATCCCGGCCGTGCCAGATAATCAGATGAGAAAAATGGATCCAGGTGTCCTGGGGGAGTAGATCCATCAGGTCGCGTTCGATTTTGACTGGAGTGTTTTCTTTGGTGAGCTTGAGTCGTTGGCTGATTCTTTGGACATGAGTATCTACGACGACGCCTTCGGCTTTTCCGAACGCAACTCCCATGACCACGCTGGCGGTTTTTCGAGCGACTCCTGGGAGAGTCAAAAGCTCTTTCATCGACTGAGGAACTTCTCCGTGAAATTTTTCGACAATATTTCGACAAGCTCCCCGGATGTTTTTGGCCTTGTTGTTGTAAAAGCCGGTGGAGTGGATGAAGGACTCCAGTTCGCCGGGTGGCGAATTGGCAAAGTCTTTGGCTGATCGGAAGTGATCGAAAAGCGCTGGTGTCACCTTGTTGACCCGTTTGTCAGTGCATTGGGCGCTCAGGATCGTGGCGATCAGTAGCTGGAGGGGGCTGGTATGGATCAGTTCACATTCGGCGTCCGGGTAGGTCGCCTCGAGTATCTGCTGGATCTTGAGGGATCGATCTCTTCGGGATCTTTTCGATTCGCGCGGCATACGACCATCTTACACCGGAGTGATACTGGATTCCCGTAGGGGTTCGTTGACGTCTCGGTTTTCTGTGACCTACAATTCAGTTCCTGTCTGGCGAAGGTTTAGCAAATCAATAAACACTTGGGGTGATCTCAAAGGGAGTAAATGAATGAGCCGTTGGGTAAGCCCTGGATTCATCACGATTTCCGTGCCGATCATCTTGGCTGTCTTTTCTCCGTTAGGTTTCGCGCAAGCGGACGCAAACGAGACGGACCAGCGGGTAATCGTGGCGGTGGGATACGGTATCGAGCCCGCACGGTACTTTCGAACCGGTCGTGGGCGTTTGATGGCCCGTCGTGCGGCCCAACTCGACGCTTTGAGGAATCTTTCCGAACGAATGCTAGGGTTGCGAATCGATTCGACTTCTACGGTTCGGGATTTTGTGATGAGCCGCGATCTCGTCAGAACTCATTTTCAGACGTTTTTGAAAGGAGCTTCCGTTCAGGGGTACGAACGGACCGAGGACGGGATGATCCTCGCCCGAGTTCAGATCGGAGTGGATGGGTTGCGAGAATCGCTGGCTGAAACCGCTCGTCAGTTTGGTGGAGAACAGTTTACCCCCGAAATGATGCGAAGAATCTCTTACGAACTCGATCATTTCCAGGGGTATGAGACTCGACGCAGTTACTACGACTTGACTCTGAAGGATTATGTTCCTTTTCCCAAAGGACATCAGTACGGGACTTTGCTTCCCCCTTCACGGAGGCCCAAAAAAGAGAGCGACTCTTCGGGAAAACAAGATGGGAAGGGAGACCATTCAGGCTCTGAAGACAACTCGACGATCCAGCCGGAAAAATCCAGCTCTGGAGAGTCCCCTCCGAAGAAGAAGAATCCTGGGGGACAGGAAAAGGATAGTCTAAGGCTCCGCTTGGAGCATCCAGGGGAGATCGCGGTCAGGAGTGAAGTTCCTGTTGAAGAGCGTTTCGATGCCGATGGGGTCGTCGATTCGCCTCGCAAAGATTTTTTACAGGAGGCGCCGCCGGAATCCTCGGGCACGGAATCGGAAAAGGAACCCTTGGCGGGCTCGAAGGGAGAGTTGACGTCGGCTTCTGTGTTCGAACCGGAAACCCGTGGAATTCCAAAGGTTTCATACGTCGAGAGGAAAGTTTACATACCTTCTCGATACCTGACTCAAATCGATTCGCAGTGGATTGTGGTGATCTTGTTTCCTCGCCCTCTGGGTCTTCAGCAAGTTCTCATGGAACATGTGCCCGATGATATCAAGCTGGTCGAAGGGACCTGGAAGACGAACGCCCCGTGGGGGTTTCCGTCCTTGCCCAAAAAAATGGGGAAATCCTGGGCGATTCGGGCTCCAGGGGCCACTTTGATTAGCTACGGGATAGGGGGAAACGGTGCCGAACTGATCCGTTTTCGTGGGGAGATTGTCGAGAGAGGGCGTAGCGGATCGATCGATCTGGTACGGTCCTTCCCCGGCTTGCCGGTTCCAGAGCCTCCTCGGCTGGACCAGAAGCAGCCGGAACTTTTCCTCGCCACTCCGGGAAAGGACCAGGTGGTTGAACAAGAGGTGGATTCGATCGTGGTGGCCGGAACGGTCGCGGATGGGAGTGGGATTCGATCGATTCTGATGCGTCGTAGTCAAGAGGAGGCTCCGGTCGATCTGGGGACGGGAGATGTGCTGTCCAGAACCCAGAGGCATCAGGTCGTTCCATTCAAGGGGCGCATACCTCTCAAGGTCGGTTCCAATGAGTTCGAGATCATTGCGGTGGATATCGTTGGAAATCGAAGTGTTCTCGAGTTCGTGGTTCGAAGAGGTTATTGAGTGGGGTGATGGTAGACGATCCCCTGATCGGTAAAGTTTTCGCTGGGTGCCGAATTACTCGCAAGATTGGCGAGGGAGGTATGGGTGCGGTTTATCTCGCGGAACAGGGATCCCTGGAGCGTCATGTCGTCCTGAAAATTCTGCATGCGGATCTGGTTCGCCGAGAGGAGTTCGTCCGGCGTTTTTTACGGGAAGCTCGATCCGCGGCCCAATTGCAGCACCCTGCGATTGTTCAGGTTTATGATCGTGGGGAAGTGGAGGGTACGTACTACATTCTCATGGAATACGTCGAAGGGGTGAGTCTCTCCGCTCTGATCAAGAGTCAGGGAAAGCTCTCCGTGGTCGAATCGGTAGATATCGTGTTGCAGGCTGCCAAAGGACTTGCGGCAGCTCATCGATCCGGGATCGTGCATCGTGATATCAAGCCAGCCAACATCATGTTGACCGACGATCTGGTGGTCAAGGTGGCCGACTTTGGGATCGCCAAGGATTTGCATTCAGAGGAGACGCAGATCACTGCCAACGATTACCTTGTGGGGACCTTGCCGTACATGTCTCCCGAGCAGTGCGAGGGGAAGGATCTGGACGGTCGGGCCGATATCTATTCCCTTGGAGTCTCTTTTTATCAGATGGTGACCGGTCAGCGACCGTTTCAGGGGAAAAGTACGGTCGATTTGATGCGACAACATCTCTACGAGTTGCCGGTTTCAGCTCGTGACCGTTTGCCGGGAGTTCCGGCCGAAATTTCGACTGTGATCGATCGGATGCTCGTCAAGAATCGGGAGGAGCGGTACGCGAATTGTGAAGAACTCGTGAAAGATCTCGAGCGATTCAAGACATACGCTCTTTCCAAAATGGAGGAATCCACATCCGTCGATTTAACCGGTGAGGGGGTGGGGAAGTCTTCGGCCGGGGCGAATCATGGCTTGGGCTGGTTGGTGCTGGGGCTGATCGGTATGGCTGGACTGGGATTGATCGCCACGAATTTTGGTTGGTTGCATTTTGGGCCCGCATCCAAGGCAAAGGATTCTGTAGAGTCCCAAGTTCAAATGGATCGGCTCTGGAAACGTTTTCACGCCCAGAAAGACCAGGGAGGATTCGGGCGGGCGTTAGAGACTCTGGAGCAACTGGAGAAGATCGAACCGGATCGTCGCATCCTGGAGGAAAGGAATGGGATTGTCGACGGATTGACCCGTTCAGGAATGGTACTCATTCCGGAAGGACCGTTTACTTGTGGGACTCACGATGGGCCCGCAGAGGAACCGGCGCATCTCCTCTCGCTGCCCAATTTTTGGATCGATGCGATGGAGGTGACTTGCGAAGCTTATCAGCGCTTTGTCGAAGCGAGCGGGCATCCTGCGCCCGTTGGTTGGCAGGACGGGAAGATGCCCGCAGGGAAGGGAGATCATCCGGTGACGGGAGTTCGCCTTTCGGATGCGAGAGCCTATGCTCACTGGATAGGAAAGGCTCTCCCGACCGAACAGGAGTGGGAAAAGGCTGCTCGCGGTCGGGATGGGCGCCAGTGGCCCTGGGGCGATCAGTACGAAGCGGGGCGAGCGCATCTTGCACCCTCCGTACCCGTCGGTTCTCGCCCTGAACCTTCCACTGTTCCGGTAGGGTCCATGGAGGGAGACCGAACCCCACTGGGAGTTCGGGATCTGATGGGTAATGTGCGCGAGTGGACCGATTCTCGTTATGCTCCCTACCCGGGAGCGACTCCGGGGCGTTGGTGGTTTGGAACGGAAGAATTCGTTCAAAAAGGGGGCAGCTTTCGGTTACTGGCTGACAGTCGAGGGAAATATATCCCTCGGGCATCGACTCGTTATGGGGCCCTTCCAGGTCAATCTCTGGAGGATGTGGGCTTTCGATGTGTGTACCGGGGAGTGGCTGGGCAGGACAAAGATTGAATAAAGTTTTCGAGGCATCGAGGGCCGTGTGGGGTCAAAAAGCTTTCCGGGTGAAACTGAATGCCCCAGGCCGGCAAAGTCTGGTGGGCGAGCGCCATACATTCTCCCCGGTCATTCCAGGCGATCGAAGTCAGTTCTTCGGGGATCGAGGCCGTTTCGACCATGAGAGAGTGGTAGCGAGCGGCTGGAAAAGGAGTCGGAATCCCACGAAAAAGATTGTGGCCAAGGTGGTGGATAGGACGGGCTTTACCGTGAACCAGTTCCTGGGCTTGAATAATTCGGGCGCCAAAGGCTCTGGCCAGGCACTGGTGACCCAGGCACACTCCCAGCAGTGGAATACCTGCCTCGGGAACGCCTCGGGCCAGATCGAGGCTGATTCCTGCTTCCTCTGGGCCACCCGGTCCCGGGCTGATGATCACCCCGTCTGGGGCCATATCGATCACTCGAGACAACTCGATTTCATCATTGCGGAATACGGAGATGTCCGCTTTCAGTACCGAGAAAGCTTGAGCTAAATTGTGAGTAAATGAATCGTAGTTGTCGACGATGATGAGATGCACGAGTAGCATTGTAAAAACCGTATGATGATTCTGAAGCGCTATGTCTTTTTTGAGGTCATGAGAACCTTCCTGCTCACGCTTCTGGCGATGACTGTGATCGTGGTTTTTGTGACAAGTTTTCAGGCTGTTCGCAAGTGGGGGCCTGTGGATCCACTCCTTTTGTTGGAACTGGTTCCTTTTCTCGTGGCGGGGGCGTTTTCCCTGACCGTGCCGATCTCTTTTCTGGTGGCGGTGACCCTGACTTTGGGGCGCCTTTCTCAGGAACGTGAGATTACCGCGATGCGGTCGAGCGGAGTCCATTTACATACGGTTTTGTCGCCCTTGTTGGTCTCTGCTTTCGTCCTGGGGGCAGTGACATTTGTCCTCTTCGATCAGGTGGTGCCAACGGTTTACAAGAAGAAACGCGAATTGGCGAATCGTGCCATTCAGGCCATTCTTAGCTCCAAGCTCGGGGCGGGAGCTTCGACAATCGACGATTTTCCGGGTTACCGAATAGCTTATCGTCGGATCGAAGGGGGGGTTATCAAGGACCTGGTCGTCCATCAGCTCGATTCTTCGGGGATGAACATTACCATGGAGTATCTCGCTTCCCAGGCTCGGGTGGAGTTTGATCGAGAATCTGAATCCATTCGGTTCGTGCTGGATCGTGGATCGATTACTCGGATTCACCCTGATCATCGGGAGGCCGACGAGTGGAAGCCCACGTTTCAGAAGCAAAGGATGGGAATACGGGTTCCCATTGAGCAGAGGAAGCGAAGTTATCCGCGTCATCGACAATTGAGTGTCGTGGAACTGGCTTCGATGTGTCAGGACGTTGCGGCGATGAAAGATCGTCTCAATCAATCCCTGAGAACACTCGGCCGGAAGGATCAGGAATCAGCGGCTCTTCCCGAAGATTTAGGAGCGTCGGTTCGGAGCCATGAGAGGCGAGTTCTCGAAGCCGCCCTGGAAAGGGAGAAGAAGATGTGGCGGTATTATGCCACGGCATTCCACTCCCGATTTGCCATGCCTTTGGCCACGATGTTGGTGGTTATGATCGGTGCACCCCTGGGTATTCTGATCCGCCATGCCAACAAGTTACTCGCTTTTGCTGCAAGCGCGATTCCCGTCTTGCTCGTGTATTATCCGGCTCTTTTGATTGGTGAAGAGATGGGTAGAAAAGGGGTTCTCGAACCCTGGATTGGGGCCTGGTCTTCCACCTTGGTGGTGGGAGGATTGGGGGTCGGTCTGCTTCTGAATCTCTACAGGCGTTGAATCGAGTGCAATGAAGATTCTGGATCGATACATACTCAAAAACTTCCTTCTGGATTTTCTGATCTGCCTGGTCACGTTGATGGCTCTTTGTGTCATCGTTGAAACTTTCGAAAAGGCCTCGGAATTCGCCGAATATTTTGGAGATCAAAAGAAAGCGGGAGAACCCATGCAGCGTTCCCCTTTTCAGGCGATTGGACGTTACTATTTGCTTCACCTGCCGATACTTTACGGTCAGGTATCTCCGATCATCCTGTTGATGGCAGCGATGTTCACGGTCACGAGAATGGGACGTTTCGGGGAGTTTATTCCTCTCAAGGCTAGCGGAATCAGTCTTTATCGGGTCTTACTACCGATCTTGGTCGTCGCGGTGATCCTTTCGGGGATCTCAGTGGTGATCCAGGAGATTCTGGTACCTCGCTTATCCGATTCCATTCGAGACTCCGAACTGATAAGCGAAGGAGGGGGAGAACTCATCTCCTCTTTTCAGAGGATCGATTCGGACGGAAATGTGTATTTCTTTTCGCGCTACAGTACGATCCGTCAGACCGGGTTAGGGATTCGGGTGGTTCAGCGTTACCCCCCGGAGTTGGGGGGCAGGAAGAAAGCCACGATCAAGGCTCAATTTGGCCGATTTCAGCGGACGGAGAAGGGATACGCTCTGTTGCTTTCCGACGGCGTGATCGAACATTTCGATCCCGAAAGCGGATTCCGCATGGAAGGATCTCCTCAACGTTTCGGGCTCGAAGGGGTGTCTATTGTCGGCGGATTGGAACCGATCGATATTCTTCGGAGTCGATCTCCGGAAACATTAACCCTTCGACCTATGGCGGATCTGGTCCGAGAGGTGGAAGAAAATCCATCGCTGGCCGAAGCTCGGGTTGCCCTTCACAGTCGCTATGCGCAGCCGCTTTCGGGAATCATTTTGCTTTTTCTGGGATTGCCGTTTGTTCTGGGAAGTGAGAACCGTAATGTTTTTCTTGGGGCCATGATCGCGGTGATGATCGCGGTGGCATTTTTCGGCATCAATCTTCTCGGAGTCAATCTGGGACGAAAAGGGATTTTGCCTCCGGTGGCCGCTGTCTGGCTGCCGCTATTGCTTTTTGTGTCGCTGGGTGCGGCTTTTATCGACCGGGTTCGTACATGAGATTTCGGGGCTGTTTCACGGATACATGGTTGGGAATTTGTCTGTGCTCGATTCGTCAGGTATTTTTCTGATGATGAGACACGATCCATCTGAGACTTTTCGGTTTGCCTGGTGGGAGATTCTTCTGGCCATCCTACTCGCTACAATCCCGTTGATCGGCTGGATCGTCGCCTTTGCCCTGATTATGGACGCTTTGGGTTCTGGTAAGGAAATCGTTCGGAGTCTTCACGACAACAGATCGGCATGCGCGGGTGCGAAGAGTCGACTGGGGGCCGGTCTGGTCGATTTCGGGGGGGTCCTGGCTCTTTCCGGGTTACCTTATCTCGGTTGGTTTTTCGCCGTTTTTTACGCTTTCTTTCGGGATACTCCCCTTTTTGGAGGTCGATCGTTCGGGAAGCGATGTTTCGGCCTGGTGCAGATCGAATCGGGGAGGGGAAGTCGGTCGGGTGGGGTCTATCTCTCGGCTATACGACGAAACCTTTTGATCGCATCTCCGGTGCTCCAGATTCTTGGAGGGGTGTTCGAGACCTGGTTCTTCCTGAAAAAGTCGACCGGAGAGCGGATCGGAGATCGTTGGGCAGGGACGAAAGTCGTTCCTTATCGGCTCACCTAAGGCGGATCGTTATTTCCACTTGAAGAGAGTCCGGTTTTATTCGCATGAGACTCTTCGGTTGGAGTGTTTTGCGCTCATTTCTCTGCTACAATCCCGCCGCGATTGGAATTTTGTCGGCAGGCATAGATTCGCGTTGAATGTCTTTTGGATGGAGATTTGTGATGAATAGGCAAGGTGTGAGGTTTTGGGGTTCACTGATATCGGTTCTGGTACTCCTTTGCGGGTGTACAGCCACGATCCGAGCGACTCCTGCTCCGGTTGCGGTCGGAGTTCATGGGGGGCCCAAAGGTAAAAGGGTCGGAGTTGGGGTTCGAGTCGTTCCTCCAGGATCTGCGCCTCCTCGCGCTCTCGTCGAGGTCAAGCCTACGGCTCCCGGACCCAGGGCCAAGTTTTATTGGGTAGCGGGGCGATGGAAATGGAACGGCCACAAATATGTTTGGGTCAAGGGGTCCTGGAAAGCGCGCCCCAAAGGCCATGGCAGAAAACTCTGGGTTTCCGGTCACTGGAAGAAGACCCGGCGGGGGCATGTTTGGGTTGAGGGCCACTGGCGTTGAACGATGAGGATCGGCTCATTCTGCTGATCGAGGAAGGGCGGAGTGAGGAAGCGGTTGAGGAGGCCGACCGCATTCTTGCTCAATATCCCGAGGCGTTAGATATTCATATCGTGCGGATTCGAGGTTTTCTCGAGCTGTGTCGTGAAGACCTCGCGCTGGAAGCGCTGAAGGCTCTTCCTCCCAGTCAGCCCATTTCTTCCTATTATCGTGCCGATCTTCTGTACGATCTGGGCCGGTTCGAGGAATCCGAGCGTTTTTGTGACGAATACCTCGAACGATTGCCCGATCAAGCCGAAGGCCTCTTCTTGAAGGGTTTGCTGCTCGAGCGACACGGAGAGATTCGGGCGGCAGATCTGATGTTTCAAAAGGCTCATCGTGCAAACCCCCAAGTTTTTGGTTTACCGTTTCGAGTCGGTCCG
The DNA here is from genome assembly GCA_030748635.1 of Planctomycetota bacterium. Classification (GTDB taxonomy): domain Bacteria; phylum Planctomycetota; class JACQVV01; order JACQVV01; family JASMLP01; genus JASMLP01. Next base: position 27,810 of record JASMLP010000069.1, read on the forward strand.
GAGCGTTTTGAGGAAATTGTAGATGAAGCTCTCGCTGTTTTACCGAGAGAGTTTCGTCGGTTGATGGATGGGCTTTCGGTTCAGATCTCATCGGTTGTTCCGGAGGCTATGATCGGCGTTCAGGGGGAAGGGTTGGACCCGGGGTGTCTGGCTACCATCGATCCAGACCTTGGGGCCGGAGGGACGCTGCATCTTTTTCGGGTGAATATCGAGCATGCATTCGATTCGGTCGAGTCGAGTGTGGAGATCGTACGGTCTCTCGTTATGGAGGAATGGGCTGATTACCTGAATCTGGAGCCGGTTGAGGAGAGGTCTTCGGATGAAAAAGAATTTTTCGAAGAGGAGGAAATCGTTTGAATACGCCCTATGAACACGAAATCGAGGTGGCGATGCGATTGGTTCAAGATGTCGGTAAACGGGTTGCCGATATGCAGGGGCGGGTAGGTGTCGATCGCAAGCGTGGAGGGGAGGTGGTTACCGATGCGGATCGGATGGCCAACGAGAGAATCTGTCGAGGATTGAGTGAAGCTTTTCCGGGTGATTCGATTTGCGCCGAAGAGACGGTGGATTACGAATTCAGGCCAACTGGAGATCGCCTCTGGTGGGTTGACCCGGTGGATGGAACTCGTGAGTTTGTCGATGGGCGGGATGATTATGCGGTCATGGTCGGTTTGGCAGTGAAAGGGGAGGCGGTTCTGGGCGTGGTGTATCAGCCGCGGAAGAAGCGTATGTGGACGGGGGTTACGGGAGGAGAAGCCTACGAGTGGATCGAGGGAGAAGACAAGCCTCGGTTGCTGAAAACCAGTGCCGTGTGTGTCTCCTCGGAAATGCGAATGGCGGTCAGTCGTAGTCATCGAAGTGCTCAGGTGGGAGATGTCGTCGAAATATTGGGCATCGAATCGGAAGTGCCCTGCGGGAGTGTTGGAGTCAAGGTCGGTCTTTTATTGCGATGTGAAGCTGATCTGTACCCGCATCCGGGGGGCGGAACCAAGCGTTGGGATACCTGTGCGCCCGAAGCGATTCTCAGGGCGGGGGGAGGACAACTCACCGATGTTTTGGGTCAACCGATCGACTACAGTGGACGAGAGATCGCCAATCAGGGAGGATTTCTGGCCAGTAATGGGTCGATTCACGAAGAAATTCTCGAGCGACTGAATCCCCTATTGAAGCCCGGTCGTTAAGAGCTATTCTGACCGATCAGAATTACGAATTTTCGATTGAGGGTTACGGACCATGACACAAGTGGATGATCAGGAAAAACGCTACGAGGAGGTTTTTCGCTCCCTGAAGACCGATCCGGATGTGGTCAAGATCGGATATGTCTACGTCGACATTCCAGCCACGATCGATCGATTGGTCGCCTGTTCTGATGGGCTTTGCATGAGTTCGCGTAAATTCAAAAAGCTAAAGGGGAAAACCTGTTGTACGACGTTTAACGTCCCGCTGGAAACCGAGGATGTGGAGCGACTTGCCTGTATCGTGGATGAGGTCAAGGAGATTCGTGATGTAGGGAAGGCGATCGAAAAAGCCGAGGGGTGGTGGCGACACGACGAGGATGGACTGTGGCTGGAGGATCGTCCGAGTGGGGCGTGTGTTTTCCTCTCGGTCCCTCCAGAAGGTCCACCTCTGTGTACGATTCATGAGTGGGCTCTAACCAATGGGCTGGAGTTTCGTGACTATAAACCCGAAACCTGTTGTCTTTTTCCCCTCTATCTCGCAGAGCAAGAGAACGAATATCTGGTCACCGGTTATGGAAGTCGATTGATGCTCGCTCTGGATGAAGAGGAGAGTGAAGATGAAATCGAAAACTTCGCGTGTCTGTGTCCTGCTCCGGGGGTTGGTAAGCCTCTTCTGGTGGAGCAGCAGCAGGAGTTGGAGTATCGGCTGGGTAAGGATCGGTGGGGGCGGGTGCTTGGTCGGTTGCGAGAAATGGGGCATCCGGTCTGATTCGGTTATCCGCACGACAGATCAAGCGGGTGGTTTTTCTCGGATCCACTCTGTTCAGCCTGGGGGCACTGTTGCTCCTTTTCCAACGGTTCGACTGGTTAGTGGTTCCGGGTGGATTCGATGCGCTGGAACCGTCCATTCCGGCTCAGACCCGTTTGGTGATCGATAGGAAGTGGCAGAGTGCGCGTCCACTGAAGTCGGGCGATATCGTGGTTTTGGAGGTTCCCGGCGAGGGGGATGCGAGGCAGGTGCTAGGCCGAGTGGTGGCCGTCGCGGGCGATTTGCTGGGGAAAGATGGAAGTTTGCTTTTGATCAACGAAAAGGTGAGTGGTGATTCATATCCTGAATCGGTGACTGGGGTGGGTACGGTTCCGGAGGGGCGGATTCTTGTACTCAATACCAATCTGGACTCTCCTTATCCCGATTCGCGAACCTGGGGATTGGTCGGAATCGATTGGGTTCAATCCCGGGTGATCTTCTTCTGGAGGCCGTAATCTGCTCGACGTCTGTTTTCTAGTGGTGGTGAGAATGCAGATGATGGCGTAGGAGTTTTTGCCTCCCCTTGTCCGTTCGAGCAAAAAGTACCGGAAGCACCAGGTCGGATAAGCAGCAGGGTATCAAGACCGCAAAAACGAGAAGGACCAGTACCCAGCCCAGGTTGTCAAAGAGGTTGCCAACTCCGTACGAGGTCAGGTAGAGGAGGCTGGAAGCCGCGCTGACCAGAACATGTCCAGAGTGGGAAAAAAAGCTTGCCCGGTCGAGCAGATGACTGGAGAAGATCCCGACAAAAATCCCTAAAACCAGAAAGGGGAGAACCAGTTCGGGTTCCTCCAGGAAGCAGATATGCAAATGCATATCCTGCATGAAAATGCGAGCTCCAAACATCGGCAAAAGGATGTCAGAGATACTGCAGATGATGGTTGAACCGAAAAATCCGACCAGAACGCTCTTGATGACTTTTTTCTCGTATGTCCAGAAAACAGATGTCGTTGCGGCGGCCGAGAGGAGCAAGTGTATGGGGTGGAAAACATGGAATATTCGACCACTCTTGTGGGCGTCGAGAGCCTGAATCGAGTGGACTATTCCGAAAAGGGTCAAGGCGAGGAGAACCGCAAGAATGGAGAAAGGGAGGTGTTCTCGCAACTCTTTCAGCCAGTGGACATAGTGGTCATCTTCTCGGACCGGATCGTCTTCCCGAAGCTCCGGTGTGGGATCAGTCTCCTCGGTCACGTTTTCTGGCCACATCTTTGAGGTTGTTGAGGGCGACGTTTCGAAGGTCTTTCAAGTACTCTTCGTTGAACTCCTCATCGTCGGGGTCGATCTTTTCGGCGAGTTTTTGGACATCCTTGAAGTCTTGCTGGATATCGAGAGCGCCCTGCATGGTGTAACGTTCCACCGCTTTGGTCAGGTCAACCAGGAGGCGGGCTTCCAGGTCTCTCAGGGAACGATTTGAGCGCATCTTCAGCACTTCGATTTCCCGATCGGCCTTGATGTCGATCAATCGAAGCACGAAATCTTGTGCTCGCTTGCTGACTTCTAATTTGTATTTCTTCTTGCCTTTCCACGCGATGTTTTTTTCACCTTGCTGGATTTCTTTCGCGATGGAATCGAAGAAGTCTTTTTCGGTAAGGCTAAAGTCTTTGCCAAAGTATTGCAGGCTGAATTCGGACATGGGATTACAACTCGTATCGGGAGCGAAGTTTGGTGATGAGTCCGCCGAGAGTGTCCTCTCGGAATCGGAGCCTTTCTAACTGGACAAGTCCTTCGGTCAGGAGAGCTTCGTGTCGAGTGCACAACTCGTTGAGGCGAACATCTTGATGTGAGCGGGAGCGGATGTTGGATTCCTGGCGTAGATATTCGGTCTGTTGCTGTCGAATGAAGTTCTCTTCCAGAACACCCTGGAGGGTACGTGGACGAATCCCTTCCCGGATGAGGTGGGCAAAGTAGGTGTGCCCCTGGGTGCCTTGTTGGATTACCGATTCGTACCGGGCCAGAAGCTCTGTACAGGCGAATTTTCTCTTCTCTTCTCGTCGGGCAAGCCACCAGGAGACCCCGGCGCTTACTTGGAAAAGCACTCTCGGCACATAGCCTAGCATCCGGAGAAATATTTGACCTCCGGGGCCCAGGAGAAAAAGGCTTCCCAGGACGGCTGCGAGAAAGAGATAGACTTCGTCCATGGTTTGTGTCCTAAGTCCCTGTTTAGCAAGGGACTCTGGCAATCGGCCCCATCTTTAGGAACTAATCAATTATACGGCTCTGACGAGGGTGTGTCAACGCAACTCGTGTAGCTTGCGCCCTTTGGAGTCGTGTGGATAATCGACATGCACACTCGATTTAAAGTGCCTGAGCCGTTCTGAAGATGTCGTTGAAGAAGTTGTGGAGCTTCTGGGTTGTCTTTTACCGATTCCGATTCCGATTCGTTTCGTGAGTGCTGTCGAGCAACTTTGCTCGGGTTGGCGGTAGGCGATGCCCTAGGGAGTCCGCTCGAATACATGAGCGAGGCTCAGATCCAGATCAAGCACGGGACTGTGAATCGCATGATAGGCGGGGGCTGGCTCGATTTGCGTCCGGGACAGTGGACCGATGAAACTCAACTCGCTCTTGTTTTGGGTTCGAGTGTGTTCGAAAAAGGGGAGGTGGATCTCGATGATGTCGTGGAGCGGTATCTGGATTGGTATCGCACGGGACCGGTAGATCTTGAAACGATGACCCGAGCAAGTCTTGCGCTTCTGGAGGATGGGGTTTCGCGTGAGGAGGCGAGTCGTCAGGCTCGGTTGGAGCATCCGGAGAAGTCCGCGAGTCACGGTACTCTTGCCCGTAGTGTTCCGTTGGCTCTATGGTATGGCTACGATCGGTCAGCCATGATTCGAGAAACCTTGGCTGAAGCTCGCATTACTCATGATGATCGGATTCCCGGCTCGGCATCGGTGGTTTTGAACCTGCTGATTGCTGAAATGATAAAGGGAGAGAACGATCTTTCGGCATTGTTGGAGCGGGTTTCGGAGGATCTTTTCGAAACCAACGATGTGGAGCACGTTCTTCCCGATCCGAAGGGGTGTAGTCGAGAGCAACTTCGACCTGGAGATGCGGCGGTGGATACCCTGGAAGTGGCCCTCTGGTTTCTATATCACACAGATTCTTTTCAAGACTGCCTGGTTGGAGCGGTCAATATGGGGGGGGAATCCGGAGCGATCGGTTCGGTCGCGGGGGCCTTAGCGGGGGGGTGGTACGGATTGGACTCGATTCCCAAGGGCTGGTTGTCATCACTTCAGGGGCGGAACAGGGTCGATCATCTCGCGCGTTGTCTTTCTCGCGGTTATCCCGGAACGGACTGATTTTTGGGCTTATCTACCGAGACTTTTCTTTTTCTTGGAGGGCTCGCTTTTGTGGCCTCGGGGGGGATCTCCGCATTCCTGACCCACAAGATGAAGGGTTGGGCTCGGCGTTGGGGATTGGTCGATCGTCCTCGAGAAGCTGGGGACGAAAGATCCTCACTCCCTCTAGGAGGTGGGGTTGCGATTTTCTTCACAACCACGTTTCTTTTGCTCGCGGCGTTGGGTGGTTTGGAGTGGGTGTCCCGTTTTTTCCCCGAACGAATGCCCGAGGAACTCCTTCTGTATCTACCAGGGGTTCGATCTCGAATCCCCATGCTCCTTTGTGTTCTTCTGGGAGGCGCGTGTGTCTTTGGACTGGGCCTGGTCGATGATCGCTGGGGACTCGGTCCGGTTCCCAAGATTTTGGTCGTGACAGGGGTCGCGGTATTTTTGTCTTTCAATGATATTCGGCTGAGTTTCTTCGTTTCATCCTTCGGGGTGGGAATGGTGATTACCGTCGGCTGGGTATTGTTGGTGACCAATGCCTTTAACTTGTTAGATAACATGGATGGTCTTTCTGCGGGTGTGGCCATGATTGCGGGTTTTCTGATGCTGGGAGCAAGCTTGCAGACCGGACACCTGTTTGTGGCCGCCTATCTGGTGGTGTTTATAGGCGCGGTGTTTGGATTTCTGATTCACAATCTCGCTCCCGCTTCGATTTTCATGGGCGATGCCGGAAGCCTCTATGTTGGGTATACGATATCCGTGTTGGTGATTCTTTCGACCTTTTATGAGCCGGCTTATCCGGTGTACCCGATCGTACTGCCGCTTATCATTCTTGCGGTCCCTCTTTACGACACTCTGAGTGTGATTGTGATCCGATTCAGAGAGGGGCGAGCCATTTTTCGTGGAGACAAATGCCACCTTTCCCATCGTCTGGTCGCGATGGGGATGGGGGTTCGAGAGGCGGTCCTCACGATTTATCTGCTTACCCTGTCGTGTGGTTTGGTGGGATTGATGCTTTATCGAACGGATGATGTGGGGGCGGTCATTGTTGCGGCGCAGGTGATTCTGATCCTTTCTGTTCTCGCACTTCTTGAACAAACGGGTCGTCGGAGTCGGCGTTGATGTTCCAGTATCTGCTGGAGCGCCTGGTCTGGATCCTGGTGGGGACTCTTCTCGTCTGCCGGCCGATGGTGGGAGAGGCCGCCGGATTTGGTGTGAATTTGTCGCTTCAAGTGTTGGTAGGAGTCGCGTGTGTCCTCCACGGTTTCGTGGTGAGTCGCTCCCAGGGGAGAGGATGGGGGCGATCCGGTTTCGGTTGGATTCTGGGCATCTGGTTTTTCTGGTTAGGAGTAGGTTTCTGGGTTGCCGATTACCGTATGGCTGCGGGGGTCCGGGTGTTGTCATGGATATCCGATGGCCTTTTGTTCCTCCTGATGGTTTCCCTGGGGCGTGATCTCCGGATCGCACGGGTCGGACTTCGGGTGGTACTGGGAACAGGGGCGGCTCTGGGCCTCTACGGTCTCTATCAGTGGGGCATCGGTTTGCCTCTTGTCCGGCATGAATATCTCCTGTCGGGAAGTGGGTTGACCCAGTTCATGGGAGAAGGGACTCGGGATCTGTTTCACGCCCGACTGGATACCGATCGAGCGTTTGCCTCTTTTCTGACCCCCAATCTCTTTGGTGGTTATCTGGCCCTACTCTTTCCGGTGGCGCTCGGTTATCTCCTGGATCGCTTGCGGGAGCCTCGCGGGTTGAGTGGATGGGGGGTGAAAGTACACGCTTTCCTGATTCTGTTGTGTATTGGGGTGGGTTTGCTTTTCACGGTGAGTCGTGGAGCGTTACTCGCGTTAGGAATCGCTTTGCCTCTTCTGGGGGTGAACTGGAGGGGAGTGGATCGGCCGCGTGGGAAGCGATCCATAGTCATCTGGGTTTTGATTCTCGGGTGCGCGGGACCGGTGATTTATGGATTGGCCAGTCGATTGAAGCCGGAATCGTTGTCTGACTTGCGGTCGGTTCAATTCCGGCTCGGTTACTGGGAAGGGGCTTTGCGAGTTGCATCCAGGAATCCCATTTTCGGAGTCGGTATTTCCAACCTGGAAGAACATTACTATGCGTTGAAATCTCCCGATGCGCCTGAGGTTCAGAACGCCCATAACAACTATTTTCAGTTAGCGGCCGAAGCGGGTTTTCCGGGCTTGATGATTTTCTTCTTTTTCTGGGGGATCTGGCTGCGCCGCGTGCGAGAGATCGGAGGGTCGTCGGAGGTCGGGGGTCACGCAAAGGGTGCTTGGGGTGACGGATTTTGGATGGTCGGGGTGGCCACCTGTTTCCTCTCGATCTTGTTTTTGCGCGGATTTGGAAGGAGTTTCACCGATCACGCCTATGCAACGACATTCGGAGGTTGGGGGTTTCTGATCCTGTGGATCGGTTTGCTGGCCTATGGAGTGGTCGCCTTGTCACGGTCCGATGAAACCGTTCCGGGTGGGGACCGGATGGTGCAGCGTGGACTCTGTGCTGGAGTGGTTGTCTTCTGGATCCATTCTCTGGTGGAATTTGGTCTCTATAGCATGGGGTTATCGCAAATTCTGATGGCGGTAGCGGCGCTGGCTGTTGTTCTGTCGGATGGGCCGACTCGGTCGATGTCGGTACCCGAGGAGGGAAGAGGGAACCGTGGGTTGGTTGGAGTCTGTTTCGCATTGATTCCTCTTATCGCTCTCACTCAGTGGGTGATTCCCAGGGGACTCGCTTCCGATCGTGAACACGATGTCGCGCTGGAAACCCCAGACGTTCAAGAGGCGATTCGTCATGCGACCGAATCGTGTCGGCTGAATCCATGGAATGCGAATACCGCGTGGACACTGGTTCGGTTGCGTTCAAAGCTGTGGAGGTTGTCAGTCGGGGATTCCATAGACTCGAGAGAGTCTATCTGGAAGGCTCTCGAAAAAGATTTCGAACGAACGGCTCATTTGCGTCCGAGGAATGCGGGACTGTGGGCTTTCTGGGGCCAGTTGAGTCAGGAGAGGATCTTGCAACTTATTTCCCAGAGCTCTTCGCCAAAAGATCGTCAAGTTTTGATCAACTCTCTGGATTCGGAGGTGCTCCCTCGATTCCTTCGAGCAGTCGACCTCTATCCAAGCAAGCCGAGATATCGGCTTCTTTTGGCTCGTACGTACCGAATGCTTGAGAAGCCGACTCTCGCGAGTTATCAGTACCAACAGGCGATGGAGTTGTCGAATCAGGTGGTTCATCCTCGACTCCGCTTGAGTCCAGCTGAGGTTCAGGAGATCGAACTCTTCGGACAACGTCTTGAAGAGAGGGGGGGTGATCGATGATCATCGGGTCTTTGATCCGAATGAGAAAGAATCGATGACCGAAATACTCCCCTTTGAAGCTGTGACCTACGATCCTTCCAGGGTCTCTCTCAACGATGTCGTAGTCCTTCCCTACGACAAGATCGATGAGGAGGCACGAGCTCGTTATCTGGAAAGAGATCCTTACAATCTCGTGCGTATCTCTTTGCCGGATATCGAAGAGGGTGAAGAGCGTTATCACAAAGCGGCCGAGATGTATCGTGCCTGGCGAGACGAGGGTATTTTTCGACGAGATGAACGTCCGGGGTTACACCTCTACCACCAACTGTTCGAGTACAAAGGCAGAGGGTATACACGCAAAGGGTTTGTGGCTCGGGTCCGGGTGGAGGATCCGGTTTCCGGAGATATCCTGGGGCACGAAAAAACTTTTCGGGGTCCGGTTGCTGATCGACTGGCATTGCTTTCAGCGATGCGTGTACATCTCGGACAGATCTTTCTCCTCTATGACGATCCGGAGGGAGAGCTCGACTCGATATTGAATTCATGCCTGGATCCGGGGGTCCCTCCTCGTTTGCAGGCGATCGAATCCAGTGGCGAGGTCCATCGGCTTTGGACGGTCGGCGATCGAGATGTTCACGCCCAGGTGAGCCGTTTCTTCCAGTCGACGCCGCTCACGATAGCCGATGGACATCATCGTTATCAGACCGCCTGGGAATTCATGAATCGAGGCGGAGGTCCAGCTCATGTGATGGCAACCCTCGTGTCGTTTCAGGATGCGGGTCTTATGGTGTTGCCAGCTCATCGACTGGTCCTGGAAAAAGGACTTCCACCGATCGATCGAATCCGAGAGATTCTCGAGCCAATTGTTGAATTTCGGCCTTATCCTTTTGGCGATCCGATATCTCGGGATCGTGCTCGACAAGAACTCGAGGAGGATGTTCGGATCGAAAGCTACCGCACTCCAACTTTTGGTTTGGCATTGGGTGGAGAAAATTCTTTTTGGTTACTGAAGGTGCGGGACCCAAAACAGGTTGTGAGCCACATCGCGGGGAAAGAATCGAGCGAATGGAAGAGTCTTGGAGTGGTTTTACTTCATCGTCTGGTCCTGGAGGAAGGGTTGGGATTGGATTCTTCGGAGATCGATGCTGGAGGCGTGGTGGACTATGTTCGGGAAGCGAGCCGAGCAGTCGACGAGGTTATCGAGGGAAATGCGGGAGCTTGTGTTTTGACCAGTTCCACTCGGGTAGAGCAGGTTCGCGACCTGAGTCAACGTCGCGAACGGATGCCTCACAAGTCGACCGATTTTTTCCCAAAACTGCTGGCCGGGATGGTGCTGGATGAATTTGACGGAGTTCGCTCTACGTGACGCACCGGAAATTGTTTCTCCCCGGACCCACTGAAGTCGACGATCGGACTCTCGCGGCCATGGCAACGCCGATGATTGGACACCGATCATCCGAATTCCGAGAGCTTTATCGGAGTACCTCGGAAAAACTACAGGAATTGCTCGAGACCTCCTCCTCGGTGTTCGTGCTCACCGGGAGTGCGACCATGGCGATGGAGATGGCCGTTCGTAATGCCTGTCAGGTCCGTTGTCTGAATCTCGTATGCGGCGCGTTCAGCCAGCGCTGGCACGAGATCACGCGCGCATGTGGTATCGAGGCCGACCGTCTCGATGTGGATTGGGGGCGAGCGCATACGCCCGAAGAGGTTCGGCGGGCACTTGGAGAGTCGACTTACGATTGCGTGACCGTGGTGTACAGTGAAACTTCCACCGGAATTCTCAATCCTCTCGAGGCGATTGCGGAGACCGTTCGGGAGTTTCCAGATACGTTTCTGTTGGTCGATGCTGTCAGCGCGATGGGAGGAACGAAAATTTCAGGTGACTTTCTGGGCGTGGACGTCCTTTTCGCGGGAGTTCAAAAAGCCTTCGGAGTACCGCCAGGGATTGTCCCGTGTCTGGTGACTCCTCGGCTTCTGGAACGTTCGTCCGCTATTGCGGACAAGGGGTACTTTCTCGACTTCGAGGTTCATGCCAAAGCTCACTCCAAGTGGCAAACGCTCTCGACTCCGGCCATCAGTCAACTGTATGCGTTGAATGTTCGACTGGACCAGATTTTCGAAGAAGGACTGGAGGCTGTTTATCAGCGGCATCAGGATATGGCGAATATCACCAGGACGTGGGCTCGGGAACGATTCGAACTGTTTACCGATCCAGATTATTTGTCGCCTACTTTGACTGTGATTCGTAACACCCGGGGAATTTCTGTGGCCGGGCTCAATGAGTATCTGGCGGGGAAGGGTGTGGTCCTGGCCAACGGTTACGGTTCTCTCAAAGAGAAGACGTTTCGTATTTCTCACATGGGTTCCGTGCAGCCCGAAGAGGTGGAGGAACTGTTGGGATGGATCGACGAATTTTTGGAAAAGAATTGATTGGTTGAGTGGCGGGCGATGTGGGCTCGGCGGTTGTTCCCTGCCGATTTCAGTTGTTTCTGTTTGGGTTCTCTCTTTCATCACGGGAAAACTTCATTCTTAGGAGTTCCCCGTGCATGGGTAGCTTATGGCTTTACAGGGGGAGCCCTACTCCCGTACTCTGAGATCATTCTGGATGGTTCGGTTTCTGTAATCGTGGCTTGTGAGGAGTGGCTCCTATGATTCGTCTTTTCAGATTTTTCCTGGTGATTTCCCTTGTCTGGACGGTATCCGCGGTTTCTACATGGGCCCAGGAGGATGATCGATGGCGTTCCGATCGAAGAGGCTCTCGGGATTCACGGGATTCTAGAGATTCTCGGGATTCTCGGAATTCTAGAGATGAACTTGGACCTCGGCAGGGGGGACCCAAGATGGGTGGCGGTGGCGGTGGCGGTGGCGTTGCCTTGGCCGTTGAAGGGAAGTTTGTGTTTGTGGTGAGTGGGGGCACTCTTTACAAGATTGATAGCGAAAGCCTCAAAATCCTGGGCAGTGTTCAGTTGGGCTCCCGGAGTATGGGAGAACGCCGTGGCGGGCGACCGGACTCCCGTCGAGACGAACGGGACGAAGGAGACCGTCGTCGGGAATCGTGGGGACGGGACGAGGAGGAGGAAGAACGTCCTCGTCGTCGATGGGATCGAGACAAGGACGAATAGATCGAATAGGAGGAGGATCCTTTGAGTCCTCTTCTTCCCTATATTTCGATGACATCATTTTTTGTTCTGGAGATTCGTTGGTATCTCTTGCTCTCCTTCCTCCTGCTGGGGGGGTGTTCCACTCGTGGAGTGATTCCCGGCATGGATTCTCAGGAGGGTTGGGATCTGACGATTTCCGCTTTACGACTCGAAGGAGATGTGAAGCGGATCGATAGACGGGTTGGGGAAGTGGAGGTCTTGCGTCGGATGCCGATCGAAGATCGGGAATTTCTGGAAGTGATTGTGCATCCCTTTGAGTCGCTGATGAGTCAGACCGTGTCTGATCAGGTTGTGGTTCATCTAGGGGACGCGACTCCAGAAGGCATGCCTGTGCAAGTTTCTGCGGTTCGAATCTACCGGACTCCCTTCAAGGAATTTCGCCGGATTCGAATGCCGGAGGTGGAGCGGGAAGTTCTGGAGATGATTTTGCGTCATGCTCGGATTCATCGGGAAGCTCGCGGTTTCGATCAGTTTTTGAAGCGTCGACGCGAGGAAATCGGTCGAAAGGTAGAGGGGATGGTGTATGTAGAGATGCCCCGGGGCCGATTTCGGATGGGACGGGATGGGGCTTATAAAAACGAGCAGCCGCAACATACGGTTTCCATCACCCCTTTTTTCATCGATCAGTATGAGGTGACGAACGAGCAATATGATCGGTTCATGAAGGCTGGTGGATATGGGGCGAGCAAGTACTGGTCGGCATCTGGATGGGCATGGTTGAAACTGACGGGTATCAAGGCTCCGGCGGTTTGGGAGCCGTTGACGGATTCCAATCGGAATGTACCGGTACGTGGGGTCAGTTGGTATGAAGCTGACGCCTATGCTCGCTGGGCCGGAAAAAAACTTCCGACCGAAGTTCAGTGGGAATGCGCGGCTCGGGGCCCTTTCGATTTACGATGGCCCTGGGGGAACTCTTTTCAGGACTACTGTAATCATTACGGTTTGGAGTATCGAAAGCCCTGGTCGGTGGGGACGAATCCGCGCGGACGATCCCCGGTCGGTGCCGAAGATATGTCGGGTAATGTCAGTGAATGGGTTTCGGATTGGTATAGCAGTCGTACGTACACCAAGGCGAATCGGAGCGATTCGAAAGGCCCCAAAACAGGTCGAAAGCGAGTTTTGCGTGGCGGAGCGTACGATTCTCATCTATTTGAACTCTCCACGAGCTATCGCGACTGGTCGCCTCCGAATCATCGGCATCCGACCTTTGGGTTCCGGTGTGTGATCTCTTTGCCACCGGCGGATTAACAAGGCGGCAAGTAGCGTTCTCATCAGGGGTTGAGACTTGTGCCCCGCTTGACGCTCGGAGGGGGACTCCCTATCCTATCCGGCTTGCTCCTCGATCGTTGAGGAAGCTGGAGTTTTCTCTTCGATGTATAAATATTTTCTCAGTCTTCGCTACTTTCATGCGCGCGTGATCACGTTCATGGCCATCCTTCTCGTGGCGGTCGGGGTCATGGTGTTGGTGGTTGTCCTCTCTGTGATGGGAGGGTTTCAGAAGCAATTCAAGGAACGCTTGAGAGGAACACTCTCTCATGTGATTCTGGAGCAGAAGTCGCGTTACGGTACGGTACCGAAAATTCCGATCGAACAGGTCGAGCAAACGGTACGAGAGGCCAGTCCGTTGATTCAGGGGGTGGCTCCCAAGTTGACCGGTCTGGTCCTTGTCGGTCGCTCCGGTGACTGGTCGGGGTGCCAGGTTTATGGGATTCAGTACGAGAAGGAGGTCGAGGTCGGCAAGCTCAAAGAGTATTTGTTGACGAATACTCGACTCAAGAAGAATCGTCTGATTCGCCTTTTCGAGCAGCGTCGTCACCAGGTCCGTTTCGAGATCGATCAATATCATGTGGATGATAGTCATGGTGCGGTCGATCTCTTTGCGCGAGAAATTCATACCGGTTTTCCTGGGGAAGCTTTTGGATCTGCGCGAGGCCTTCAAAAGTTCCGAAAGAAACGGGAAATCTGGGAGTATGGAGTGGTCCTGCGGTTTTCCGGGGAAGGCAAATTGCTGGGAGAAGTCCTGTACCCCGATAAAATCCAAAGTTTGCGTCGGCGTTTTGGTGAGAGAATTCAGGATTTTCCTTCTCAATCGATCGATCGGAATGAGATCGAAAAGGATATTTCAAGATATATTCAGGACTGGAATGCGTTGTACGCGGAGCAAGATGTGGATGGATTGGTCGAGCGAATCGATCCAAATCATTTCGATCAAGGGGGGTTGCAACTAGAAGATCCCCTGGCTTCGATGGACGAAGAGGTTCCTCCGATTCTGGTCGGGATCGATCTGTTTCGTCGGTACCGGATGGTTCGAGGACGGAAGATCGAATTGCTTACGGGAGTCGAAGATTCGGAAACTCAGGAACTCAAGGCCAAGCGGCGCCAGTTCCGGGTGGTCGGGGCATTCAAGTCGGGGATGGTCGAATACGACAAGCAACTGATTTACGGTCGCCTGGAAGACATGAAGAAGTTTTTCGAGGTAGAGCATGCCGACACGATCAGTGTTTCATTGAACGACATCGAACGCGGGGCCGAGGTGCAGCAGGATTTGCGCCGGGCTCCGGATTTGGCTGGGTGGTGGGTCTCGACCTGGGAGGACAAGCGATCCAATTTGCTCGCCGCGGTTCGGATGGAAAAGTTTGTGATGAAGATCATCCTCGGTCTGATCGTTCTTCTGGCTCTGGTCACGATTGTGGTGATTTTGATTCTCTTGATCATAGAAAAGACTCGCGATATAGGGATTCTGAAGTCTCTGGGAGCTTCTTCTCTGGGGGTGATGCAGATCTTCGTACTCAATGGTTTTTTGATCGCTCTATTCGGAAGTCTTCTGGGAGTTTCGGGTGGCGTCTTCTTTGTCGAGAACGTGAATGCTATCGAAAACAAGATCTACGACCTGACCGGACATCGTTTGTATCCCCGTGATATTTACTACCTGGATCAAATCCCATCCGATCTGGATTTCCACGATATTTTTACCGTGGTTCTGGTGACCTTGGTCTCCAGTCTCTTGTTGTGCGCGATTCCGGCCATCAAGGCCGCTCGCCTCGATCCGGTGGAGGCGTTTCAGTACGAATGAGTACGACGATTCTCGAAGCCAGGCATCTTTCCAAGCGCTTTTCCATGGGAGAGCGGACGATACGTGTCCTGAACGATGTCTCCCTGCAAATTCGTGCGGGTGAAATTCTAGTGATCTCGGGCCCTTCCGGGGCCGGGAAGAGCACTTTGTTACATCTTCTTGGGCTGCTGGACCGACCGACGGTTGGAGATGTCTTCTTGAATGGAGAGGATGTGTCTCAGCTTTCGGGCCGTCGTCAAGCTCGATTGAGAAATGAGCATATCGGATTCATTTTTCAGTTTTATCACCTTCTTCCGGAGTTGAACGCGCTGGAAAATGTTTTCTTGCCGCGAATGATCCAGTCCGGACCTTTGAGGTGGTGGAGGAAGAAGAAGCAAATACGAGAACAAGCCCAAGAGATGCTTGTACGGGTTGGACTCGGTGATCGGATGACGCATCGGCCGAGCCAGCTTTCGGGAGGTGAGAGGCAGCGAGTGGCTGTAGCCAGAGCGTTGATCAATGAACCCAGAATCGCTCTTTGCGATGAACCTACCGGGAATCTGGATCGTGAAAATAGTCAGGCGATTCAAGAATTGCTCTGGGATTTGAATACCTCTTTTGGACAAACATTTGTCATCGTGACTCATGATGAAGCTTTGACCCGGAGTGGACACCGGAACCTCCACATGGTGGATGGACAGATCGTGGAGGAGAGTGTCCAAACTGGGGCTTCAGAAGGGACCGGGGGCGATGAGGAGTGAATCAGGGACGACATCCGAACAGCGTTGGATACTTCCGGTCCTCGGTGTCTATGCGTTTTTGCTCCTTTTAGGAGCCGTGAGCGAACTGTTGGGCCTCGGTTGGTTTGACTGGATGGTCTTGTCGCGTTGAGATTTCGACCAGGAGTGTGAATGATGATTACCGATCCGGAGCGGGGCCATGGCCCCTTCTCGACTGTTTCGTTAGGCCAGAGCGGACTGCACGGCAGCCGACTCTGCCTGGGTACCATGACTTTCGGTACTCAGATGGACGAAGGAGAATCTCATCGGGTGCTCGACGAGGCCTTTGATCGGGGTATTCGGTTCTTCGATACCGCGAATGTATACGGGGCGGGAGCCTCCGAGCGGATCCTTGGAAGTTGGCTTCGAGGTCATCGCGATCAGGTGGTAGTAGCCAGCAAAGTACGTTACGAGGTCGCAGGCTCGGCATTCAGTGTGGGGTTGTCTCGAAGGGCGATCAAAGAACAGGTGGAGGCGTCCCTGAATCGTCTGGAGGTGGATTGTCTGGACATCCTCTATTTCCACCAGCCCGACGATGAAACCGCGATCGAAGAATCCCTTCATGCCGTGGACGATCTGGTCCGAGAAGGGAAGGTTCATCTTCTGGGGTTGTCCAACTATGCTTCCTGGCAGGTGACCGAATCCATCTGGAGCGCGCAGCAGCACGGGTGGGTCGTGCCTCGAGTGGTTCAGCCCATGTACAATCTACTCGCCCGTGGCATCGAGCAGGAGTTACTTCCTTGCACTCGCCACTACCAACTGGGTGTGGTGGTGTACAATCCTTTGGCGGCCGGACTTCTGTGCGGGAAACATCGGTTCGACCTGGATCCGGACTCTTCCGGTCGATTCGAGGTGTTTCCTTACTATCGTGACCGTTACTGGCATCGCGAACTGTTCAACGCGGTTGAGAGGCTTTCTGACATAGCCGGGGAGGCTGGCCGTTCCTTGCTGTCGCTGTCTTTGCAGTGGGTTTTGGATCGACCGGGGGTCAGTGGAGTTCTTCTCGGAGTCAGTTCATTGGACCAGTTACGACAAAATCTAGACGCATTCGGAGATCCCCTTTCCGAAGACGTTTTGCTCGCGTGTGACGAGGTCTGGAAGGGGTTACGTGGACCACTTCCGGTTTACAACCGCTGATCGAGGTGGGGTTGTGAAGAGCAGGATGTCAGACGCCCTGTCGGAACGTACAATCAGTCGCATGTCGGAAGAAGAAAAGAATCGGTCGGTTTGCGAAGACTGTGGAAGTGAGCCGGCGTCCCAGGTCCGGTATGAACGCGTGGTGAGCTATCTGGTCCTGACCGACTCTCGGGATCTGGAGCGGGTGCTCTGTCGGCGATGTTCCTCTCGGGCCGGGGTCCGTGAGCAGATCGTCAGTTCTCTGGTCGGATGGTGGGGGCTTCCGTTTGGGTTACTCACAATGCGAGCGATGTGGACCAATCTCCGTTCCCTTCGGGCGCACGCGCAATGGTCCTTCGGAGGACTCTTCCTGCTGGGAGTGTTTGCGCTTGGGGTGCCGATAGGAGCGGTAGGGCTGGGATATGTCGCTGTGAAGGGGTATGTCGGTGAGGACTCGAAGGTCGACCTGCATCAGGCCGAGTCTCGTTATCGGTCAAACATGCGACTCGCGCGATTGGCTCTGCGGGGGGGGAATCCGGCTGAGGCCTGTCACCATTTTTCTCAAGGATTGCCGGATTTGCGGTTACTGACGGCTGATCAGGAGCCGGTCTGGTGGCCCGAGGTGGCCGATTATTGTTTCGGGTACGCTCGGGCTCAGGAGCAGATCGGGTATTACGCCGCGGCTCAGAAGAATCTCGAGTCGGCTCTTCGTCAGATTCATCGGGTTCCCAAGGAGTGGAGAACCAGGGAAAAGTGGAAACGCTTTCTCGGGAATGCCTGGAGAATGCAACTGGCATGGTCACGAATCTGGAGGCGGCAGGGAAATCTCAAAGGGGCGCTACGCTCACTAGAAACCTTGGTGTCAGGGAATATTCGACAGACTCCAGAGATCCTTTTGGATGCATGGACCGGTTGCCTGGAAGACGCGGGGCGAGACGAAGAGGCCTTACGATTTCTGGACAGATGTCGCGAGGAGTTGGATGCGGACTGTCCGGTCGTTCTGGAGGTTCGTCGATTTCGAATACGAAGAAAGCGGGGACTGGCGGCGAAAGACCTTCCAGAGGTTCGAAACCTTTTGAAAGCCCATCCTGAAAATCGGGAGATCCTTCGTTGTTTTCAGAATCATTTGCTGGCTCTAGGTGAGTGGGAAAGTGCCTATCGACTGTTCGAGGAGCGGGCGAAAGATCCGGGTCAGAAGAACGATATTTTGTTGTGGGCCCGACTTCAGGGGAAAGTTCATTCGCGGGCAGATTGTCTGGAGCGACTGATCACGTCTGAGGCTGTCAAAGAAGATGGACTGCGATTCGCGTTGGTGTCACTTTACTGGTGGTTGGGCCGGGATGCCGAGGTGGAACGATCGATGCCTGGATTGATGTCTCGAATTCCAGGTCCTATCCGTGTGCTCCAGGCTCGAATCGAGATCGATCGAGGGCGACCAGGTCAGGCTCGAAAAATTCTGGAAAGTTCTCTCGTAGATCTTCCTGCCGATCAGGAATCGATCTCTCTTCTTGTTCGGATGGACCTTCAGGAAGGGCATCTTCGGGCGGCGGCAGAACGAGTGGAACGAGCGGTCCGGTTCGCCGAGGGGAATCCAGAATTGCAATTCAAATTGAGACGATCACTTGCCGCGAGGTTGCGTGAGATGGGACACTGGGATATGTCCCAGAAGATTGTGGAAGAATTGAAACCCCAATCCCGGAAAGAATTTTTGAGAGAAGTGGAGTTTGAATCGACACGTGGAGCGCTCGAGGAGGGGCGTCCGGCTCGTTGGGAGATCTTCGATGAAATCGTGGATTGTGAAAACGACAAATCTATTGAAACGCTTCAATGGAAAATACGTTTAGGATTTTGGCAAGGGGTGGAATCGGCTCTGACCGGGGAGCCTCCCGAGAAGTTCTGGAGAGAGGTGGCCTCGGCTCCGCTCGAGCCGATGCGAGGAGGAGCTCGGTTTTCGGTTCTTGCGGCTCGTTTGTTGATAGAACCGAACGACGTTCGGAGGCGGGATTTGATAGACGGTGCGGTGGGGCTTTTCGAAGGATGGCGGTCCGCGCTTGAATTCGTACTCGGATTGGTAGCAGAACGATCCGGTAAGAACTCGGCGGCTCAGGACTTTTACCGACGTTCTCTGGAGGCAAATCCTCAGCAGAGCTTTCCTTTTCACCTGGTCGCGCGGAGATTAGGGTCGTGACTGCGGATCGATCACTCCTTTTTCGGGCAGGTTTATCCGCGACCTGGAGCGGACCGGTTGTGTCCGGTCGCGAGCGGGACCGGGTGCTGGCCGAACTGGGGCGTTTGCGAAGTGGGCAGGTTTGGGCGGACGCCTCTGCGAGTGAGACGGTCCGGTTCTTGGATCTGGCCTATCCGGCTCGGGATCTGCAGCCGCAGGCACTGCTCGATGAAATCGATGCCTGGGGACGGTCTTTGCGGGATCGTGGGGATGTACAGACTCTGCTCTATATCGGATTTGGCGGATCCGCCCTCGGTCCTCGGTTGCTGTCCGAGGTTTTTGCTGAAGAGGGGGGGCGAGAACGGATTCGCGTCGAGGTCCTGGACTCTATCGATCCGGATACGGTGACGGGCTTGCTCCAGCGTCTCGACCTGTCGACCACGCATTTTCTCGTCTGTTCGAAAAGCTCAGTGACCTACGAGGCTGTCGCACTCTACCGGATCTTTCTGGATGCTCTCTACCGGCAGAAATTGGATCCTGTGGATCGTTTGACATTCGTCGTGGGGCCTACCGGTTATCTTCGTGACGAAGCTGCTCGTTTAGGAGCTCAGGTGTTTCCTGTTCCGTTGGGGATCGGAGGACGTTGGTCAGTACTTTCCCCGGTAGGGCTCACGGTGGCTGCTGCACTGGGCAGAGATCTAGGTGCTCTGCTCGAGGGCGCGCGGGTCGCAGATCAGGCGGGAGAAGAAGCCGCTCAGTTGGCGGTTCATCTGGCTCATTCGGGAGTTTTCGTTCCGTTCATCTATGAAGATCGTCTGGTGGGGTTGGGGTCCTGGTTGACTCAGTTGATCATGGAAAGCCTGGGAAAGGGGCGTGCTCAGGGTCGAAAGGCGGTGATTCAATCTCCTGCGGTGGTTTGTGCCCGGGGAACTGCGGACCAGCATTCGATTCTTCAGGATCTGACCGAAGGTTCGGGGGATCGGTTGCCTTTTTTCATCGAAGTGGGTGGTGACGAGTTCTCGTCTCTGAAGATTCCGGTACTCAGAGGCGACTCCGCCGGATCGCCGCCGATACCCGAGGGAACAACTCTTGGAGGTCTTCGGAATACCTTTGCCGCTTCGACTCGCCAGTGTCTCGAAGATTTGGGAGGATCCGTTGGGCATCTTGTCTATGAACGAGTGGATGAGTGTTCGTTGGGGGCCTCGCTTTTCTTTTTTCAGATGGCGGTGGCGATGGCGGCCGGATTGCTGGAGGTCAACGCATTTGACCAGCCGGGGGTCGAGGCGCCCAAGAAACGGGTTCGTCAGCAATTCTCCTCCTGAAAAGCCCGAAAACTCTTTGAGGCGACTAATTTCCGGAGATCACCACCGGAGTGGTGGCCCGTTTCAGGAAAAGCAGGGCGAAGCAGGTGGCGCGGGTGTTTTCCCAGCGACCAGATCGTTCTTGGGTTGTGACAAGGAAGCGGGCTCCATCGTCGTACCAGGAACGATCTCCAATTCGAGGTAAGGCGGCTAGCATGCCGACTCGTTCGAGTCCATAGAGATAGTAGTGGTGACTCTTATCGAGTTTTCCTGGGTTGGTTTTCACGTCGTAGTGGTGCTGATGCCAGGCGAGACCATCCAGGATCGATTTCTCACATTTTCGAGCCAGGGAGCCGCGATAGCTTTTGCGCTTGACCAACTCTGAGCGTGCAATGATGAGGCTCGTGAGCCCGGCTGTTGTCATACTCGCATAGGCGGTATCTTGTCCGGAGCGGTAGGGCCACCCGCGGGCTTCGGCCGGGGTCAGACTGGTCGGGGTCGACTTGTAATTTCCTTTTGGGTTGGATCGGAAACGGGCCAGGTATACCGGTGGGCCGACGGACTCTTGAGCTTTCAGAAAGTACTGGATGATCTCTTTCCAGATTTTGCTAGGGATCGAGAATCCGCATCGGGAAGCGGCTTTGAGTCCCAGAATGGCGTACTGCGTGTTGGAATGGTCGTGGTGGCTTGGGGAGTCGCCGGGATAGGACCAGTTCGATCCCTCCCGTCGTCCATCGAGAAGCCACTGGACGGCCTTGGCCATCCTTTTTCGGTCTTTCGTTGGGATTTTGCGGGGAGCTGGCGGGCCCTTGGGGGCCTGTCCTGGGCGAAGAGATTCTTTCTTCTTGAGCGAGAGAGGTATATGGAGAGCCTCGATGGCCATGAGGTAGACGCCGACCGAGTAGGTTTTCTTGAGTGGAAGGGTATGCAAGTGGGCAAAGCCTTTCACAATGACGGGGTCGTCCGAGGGGACCCCGCTTTTGAGGAGAGTCAGGAGGCAGAGGGCGTTGACTCCCATCGGATAGTCACGGGTATACGTTGTGGTGTCTTTGAATGACCCATCATCTTGCTGCTGGTTACGTAACCAGCGAACGCCTTGCTTGACGGCGTGTTCCACGAAGCCATCCAGATCACCTTGGCTGATATTCTTCTGGGATTTGTACTGGTAGGTGACCTGATTGAAGAACTTACGCGGCAATCTGGCGCCGAGGTTTTTGTGCTGAAACATCACCTTGAACTTCGCTTTGGCTTCGACGACTCGGCCGGAGGAGGGGTCGATCCACTGGTTGGTTTGAATGGTGCCCGGTTCGCTCAAAACCCAGGTGATGGTTTTACGGTCCTTGTTTTTTGAATTTGAACGCGCGCTTTTCTTCGGCTTCTCGACCTGAAAGGTTCCTTGAACACGCAAGAGGCTTTTTCCTTTGTGTTTCACCCAGCCAACGAGTGTGTATCTCCCACGGACAGTGATGGCTTCATAGGTGCTGATGCGGTCGAAGGTGTTGCTATGACTCCAAGATTCGCCTGTGGATGTGCCGCGAGGCGGCATTTTGGTGATCAAATCGTCGGCCAGTCCCCATCCTCCCTCGGGAAAGGGAGGGGCCGGGGCCGGGTTTTTGTCAGATGGAAGTAGTTGATAGCCGAAACGTCGAAAGTCGATTTTTTCGACCATCCATTTGTTGTTCTTGTTCCAGTGTGGGTGATGGACTTTGGGGCTGATGGTTTGGGTAAAAGACACCAGTTCGTCCGGTTGAACTTTCCAGACGATCGATTCTGGGATCTTCTTGGGGGGATTTTGGGCTGATGCCGGGGATTGGAGAGAGAGCAGGAGGGAAAGACCAAGGAGTGAAATCGGAAATTCTTTCAAGACAGTACACTCCAGTATGAAGGTGTCGGGTAGAGGGTCCTTGAATGATATGTGGTCATGATAATCGGAGGGAGAGGCGGAACCAACGGGAGATCGCTGTATTTACCTCCTGGATTTCAACAGGAAAGGAAGGGGTGTGACGTTGACGCCTTTGATGGGAGGGGATAGGTTGAGCGCCACGATCGTTGGAGGGAGGTGTTTCGTGAGTGATCTTGAGGCGATTGAACGGGCCGCGGCCGAGTGGGGCGCGCGTTACGGAGAGCTCGGTCAACAGGCGGCGAGTAATTTGAAGCGGTGGATGAGCGGTCAGGTTCCACTCGCGGAAAAAGATATTTTGAAAAGATTGCTTCGCGAAGAGCGCCAGGAATTGCTCTTCGATTCCTTCTGGCAAGTTTTACCGTTTGGGACCGGAGGGCGTCGGGGTCGAGTCGGGTATGGATCCAATCGGCTGAATCCGGCAACCGTGGCCATGACGGTTCAGGGGCATTGCAACTATCTGCTCCGCTCGGCGAACTTCGTCGACAAACCTTCTGTGGTGGTGGCTTGCGATGTCCGGGTCTTTCAAGATGCGACTGGCGATCTGGCATTTCTGGGAGAAGATCACCCGTTACTGGGTGTCTCTTCGAGATCGCTGGGTCGATTGGCGTGTGAAATCTACGCTGGGAACGGCTTTCGGGTCTACTTTCCTGCTCCGGCTGAAGAGATGGCTGTACTGGCGACACCCGAACTCTCGTTTCTGATCGTCTGTCTCGGAGCTCTGGGCGGTATTAATTTATCTGCCAGTCACAACCCTCCCGATGACAACGGAACCAAGATTTACGATTCATTCGGGAGTCAGCCGGTGTCTCCCGATGATCAGGCATTGATCGATGTCATGAACGACGTGACTGAAATCCGACGAATCCCGTTTGACGAGGCCTTGGGCGAGGGGCTGATCCTTGAAGTGCCGAGGTCGACCCATGAGCAATACCTGAAGACCTATGCCGACCTCTTCGAGGGTATACACGAACCGGATTCCGATATACCGATCGTCTACACACCTCTTTGTGGCTGCGGAATGACGACCGTGGGGGAACTTCTGGAAAGATTCGGATTTCCTCTTCAGGTTCCACCCCAAGAGAGGGAACCGGACGGTTCCTTCGCTGTGATCCCCTTTCGAGCCCCCAATCCGGAGGTTCCTCAGGCCACGGCGCCGGCGCGCTCGTTTGCGGATGGAGTGGGGTCGGGGATCGTGCTTTCCAGCGATCCCGACGCGGATCGGATCGGAGTCGAGGTGAAGGTCGGGGACGGTTCCTGGGTACACCTCGATGGAAATCAGATCGCCACGATTCTCGCCTATTTCCTGATGATCGACTCCGAGGGCCCTCAAAGGCGTGGATTGATTATCGAAACGTTGGTGACCACCAAAGCGCTCGGGGCGATCGTGAATCGGGCTGGGAGTTCGTGGATCGTCGACGATCTCCTGGTCGGTTTCAAATACGTGGCCCATGTGCTTCGGAACCTGGAGGAGAAGGGGCATTACGGAGAGATCCGATGTCGTCCGGACGACTTGGTACTGGCGGCTGAAGAGAGCCACGGTTTGTCCATGGTGAGCGGTATTCGTGACAAGGATGCGGCTGGAGGAGCTATTTTCCTGGCGGCGCTCTATCAAAAACTTTCAAGCAAGGGCCAGACCCTGCTCGATTATTACGCCTCGATTCTAGAGGAGGTGGGTGGGTACGATTGCCTCAATCGGTCGATCATGCTCCGCGGGTCTCAGGGAGTCATGCAGCGAGATTCAATCATGGAGCAACTCCGGAAAGACCCCCCGACACGCCTTGCCGGAAGAGAAGTGGAGAAGATCGTCGACTACTGGGATGAGGAGCGTTTTGGCTCTTTTACGAGTGAATCGGATCGATTGCCTCGTAATGTGTTGCAGGTTTTCACCGCCGGTCTGGTGGTGACCATACGCCCTTCGGGAACCGAGCCCAAGCTCAAGATCTATTGTCAGCTTCTTCCCGAAGCGGCGCCGAAAGATCTGCGCGGTATGGATTTGCTGGACGCCCTTCGAGTCGAAACCGTCCGGGCCGCCTCTTCGGTGTACGGAGATCTGCTGTCAAGATTGGATACCCGGCTTTCGGAGGCGGCGTTGGAGTTGCCCGACATCATCGACATCGAACAGAAGGTCTCTTTCGACCAGAAAACGGTTCCTCAACTTCTGGATCGATACGCAGCCGAAGAAACTCCTGAGATCGATAGCGTTCTCGACTGGCTGCGCGAGGAGACCGCCGCCATGACACCGGGCGCCGACCCTTTGCCCGCTCTTTGTGGCTCGATACGCAGGCTCTGTGCTCAGTGGATCGAAAACGGTCAGGTGAATGAGTCGAGAGTTCAATCTCTTCTCCAGTGGGCTCGTAATTAGGAGAAGATGGAATCGTGCAATTTGACGCCTTTGACCGTCGTATGCGTGGATTCGAGCAAGTGTCCGAAATTCCACTTTTGCCGGAGGTCTGGGTGGTGGTACGACTCGAGGTGCGACGGTTCGAAGCGGTCCGACGCGAACTAGGTTTTCGGGAACCGTTTGACGACTCCTGGATGGAAGCTTTGATCGAGACTCTTCAGGAATTGACCGGACTGGGAATCTATCTGCGTTACGGTCATATTCAGGGCCCGGAACTTTCGGTTTTGCTCGATTCGAATGAGCGTTCATTCGGTCGCCGGGGATTGAAACTGGCGACAACTCTTGCCGGAGTGGCGAGTTCGAAACTCAGCGTTTTGTTGGGTCGGGCTATCGGCTTTCAGGCCACACTGTCTCAGCTGCCCGATCGACTCGCTGTCGTGGATTATTTCCGGTGGCGTATGGGACTTTCCGAAAGAAACGCACTCAACAGTCTTGCGTATTGGGCGCTCCGCCGGTCGGGGCAAGATGCGGCCGGAGCGACCCTTCATCTTGACGGGATGAGCGGTCCGGAAAAACTGGAGCTTCTGACCGCTTCGGGGACTTCGTTCGAAGAGGTCTCCACCTGGAAACGCCGGGGAGTGGGCATGCATCGTTCGGTTCGGAGCCACGAAGGGACCGACCCCCGTTCCGGGTTGCCGACCGTTTCAAAGCGGATCGGATGGCGGATCGAGCGGGATCTACCCGGAGAAGCGTCTTACTCTCGGTTTTTGAGCGATCAGCTGGTCTGAGCGGAATTTTCGAATGGTTTCTAGACCTTGTCGATCGGTCTGCATATTCCTGAGGCAGAAGGATTTCCCCTTTCCGCTTTTCAGGAGAATTTGCCATGTATCGATTCAATCGCTTTATAGGTAGGGCTTTATGTTGTTTTTTGGGCGCCCTTGTCTTTACTTCTTATCCCTCCTTTATTCAGGCTCAACAGTCGAGATTCGCGGTTCCAGGCGGAAGCAATCCGAGTACGAAGACGGTTCAACTCGCAGGAACTTCGGTTCAGATCGACTGGGACATCTACGGAGTTCCCCATATCCAATCGGCCACAGACAAAGGGGCCTATTTTGGGGCCGGTTATGCGCATGCCGAACAGCGGTTCTTTCAGATGAATGTCTGGAAGCTCATGTATCAAGGACGCTACGCTGAATACTTCGGTCCAGGGAAGCAGAAGCAAGATGGTACCTTGGGCACCGAATATATCGATCACGACAGGAAAGCGCGTCTTCGAGGTTGGCGTCGACACGCAGAGCGTGAGGTTCGCAATCTGGATCAGGAGACACACAGCCTTTTGAAGGCCTATGTCGATGGAGTCAACGCATATCTCCAGTCGCCACAGAGAAGTCTTCATCCCCATTTCTCGCGCTACCAGATTCCTGTTCGACCCTGGACGCTGGCGGATTCGATCGGCATCTGGAGTCGACTTGGGCGAACGTTTTCTCCTAGCGGTCTGAACGAGGCCTCCAATCTTCACCAGGTACGCTATTACCGGCAGCAAGGTCTCAGTAATGCGCAGATTCGCCGTAAAATCAAAGGGGATGTGAAGTGTGATGACTACGCGGCTATCGTCAAGCAAAGTGACGTGCCTCGTGATCTTCAGGATCGGATGTTCGATTTCGCCCGGAGGCATAACGTCAATCTGGATGGGAGTCTCCCCAACGGGGTGGCGCCACACTTCAGTCATGCGTGGGCGGTCAGTGGACAGAAGACGACGACTGGGCGGGCCGTTCTGGTTGGCGATCCTCGCACCAAGGTCTCCGTACCTTCGCTCTGGTTCGAGTGGCACATGAAGGGAAAAACTTTCGACGTACGCGGTGTCGGTGTGCCTGGCAATCCCAACATTCTCGTGGGCTCGACGCCCTTTAATGCGTGGAGTGTCACGGCACTCGGACTCGATCAATCCGATCTGTTTCTGTTGAAGGTCGACCGGGATGGGCACCCGAACCAGTATTGCCTGGACGGGAACTGGAGGCCTTGGAGCAAGGACGAGACCGAGTTGATCAAGGTTCGAGGACTTCCAGACCAGACGGTTCGCTATCGAGAGTGTCTCTGGGGGTCGGTTGTGACCGGGACGATTGCCCCTCCTCGCTCCTCTCTGACCACCGGAGGGTTCGAGGACGAGGAGTATGCGATGAAGGCTTTGCCGACGGCATTTCCAGAGCTGTCGACTCTTCGAGGTTTTGTGAAGATGTATCGATCCCAGAACATCCAGACTTTCGGTGCCGCCCTGGGAGACTGGGTTTACCCCAGCGCCAACGTGGTGGTTGCGAGTACCGGGGGAGACATCGGCTACTGGGCGAATGGGGCCCTTCCCATTCGTCAGCCTCGAGCCTTTCTTGCTGGTGCGGTCGCTCAGGACGGCAGCCTCTCGTCGAACGACTGGATCGGACTTCTTCCTCACGAACTCAGGCCCTGGGTGGTGAATCCGGCGTGTGGCTACGTCATGAGTGCCAACCATCTTCCGATCGGTTCCTGGTATCCGATTCCCACGAGTAGTCGGGATGGGGATGGAAGTCGATCTCGACGCTTACGGGAGATGTTGGAGGCGAAACCGGTTTTCACTCCGTCCGAAGTTCAGAATATGCACTTCGATACTGTGAACCCCGTGGCTCGCGATGTGATTCGACTGGGACTTTATCTTCGGGATGTCCAGGGGTTTCGTCTTTCGCTTGAAGCTCAGAGAGCCCTGGTCTATCTGAAACCGTGGCTCCGGGCCGGCGCCAGGATGGAGGACAATACTCCCTACACGGCTCTGGCTCGTTTTCTCCTCCAATCCCTTCGTCGGACTCACGGTCCCGATGCGCCCGCTCTGGTCGATCGACACGGTGGCGGACAGGGTGGAATGCACAATTTTCTACGGATGAAGATTGCGGACATCGAGGCCAGCCCAGCGAGAAATCTGGACGGTCTCACTGCTCGCCACATCGACTGGCGACTTCAAAAAGCCTGGATTCTCGTCCAGACTCGCGTCGGCTCGGGGCCGGCGGCGTGGAGGAACTGGATGCATGCGGAACTACTCCAGCCGCTCGATTTGTGGGGGGGTCTGGAAAATTTCGATCCGCTGGAAAGTGGTGTGATTTTTCACGACGCGCTGACGGCAACTTTTTCCGAAACGGTTCTCTCTCAGATGGGACAGTCCTATACCCAGGTGGTCGAGGTCGGACTTCGGGATGGAGCGGTCAGTGTCCTTCCCGTGGGGCAGTCCGAGGATTCGAACTCCAAACACTTCTTGTCACAGCGAGGTTTGTGGACGAATGGGGGTTTCAAATCCTCACCCACTTCGCGCCGGGGAATTCAACGTTTAGGAATTGAAAGAAGGATATATCTCCGGATGCCTTGAATGGACGGCATTCCGTGTTCCTGTCGGGTGTCTCTCGAGGGATCCTTTCCTCGGGAGACACTTTTTTGGGGCTAACTTGGTTCTGGTCGCTTACAGGTGAGCGAACAGTTCGGCCATTTCCAGGGAGGCTTCTTCGTCGTTGGAAACCGATCCTCGTACCCGTTGGTGGACCAGAGATTTGAATTTTTTTCGGGTTTGGTAGAGCGCGTTTCGAACGTCATTCTTGCTGATGCCGAAGCGGGCGGCTAGCGCTTCGTAACTGTTGTCTTCATCGATGGGAGGTTCGATTTCACGCAGACGGAATAGTTCGAAATGAATTTTCTTGTCGGTGTTGGTGAGGTCGAGTTCGAGAGCGGCGAGCGCGTCGTCGAGGGTGGTGGCGGCCCAATCTTTCAGGAATAGTTCCTCGGGAGTGGGGGAAGAGGACGGAGGAACGTTTTCCGGATCGATCGAGATATGCGCGATCTGTCCACCTCGCTTTTGGGCCTGTTTTTTCCGAAATCGCATCCGGATGAAGTTGTCCAGTGAAACCCGGACATAGGATCGAAAGCGTCCTTCGTTTGGAGACACCTTTTGAAGGAAATCTTGCTCGGTGATCTTTACAAAAAATTCTTGGGTCAGATCCTTGGCCTCTTCGTTCGTGGTACTCCACTTGCGACGGAAGTAGGCGTAGACCGGTCGCCAATACAGATTGGCCAGACGATCGATCGATTCCTGATAGCCGGTCGCATGGGGATCGCTCGCATCCCGTATGACCGTCCAACAGGTCGAGGGGAATGCGTTGCCAGAGCCCCCGATGTCGGTGTATTCGTCGCGCATCATGATTCCAGGGAAATAGTCTAGCGTTTTGGGTGTTGGCCCTCAAGAATTGGTATGCTGGCTTTACTCGAATCGAGAGAAGGAAAAGGATGATCGAGATTCGAATGTGCCCGCTACATTCTCCTCTGATGTTCGTATCAGGACCGGGACAATGAAGGACCCTAACGACGATTTAACTCGAGTGGATGTCGATCATCGATATCGGCGCCTTGGACGGCTCGTGGGGGATCGAGGGGAAGAAGAGATCGGTCTGATCGTGGACGATCGGTATCGGATCGAGGAACGTATCGGTCGGGGTGGAATGGGGGAGGTCTTTTGTGCGAGGGATCTGAAACTGAACCGTCAGGTGGCGGTCAAGGTCGTCACGGCGCGTGGACAGGGAAGTGATGGGTGGCGCGCTCTGGCTGATCGGTTTCAGGGAGAGATCGAAGCTCTTTCTCAGCTCGAACATCCGGGAATTGTGCCGATACACGATTGCGGACGTTTTCCAGATGACCGCTACTATTTGACGATGCAATATGTATCGGGCGACACCTTCAGTCGCTTGATCGCACAGGGTGCGGCCTTGAGGACCTTGCTCGGTTATGTCATCGAAATGTGCGAGATTGTTCATGTCGCACACGAGAAGAAAATTGTTCATCGCGACTTGAAGCCCGATAACGTCATGATTCGGGAGGACGGTCGGGTTGTCGTTCTGGACTGGGGAGTTGCCAAGGTCCTCGGGCGGGCCATCCCCGTCACCCCCGATTCGGAATTCGATGGGACTGAACGTACCCAGGTTGGAGATGTGATCGGAACTCTGGCGTACATGGCTCCGGAGCAGGCCGTTGGGGATCATGGTCGTGTGGGAGTTCGCAGCGATGTGTATTCGGTCGGAGCGATTCTCTACCAGATTCTCACGGGAGTCTCTCCCTATCGATCGGCTTCCATTGAAGGGTTGCTTCAAATGGTGCAGAGAGGGGAATTGGTGCCTCCTTCCGTGAGGACCGAAGATCGGAGGGTCGATTCCGAACTCGAGGCTCTGGTGTTGCGGGCCATGGCCTTCGATCCGTTGGATCGGTATGCCAGTGCGTTGGAATTGCGAGCCGATCTGCTGGCCTATCTGGAGGGACGCCCCCTCCGGGCGGTGGCTTATTCACCTTGGCAACTCGGTCGGAAGTGGGCGCGGAGGAATCGAGCTCTTTGCGGCGTGGCTCTGGGTCTGTGTTTCCTGGGACTTCTCCTCTGGGGCGGGAGTCGCTGGAAGGATTCTCGGGAGCGAAATCAGCGATTTGTGACCTACCTGGAAAAAGCACGTTCGCAGTACGCTTTGCTGCCGTCTTTGGTGGATCTCTTACCCCGGGAGCAGGAGGAAAATCGTCTGCGGGTGCGGTCGGAGTCGCCAGAAGTTGTGTTCCGTCGACAGGAATCGATACGTCACCTACTCCGGGTGATCGCCACGCTCGACCAGGCTTACGCGTTGCGACCGGGAGATCCGCGTGTCCGTGGGATACGTATCCGGATGGGGCTTGAACTGGGCCAATTGGCGTTGGCAGCCGGAAACGACTTGCTGGCAGAGCGGAGCTTTTCCGAGTTGAGTTTCTACGGGATGGCACCGAGCGATATCTCCCGCTGGCTGGATCGGGTTGATCGCGCCCGGACGGCGACTTTGCGATCCCGAAAGATTCGTTTGACCGAGATGTTGAAAAGTTTGCGAGAGGTGGAGGGGAATCTACACGGAGGAGTCGAAGATCTGGTTTTCGAGGCGGCGCGGTTTCAGGATGTCCAAACCGTGGAGGTTCTGGAGGCGGAAATGAATCTTCTGATTGACCGTATTCGGTCGGAAGGTTCGCAGGCACTCTGGAGTCAGTCGGAGCGAGATCGTGCCGTGTTTTGCTGTCGGGTGCTGGGGAGGATCGGGATGGTGGAGAGCGTTCCGGTGCTGGCTCGTTGGCTGGAGGCGGTTGAGGATGAGGATCTACTCTTCGAGGCGGCTCGAGCTCTGTGCTACACCCGACTTCAGGAAGCCTATCAGCCTTTGCTGAGTTTCATCTTCGGGATGGCGGTGGAGTCTGGGGACTCGAAATCGAGGGTTTTCACAAAACTTCAGCCTTGGTTGGGCTTGGTCCCCGAATCCGAGGAGAATTCCTCCCGCTCTCCCTCTCAGAGGGCGTTCGAGCGCGGAGTGTGGGCTTTGGTTCGAGGAAAATTTTCTGTGGCTATCCGCTATCTCTCCGAGCTGTCTGAGAGGGAATCTGAAGAGGCGAAAACATATTTGTGGAGAGGCATTGCCTATATGAAGTCCGGGCGGTTGGAGGAGGCAAAGGCTGATTTCAAAACCTGCCAACGTCTCGGTCCTCCTCGCGCGAGTGTGTCGAACTGGCTGGGTGTCTTATCCAATCAAAAAGGGAAATTCCGAGAGGCTCTGGCGCATTTCGAAGAGGCCTTGCGGATCGACCCCGGTCTGGCCACGGCTCATCTGAACTCCTTCATAAGTTACTCTCGGGTGGGCGACCTGAATCGGGCCCAAGAGGCGATCGATCGGGCGCTGGAAGTGCGATCCGATTTTGCGGAAGCTTGGTTCAATCGTGCCGCGTTTCGTCTAGAGCAAGGTCGGATTGAGCAGGCCCTCTTCGATCTCGGGCGAGCTCTGCTCTATCGCCCTGAAATGGAGTTGGCGCATCTCCTTCGGGCACAGATCTTTCTTCAAAGACATGAGTTGGAGGAAGCTCGTCGCTCTTGTGAAGGGGTGCTGCGCAAAAGAAAAGGCGACATCAATCATACCCGGGCTCTGGTTCTTCGGGCTCAGATCTGGTTGGCTTCCTGGCAAAAAGAACCGGCGGATGAAAAAACAGCGAAAGCTCGGACTTTGCTTGACCAGGCGATTCGGCAGCATCCCCAGTTTTCTGATTGCTATCTGTTTCGGGGACATATCCATCGTATCGAAGGCCGGTCGAAGGAGGCGACAGAAGATTATGAGAGGTGCCTCCGCCTCAATCCGAATCTTCCCGGACGCCTCGATCTCCAGCGATATATTCGGGAGCATCGGGCGAAATAAGTCGACCGTGCTCAGTCGGTCGGGACCAGGGATCGGCTGGCTTCGGACAAGCTCGTGGCCAGTTCGACGACGCGTGCCTCGATCTCTTCGCTTACCAGGGCTCCTTCCTCGAAGGCGCTATAGGTCGCGTAGACAAATCGGGGCGCGATCCAGGTCCGGAAATCGAGCATCAGGCTGTTGGCGATTCCGAGGATACTCATATAGCTGCGCTCGCCGCCTGCCGCGCAGAGGAATCCGACCACCTTGCCGGTGAACGCTTTTCCCGCGAGTTCGATTGCCGCTTTGGCCTGACCGCAGAGGGTGTAGTTGTAGATCGGGGTCGCGAGGACGATGCCGGACGCCCACTCGACCGCCTCTCGGACCTCCACAGCGTGTGGGTGACCGTAGCATCCCCCCGCATCGCAAAACGGAAGTTCCCGTTCGGCCAGGTCGATCCAGCGGACCTCACATCCGAGGCTTTCCAACTCTTTTCGGCAACGTTGGGCGAGAATCCGGCTGTGGCTCTGGGCTCGAAGGCTGGTTGAAAGGATGAGAATGGGGAGAGGGGAGGTAGATGAAGGCACAAAAAAACTCCGCGATCCAGTGGGGGATTTTGAAGTTCGAGATCGTATCGTTCTCGAAGAGAGGAGCCCAGAAAAAATCGAAGAAAACCTTTCGGGCCGGGAGACATTAAGTGGTGGAGAACTCGAGAGCGTCTTCGGTGCGCGTGGAGGTGGCCTCCAGAGTTTCGGAGATTCCTTCCGCGGGGTTCCATAGGGAACGGTCTCGAGCTTCGAGCAGCGTGTCGACCATGGCGCGGAAAGCTTCGGGATTGAGCTCGGCTAGCTGTTCGGCCATGGCTCGATCTTCGACGAAGGTTCGGGTGGTTTCGTCGAACACCCAGTCTTCGAGGCTTCGGGTGGTGGCCTGGAGACCGTAGAGGTTCTCCAGACGGGTTCGCAGTTCGGTGACGCCTTCATACCCGTGGTCGATCATGGCGGAATACCATTTGGGGTTGAGCAGTTTCACCCGGGCCTCCCGCTGGCCCAACTCCTCGAGTCGGTCGATTCGGCCCAGAGCCGTGGTGGTGTCAGCGAGATAGACTTCGGCTCGACGACCGGTCTTCTCCTGAATCTGAAGGGAAAGCCCGCCAAGATAGTCGAAGTAGTGGTCCACATCGCTGAGGCCGATCTCCACCGAGTCCAGCGACTGGAGGACGCAGTCGGCGGTTCCGGTGAGTTCTCCGTAGAGATCCTGTTTGCGAACCAGCCCTTCACCGGAGACGAAGGCGAACGATTTGCGACTCCGGAAGATCTTGGCCAGTTCGGCATCGTTTTCCCAGGCTCCGGTATCGAGCGCGTAGTTGAGGTTGCCTCCGTAGGCTCCCGGCCCGTTGCCAAAAATGCGAAGACGGGCTTCCTGGGGAGAGAGTCCGGACGTTTCGAGAGATCGGGTCCGTTTTCGTATCCGATTGGACGCTTCCGGTTCGTCCAGGTCGGCTACGGCTTGAACCGCCGAATCGAGCAGCGCCATCGATCCCGGAAAAACATCTCGGAAGATCCCGCTTACGGTCACCACGACATCGATTCGGGGGCGTTCAAGCTCCGCGAGAGGGATGGGGGTCACGACGCGGAGTCGACCGAGAGAATCTTCGGATATCCGGACCCCAAGGAGTTCGAAGGCGATGGCGAGGCTCTCTCCCCCGGTTTTGATGTTGTCCATGGCCCAGAGGACGAGCGAGACCGATTCGGGGAGTTCACCCCGATCTTCGACGCATCGGTCGAGAAAGCGTTTTACGGTGATCCGGGCCACGCTGCGAGCCGATGGAGAGGGGATATGGTCCGGGGAAAGTCCGTGGATATTGCGACCGGTGGGGAGCACCGAGGGGTTGCGCAGAGGATCGCCGCCGGGAGACGGGAACAGGTATCGACCACGAAGAGCGGCCCGAAGAGCTTCGAGTTCTTGACCGGCTGCGAGGTCCGAACGAAACCGTTCCAGAAAGTTGGCCAGGGATCGAAGGGATGCGACCGGTTGGCCAGGAAGGTCCTGAGCCAGGGTGTCGGGAGACTCGCCGGCTAACAGTTTCTGGACAATCGCGCGCGACTGATCTCCGAGCGATCGGATGCGTAGGGCAGCGGACGCGTCTCCTTTTCGGGCTCGATCCTGTAAGGTTTCGACCGGATCTTCTCCGGCTTTTTGCAACAGTCGAGTGATCGATGTGAGGCCCTGCTCGGGGCGATCGAAAGCCGCCGCATGGGTCATCTGTTCGAGTCGTTCTTCCCCTTTGGGATGTCGACCGAAAACGTGGAGCCCGCTGGCGATCAGTGTCCCTTCCAGTTCATACAGCGCGGTGAGCCAGCGATCGATCGCTCGATCTCGATCTTCTCCCTCCCGAGGCGTGGGGAGGTGGGCTCGATCCGCCGTGGCCAGGGCGGTCTCGAAGAGGGCGGTGCGTCGGGCCGGCTCGGATTCACGACGGTAACTCAATGCGAGGTCTTTGAGGTTTGCGAGTTCCTTGTAGAGTCCGGCTTCGACTAGCGGTGGGGTCAGGTGACTGATCAGCGCCGCGGAGGAGCGACGACGGGCAATGGCTCCTTCGGCGGGATTGTTCACATTATAAACGTACAGGTTGGGTACATCTCCGATCAGTCGGGTCGGCCAGCAGTCGCCGGAAAGCCCGGCTTCCTTGCCCGGCATGAACTCCAGGGCTCCGTGGGTTCCCAGGTGGATGACTGCGTCCGCGGCAAAGACATCTCGGACGTAGGTCTGGTAGGCGGCGAATCCGTGCGTGGGTGAGGCGTCTCGTACGAAAAGGAGTTTCATCGGGTCGCCGTCGTAGCCAAATCCTGGTTGCGCTCCAACGAAGATGTTTCCGTACCGAACGGCGAAAAGGATCAGATCGGATCCATCCACGAAGAGAGCGCCCGGTGCGGCGCCCCAGTGCCGTTCGATTTCGGAGAGTCCCGCGGTGTGTTGGCGGTAAGTCGGTAGGTCGATGCGTAGGGGGTGGGTCTCGGTCAACTCCCCCTCGGCAGCACGTTCCATGTCTCGGAACTGCTCCAGAATCTTTTCCGGCGTTTCGGGAATGTCGCCCACATCGTACCCATCGGCTCGTAAAGTGAGCAGAATCTGATGAAGGCTCTGAAAGACGTCTAGATACGATGCGGTTCCGAGGGAGCCGGTTCCCGGAGGATATCGGAAGAGGCTGATAGCGATCTTCAGGTTTTCTCGGGGTTGGGTACGCAGACGGGTCCATCGCCGGACGCGTTCGGCAAATCGCTCCAGGTTGTCGGGATCGACGGAACGTCCGATCGGTTCGGTTTCGCTCCGACCCGGTCCGGCCAGGACCGTCGGTTCGATTCCTCCGTCGAGTTCGGGAAGAGCCACGTTGAGAGCGACCTGGACCGGATGAAGACCCTGGTGGCTACGGTGCCATCGGTCGAGCGTTTGGAAAGAGAGATGGATCGGTACCAGATAGGGAACATCGAGCGGTCGTAGCGCTGCGATTGCTTCCTGAGGGCGGCTTTCGACGTGACCACCGACGAGCGGAAAACCGGCAAGGTTGACCAGGATATCGATGGCCAGCGGTTCCAGTCGGGCGAGTACGGGTCGATAGTCGAAGATCGAACCAAAAACGACCAAGGCGTTGAGTCGACGGCTCTCCAGGGCCTCGACAAGCGCTTCGATCGGAAGGGTGTCGTTGGCCAGGATCTGGCCTCTCAGGACCAGGATGGCGATTCGGGGGCGATGAATGCGCTCCGGCTCCAGCGATTCGAGAGCCTGGATCAGTTTTTCAGGAGTCGAGTGGATCGTTCCTGTTTTGGGATGCCAGGCTCCGGTATCCGGATATCGGCGAGAAGCTCCGTAGGTCCCGGAAAGTTCTTGATATCCGTGGTGACGGTGGGCGACTCGAAGAATGAGATTGCGAATGTTCTCCGGGCTTCCTTCCATCCAGGCGGTGTAGCTCTCGATGAAGGTTCGCATGTCCCCGAGTCGGCCGGGAATTAGGGCGAGGAGGCGAGGAAGGATGGTCAGGAAACGTTTCAGAAGTTTCTGGACCCGAGGATTCTGGAAAAAATGTCGGAGCGTAGAGGGAGCGGGGCCCCGTGATTGGGAAGGGCTCTTTTTCTTCGAGGTCTTTCTCATCGAGAAACGACCGACTCGTATCAGTTGCATGACTGCGCCGGACGAATGAAACGCCAGAGATGTGGTTTCGGGTCGCAGATGATCTCGGGCCAGTTCCACTAATCGTTGCGCGTGAGCTTCTTCGTGCAGGTGGGAGATCAGGACGAGGTCCGATTCGCTCAGAACCTGCGCGCAATGTTCACGATCCCGATTGCGCTGGACTTCAGATATGTCGATGACTTCGAAATGGATCGGAAAATGTGGCTGAGAGGAGGGATCGTTCAGTTGGTGGCAGGCTTGTTGAAGGGCGGCTGCACCCATCCCGTCCAGGGAGATGAGAGTCACTCGAAAACTCATGGGTCGAGTCTCGTCATCGATTCTATTCGGGTCGCGGCTTGAGAAGGATCCAGCGGATGAACAGGAACGAAGGGGAGATGATGGTGGGTGGAAAAATCGCGAGCGCGACGATCCTGGGTGCGGCCCAGGACGATCGGGGTCGAACCCGTGTACGTGGCCGCGGTGAGCAATTGTCGGACTTCATGTGCGGCACGTTCCGGATCTCGAGACCCATCCAGAGCGAGATTGGCGCGTCCATCGGTGGCCAGCAGAAGTCGTGGAGAGCGGTTGCGAGAACGTCCCTGTTCCAGGGCGATCTGAATTCCTAATCCCAGGGCTGTGCCGCCGACGGCTCGTTCGGAGAGGATTGCTCGCTGGATTCGCTGGGGACTGTTCATGGGCGGGACGACGAGACGGGCGGTCCCGGCGGAGCAGACGACGAGTCCCAGGGACGCGCGAGTGCGGTAGGCCTGTTCGAGAATGGCCTGGGCGGCGCCGCGGGCCATCTGGATTCGATCGCCACGCATGCTGCCGCTGGCATCTAAAACCAGGACAAAGAGTTCGCCTTGGCGCTTCCGGCGGATTGCGACGCGAAGGTCGTCGACGTGAAGAACCGGGGGCGACTCCGGTTTCCGTCCTCGGAGAGTCTGGAACGGAAGAGCTCGCCGAAAGGTCGCGGTCGGGTCGATCGATCCACAGCGACCGGAGCGAACGGCTCGGTGTCCGATGATTCGGCCGTTACGGGTGTCCGGATTCTGTCTCCCTCTACCTGTCCGGGAAAGGGGAGTTCCGGAAGGGAGATGGAGGTGAGCTTGGATCGGAGTCTCTGGGGGGGCGGTCGCGGAGGAAGAAAGTTCCTTCGAGTTCGGATTTTGTGGACTAGGAGGCGCGGATTCGGGGTCTTCGCTACTGGACTCCTGGATCACACCGGGGGAGGGTTCGGGCTCGGTAGGAGACGCTTCTCGGAGAGGAAAGAGTTGTAAAAGAATCTCGGCATCTTTCTCGGAGACGCGAAAACGTTCTTCGAATGCGGCCCAGGATCTCAGTAATCGAACAGCTCGAAGCAGGTGTTGGTCTCCATCTCCCAAGGATCTAGGGTCCAGATCTCGAACGATCTTCGTCAGCGCTGGCCAGAGACTCTCTTCGATGACGATTTTCTGCAATCGACCCCGAGCCGCTCGAATCTTTCCTCGAATACGATTTTGTGGAGTCGACGGTGAGGACTCAAGGCGTTTACGAAGCTCTTGAACGGGGTCGACGCGGCGGCGTTGAAGTGGCCGGAGATATGGGCCAGGCGGTGTGTGTGAATTTCTTTCCTCGATAATCACCAGTTGAATCGGTGATTCATTGTCGTCTGTCGGTTCGGCAATCGAACGACGAGCGAGGAGACTCCAGAGAGCGGGATCCAGTTCGTCGGGTCTTCGAATTACCAGGGTCCGTTCTCTGGAGCGAGTGAGAAACGAGGGGTGTCGACGTATCTCTTCTCCGGGAAATGACCACTCTTGACGCATCAGGTCGGTCGGGGTGAGGTGGGAGGGAAGGGGGATCGGTCGGTGTTCGTCGGCGAACCAGGTGACAAAGGTGTGAAGTAGCGGTTCGGGATCCGATGACTTGGCGTCCAGGATCAGACCCGGTAGCCGTAGGTCGATCGCTAAGGCTAACAATGTGGCCAGGGCCGGATCTTGGGTGCTTTTTACGTTCCAGGACGGATCGGCAAAGTTCATCCTCGGAGTTCCAGGATTCGGGAGAAGAGGAGGTCTGGAGTTTCCGAGGCGGGAAGGAGGTCGGAGAGAACTTCTTCAACTCGAGTTTGAGCCGGTGTCGGATCCAGGGGGTCGCGATGCATGCGATGGAGAGTCGCTAGCGGAGCGGTCGCTCGAAGAGCGGCCGGACTGACCTGGCTTTCGCCCAGGAGAGCGGCGAGCGCTCGAGCGGCGCGAGCCCAGGCGATCTCTCCACGATGTCCTTCCAG
>JASMLP010000070.1 GCA_030748635.1 Planctomycetota bacterium
TTCACCAGCGGGTTCTGGAGGATCTGCAGCAGCAGATTATTTCCGTCCTTTCGACGTATCACAGAGAAAATCCCTATACCCTTTACATGGGAAAGCTCGCCATCAAGAATCTCCTTCGAACACCTCCTGCCGCTCTAGATCTGGCTTTGCATCGACTGCTGGAAACTGGCGAGACGGCTGAAGAGGGAGATCGAGTGCGACTGGCCACGCATGAGGTGGCCCTTTCGATCGAAGAACAGGAGTTGTTGGCTCGACTGGAGGGGGTCTATCTCGAGGATCGTTTCTGTACGCCTCGAAAGGATAAACTTCCGGACCGCCTCGGAGGCGCTGTTCCGGGTATGGGGAAAATGTTTGGGATTCTTGTCGAGCAGGGGTTTTTAGTCGAAATCGAGGACCATATTTTTTTTCATCGAGACGTGATCGAAGAAGCCAAGAAAATGGTTGTCGAAGAAATCGAGAAACATGGAGAGTTGATCAGCGCGCAGTTTCGCGATCGACTCGGGACAACGCGAAAATACGTAATTCCGCTACTCGACTATTTTGATCGGATCGGCTTGACGATTCGGGAGGGATCTCGTCGGGTTCTGCGACAATATGGCCGAGGAAAGGAGCTATCGTGAGCATCATTGCCAGTCAACGAGTTCGATCCATCGGAGGCTATGCCTTCGCTGAGGTAGACAAAAAGGTAACCGAGTTGACCGCACAGGGGATTACTCCGATCGATCTGGGCGTTGGGGATCCCCGGAATCCTACGCCTGTGATTGTTCGAAAGGCTTGCCAGGAGGCTGTCGATCGACATGCGGCGACCGGATATCCCAGTTATGTGGGGAGTCCCTCTTTTCGGGAAGCCGTGGCATCCTGGACTCAGGCACGCCACGGGGTGACTCTCGATCCTGAGACAGAGATCTGCTCTACGATCGGTTCGAAGGAAGGTATCTTCCATTTCGGTGAGTGTTTCGTGGATCCGGGAGACCTTGTGCTCGTGCCTTCACCAGGATATCCACCTTATCAACGAGGTACTCACTTCGCGGAGGGGTCCTGCTGGATGATGCCGTTACGTGAGGATGCCGGGTTCTTGCCCGACCTCGACTCGATTCCCGAAGAGATTTGCAAGCGGGCAAAGATCTTGTGGTTGAATTATCCGAACAGTCCCAGCGGCGCGTTAGCGCCCCCTGAATTTTTCGAAAAGGCGATTCGGTTTGCCCACGACAACGATATCGTTCTCGCGAGCGACGAGGCGTATAGTGAGATCTACTTCACCGAGGAAAAGCCCCACTCATTACTGGAATTCTCTCGAGAGGGAGTGATCGTGTTCCAGAGCTTGTCCAAGCGTAGCGCCATGACGGGATACCGGATCGGTTGGGTAGCCGGAGATCCCGCGATTGTGGATATTTTCAAGAAGGTCAAGACCAACGTGGATTCGGGCACTCCCAACTTCGTGCAGGAGGCGGGCATCGCCGCTCTCGGAGACGAAGAACATGTGGACTCCATGCGGAATGAATACAGGGAAAAGCGAGATCTTTTTTGTGGGGCGCTAGTGGAGGCCGGGTTACCCGACTGTACGCCTGACTCTACGATCTATGTCTGGCAACGGGTGCCGGGAGGAATGGACGCAGTAGACTTTGCTACTCGTTTGCTAGATCCTGAAGTCGCCATCGTGTGTACCCCAGGACCCTGGATCAGCGATGTGGTTGCCGATGGAAGCAATCCGGGTGACGGTTATGTACGGTTTGCGCTTGTTCTCTCGGTGGAGGAGACGCGAGAGGCGGCGAAACGGTTGACTTCACTTAAGTTGTGATTCCAATAATCAGCTGGAAGAATCACCCGACGGGTCCGGTTTCTCCGCTTTTGTCAGGAAAGAGGAGGGTGTCCAGGAAGCCTGATGTCTTCAGATCTTTTCTGAAGACATCTCGGGATTAGATTCTCGTGTCCGGTCAATCGGGAGTAACGGACTCCAGAAAACTGGTGCCGTGTTCGACTCGGTTGAGTCCAAAATTGGCGTCCACTGTTTGGGCAATATCGGCGAAGGTTGAACGAGTGCCCAGGTCCACGGCTCCGATATTCTGGTGGTAAACCAGTAAGGGCACCATTTCTCGGGTGTGATCGCTCCCCTCATAGCAAGGATCACATCCGTGGTCGGCGGTGATTATCATCAGGTCGCGAGGACGAAGCGCGGCATAAATCCGAGGCAGTTGGGCATCAAAGTATTGAAGTGCGTCTCGGTAACCTTGGGGATCCCTGCGATGTCCGTAGAGGGTGTCGAAATCGACTAGATTCGTGAAGATGAGACCACGGAAATTTTGTCCCAAGGAGTCGATTGTGGCGTCGATGCAGGACGGATTGCCTTTGGCCCGTATGGCGTGAGAAATTCCGCGATCGGTGAAGATGTCTCCGATCTTCCCGATCGCGTGAGTCAGGTATCCGGCCGAATGTAAGTGGTCCAGAATCGTTGGAGCCGGAGGTTCGAGGGCGTAGTCTCGCCGATCAACGGTACGCTCGAACCCGGAATCGGGGTCGCCGCGGAAAGGGCGAGCGATGACGCGCGCCACATTGTGGGGGTGGACGAGCAGTTCCCGGGCGATTTGGCACATTCGGTAGAGTTCCGGAAGCGGAATGACATCTACGTGAGCAGCTATCTGGAAAACGCTGTCGGCGGAAGTGTACAGAATGGGATCTTCTGTTTCGAGGTGCAGCGGTCCTAACTCGTCGATGATAGCGGTTCCGCTGGCGACCTTGTTGCCGAGGACTTTTCTCCCAATCTGCTTTTCGAAGTTGGAAACCACCATGGGGTGAAAGCCGTTGGGGTAGCTTGGATACCCGAAATCCAGATGGAGGCCGGCAATTTCGAAGTGTCCGGTCAGCGTGTCTTTGCCCGAGGATTTTTCGATCATCCGGCCGTACGCCCCGGTCACTCCATTGCCGGTGACTGGGCTGATCTGGCTGAGCCCTAACTGAGCAAGGTGGGGGAGTTGCAATCCCACGGACTCATGAATGTGACCGATGGTGTTGGAACCGGAGTCGCCAAACTCTTCTGCGTCAGGCGCATGCCCGATTCCGACAGAATCGAGGACTAGAATGAGAATGCGATCAAAAGGTGTGTTTTTCATGCCAGAAAATCGATCTCGTAATCGATGAGGAGGCCGGGTCGAAAGGTTCGAACCGAGTTGACGATCTGCGAGAGAACCTGGTCGAGATACCGTCGTTCGTTGCCGATGATCGCTACCCCAAGTACCGCGCTCTGCCGAACATCTTGCGCTTCGATTTCAGCGATCGAAACGTTGAATTTTCGACGTAACTTTTCTTTCAAGCTTTTAACCACCCTTCGCTTGTCCTTCAGGGACCGAGCTTCATGAATGGCTAGCTTGAGGAGGAGGGTTCCGATCTGCATCGTGGGCTCGATGTACCCGGTTCAATTCAGAGAGGGAAAAATCAGCTGAAGGTTCTTGCGGTCTCTTCGACCTTGTAAGCCTCGATGACGTCACCCGCTTTGATGTCATCGAATCCTTGAAGCCGAATTCCGCACTCGAGGTTTTCACGAACCTCTTTGACATCGTCTTTGATACGTCGAAGACTCCCAATTTGTCCGGACCAGATGACAATGTTGTCGCGCAATAGCCGTACGCTCGATTTTCGTTCGATTTTGCCGTGAACGACAAAGCAACCCGCGACACGGCCGATCCGGCTTCCGGTGAAAACCTGCCGGATTTCTGCGTATCCGAGTGTGACTTCGTGAAGTTCGGGATCGAGAAGGCCCTGCATGGCTTGTTTGACTTCGTCAAGTACATTGTAGATGACATTGTATCGACGAATGTCCACTCGCTTTTCTTCTGCCAGAGATCGGGCGCGCGGATCGGGGATGACGTTGAATGCGACGATGATAGCGTCACTGGCATGGGCCAGGAGAACGTCACGTTCGTTGACCGCGCCGACCCCGGAGTGTTTGATGTCGATCCCTATCTCATCGGTGGCCAATTCGAGCAAGCTCTTGCGAAGAACTTCGATCGATCCTTGCACTTCGGCTTTGATGACGATGTTGAGCCCCTTGGCTTGTCCGGCCTGAATCTGATCGAAAATGTTTTCGAGGCGCCGGGTGACTCCGGGTTCTGCGAGTTCGTCCATGCGGGCAGCTCGTTTGCGCTGCTCGGCAACCTGTTTGGCTTGGGCCGCATCATCGAAGACGTAGAATTTTTCGCCTGCAGCGGGAACGGCGTCGAGTCCGGTGATCGAGGCCGGAGTGGAGGGGCCGGCTTCCTCAACCCTGATACCGGCGAAATTGGTCATGGAACGCACTTTGCCGTAGGCCACATCGAGGAGAACAATGTCACCTTTGCGTAGGGTTCCATTCTGGACCAAAACATCAGCAACGATGCCTCGGCCTTCCGATCGACTGGCTTCAATTACCACGCCGGTCGCCGGCTTGTTGGGGTTGCTCTTGAGTTCCAGCATCGCGGTGACCAGGAGGATGTTTTCGAGCAGGAGGTCGATCCCTTCGCCTTGAATCGCGGAGACCAGTACCATCTCGGTGTCTCCTCCCCACTCACTGGGAGTCAACCCGTGTTGCGCCAGTTGCGACTTGGTTTTATCGATCTGGGCGTTCGCTTTGTCGATTTTGTTGATGGCGACCACGATCGGAGTGCCTGCGGCTTGGGCATGATTGATCGCTTCGACCGTTTGGGGCATGACGCCGTCGTCCGCGGCGACGACTAATACGCAGATGTCCGTCGCTTGCGCGCCCCGAGATCGCATCTCGGTAAACGCTTGGTGGCCTGGAGTGTCGAGAAAGGTCAACTGTCCCCGTTCGGTTTGGACCGACCACGCTTTGATGTTTTGGGTGATTCCGCCAGCTTCTGAGTCGGCAACCTTGGTCCTGCGGATGTAGTCGAGAATACTGGTTTTGCCGTGGTCGACGTGCCCAAGGACCGCCACAACCGGGGTACGAGGTACCATGTCTTCGGGGCGGTCGATGACTCGGGTCACCTGGTCTTTGACGACCTGTTCAATGGTCTTTTTCTTCTGTTTGAGAAGGATTTCCTGATCGAATTCGAGTGCGACGGTTTCGATCACATCTTCACTGAGCACATCGTTGATACGGAGCATGAATCCGTGTTCGATCAGAAGGCGTTGAATGATCACATTGGCCTTGATGCCCAAAGATTGAGAAAGATCCTTGAGTGTGATCGGAAGCTGGACTTCGATCGTTTTTCGAACCAGCGGTTTTTCGGGCTGGTGGCGGGATGTCTTTTTTGAAGTTTTCGAAGTTCTCTGGTTGGGTGTACGGGCTGGGGTCGGTGTGGGGCGTTTGTGACGGTTGGAGGTGCCCAGATCGACTCGCTCTGCGGAGGCCGTAGCGTGGCGTGTGCTACGCGCTTCCGGAACCGGTGCGGCGGTCGACATTCCTGCGGAGGCCGCTTCGTGAATGGCGCTTCGGGCGGCTTCGGCTTTGGCCCGGAGTTCATCGGCTTCGCGTTCCATCTGAACAGCTTCTTCAGCGTGTCGTTCTTCTTCGGCAAGCCGACTCGCTTCCTCTTCTGCGGATCGCGCCTCTTCTTCTTCCTGTTCGGTGAAGGCGTTGACGATCAATTCCTTCTCTTCCCAAGAGATCGTGTTCATGTGACTGGAGACACGAATTCCCTGGCTTCGGGCAAATTCGATAATTTCAGAGAACTCCTTTTGAAGTTCATCTGCCAGGGCATAGACCTTACTGCTCAATTCGTTTTTCTCCTGATGCGTTGGCTAGGCCGAAGATCCGGCTTCGGGCAACTCCCCCTCGCTCGGAGAAGGATCGGTGGGGTTGGGTACGGTTACGGACTCTAAAGGCTTGATTTCGGATTCCGAGGTTTCGGTAGACCCTGAGACGGCGACCGGTTCGGGGACCTCCGCCGTTTCGGACGTCGAATTTTCTTGGGCGATTTCCTGGTCAGCCTCCTCAGGTGAGGACGTAGGTATTTCGGGAAGGGCGGGTAGGGGTTGCGTGGGGTCGAAATTCGAGATGTATTCCAGCACTTCCTGGATTTTCCCTTCATCGAATCCATCGAACTTGGGAAGTATTTCGGGGGCCCGTCGCTCCACTTGTCGGTAGGTCCGGATTCCTTGGTACCAGAAACGCTCGGCCATGATCTGGTCGAAGTGGGGCAGTTGGGAGAGCAAATAAAGCTCTGTGTGTT
Source organism: Planctomycetota bacterium (assembly GCA_030748635.1). Classification (GTDB taxonomy): domain Bacteria; phylum Planctomycetota; class JACQVV01; order JACQVV01; family JASMLP01; genus JASMLP01. The sequence goes on from JASMLP010000070.1 coordinate 6,165, forward strand.
GCCTCTGCTTTTTCTGGCTTTCGGTCATGATGTCGATATTCCAGCCGGATAATTTCGAGGCCAGCCGAACATTTTGACCTTTCTTGCCGATCGCAAGGGAGAGCTGTTCATCGTCGACAAGCACCGTGGCTTTGTCTTCGTCGTTGTCGAGGGTGACTTCGAGGACTTCCGCCGGTTTGAGGGTGTTGCGGATAAATTCCTCGGAGGAATCGTCCCAGCGGATGATATCGATCTTTTCACCACCGAGTTCCTCGATGATGTTTTTGATGCGACTTCCCCGGACTCCGACGCAGGCTCCGACGCAATCTACGCGGGAGTCGCTCGAACTCACAGCGATTTTGGTTCGATAGCCCGCCTCACGTACGAGGGCGTTGATTTCGATGATTCCCTGAGAAATTTCAGGGACTTCCAATTCGAAGAGCCGTCGGATGAAGCTGGAGTGGGTACGCGAAAGGACGATTTTGACTTTGTGACCGACTTTTTTCACATCGATCACATAGGCTCGGATGCGATCGCCGATGTGGCATCTTTCACCTCGAACCTGCTCTTTTTTGGGAAGAATCCCTTCGGTTTTTCCGAGGTTGACGATGACATTGGGACCTTCGAAGCGCTGGACGTTGCCGATAACGATGTCCCGTTTACGCTTGATGTAATCCAGGTATACGACATCTCGTTCCGCTTCCCGGATCTTTTGAATGATGATCTGTTTTGCGGTTTGAGCAGCGATACGACCGAGTTCTCCGGGATCGAGTCGTTCGCCGGACTCCACATAGGAATGAATTTCGCCGGTATCCCGATCGATCTCGATTTCGATATCTAGTTCAGGGCCAACCCGCTTGCGAGCTGCAGTAAGCAGAGCGGTTTCGATCCCTTCGAAGATGATCTCCTTGTCGATGTCTTTATCGCGATGAATTGTGTCGACGATTCGAAGAATCTCTTCCGGTTGCATGGTGCACCATCCACGAAAAAAGTGGGCGACAGCCCACTTTCATAACGAGCAAATCCGGCGCAGAAATCGACTCTGCCCCTAGAAAGAACTCTACTTGAAGAACTGAGACTGAATTGAAAGGCGCCAACATAAGGAGGACACCGAAGGGTGTCAAGGGGGCGAAACCCCCCTTTCTCCCCAACCGAAACCTGTTTTCGTGTTTTGGGGCGGCACCGTCTAGGCGATCCGATCGTCTTTCGGGGTGTCCGGGCCGAATCGGGGGAGGAGAGCCTCGGATTCTGGGGTCTTGATACGGAAGCAACGGGATACGATTGATTGTCGAGGCCCCGGAGTCTGTTTAAAATAAAAAACCTACACATTCGTAAGTATTCACGTTTCATATATTTCCCCAACAGCACCAGAGAAATCCCTTGTCGGAACCAAACAAAGAAAACCTCATTTACGACTGGAATACTTCTGATCCATCTCGCACGGTGCATCGAGAAAAAATCATCGAATTCGACGATGAATCTCTGCGCGATGGATTGCAGTCTCCGTCGGTTCGTGACCCGAACATCAACGAAAAGATTCAGATTCTTCACCTGATGAACGATCTGGGCATTCATACCGCGGATATCGGTCTTCCTGGAGCGGGCCCGAGGGCCCGGAAGGACGTCATCCGGTTGGCCAAGGAAATCGCAGATCAAAAGCTATCTATCGGAGCGAATTGCGCTGCGCGAACCCTTCGAGTCGATATCGAACCGATCGTAGAAGCGAGTCAGGTTTCAGGGATTCCTGTGGAAGCTTGCCTTTTCATCGGCTCGAGTCCGATCCGGCAATATGCGGAAGATTGGACTATCGACCGAATGCTTAAGCATACCGAAGAAGCGGTGTCCTATGCGGTTAGTGAAGGGTTGCCGGTCATGTACGTGACCGAAGATACCACTCGGGCCGATCCAGAAACGATCCGGCAACTGTACACTACGGCGGTCGAGGCTGGAGCCAGTCGTGTTTGTGTCTGCGATACGGTCGGGCACGTGACCCCCGAAGGGACCCGAAGTCTGCTGGCATACGTGGCGCAAGTTGTTCGTTCCACCGGGCGTGATTATGTGAAGATCGACTGGCACGGACATCGTGACCGGGGGCTTGGGGTTGCCAATGCGCTGGCCGCGGTGGATGCGGGGGCTGATCGAATTCACGGTACCGGACTCGGTGTCGGTGAGCGGGTCGGAAACTGTGAGATGGATCTGTTGCTGGTCAACTGCAAACTTCTTGGGCTGATCGATAACGACCTCCGGAAACTTCCCGACTATTGTGAAGCGATCGCCAAGGCGACTGGAGTGCCTCTTCCTCGAAACTACCCTGTCATCGGGGAGGACGCTTTCGAAACCGCAACCGGAGTCCATGCTGCCGCGGTGATCAAAGCGTTCAAGAAAGGGGATTCCTGGCTGGCCGATCGCGTCTATTGCGGAGTTCCCGCCTCCGAGGTGGGTCGAGAACAGAAAATTCGGATCGGATACATGAGCGGTAAATCAAACGTTCTCTTCTGGTTAGAGCGTCGGGGGATCGCGGCTAGTGAGGAACTTGTTCAAGAAATTTTCGATCGAGCCAAGAAGACCGATCGACTTCTTAGCGATGAGGAAGTTCAAGAAATTGTCGACCACCATCTGGCTACCCACTCCTCCTGACCGAAATCTGCAGCTCTCATGCGTCACGTCCTGCTGACCGGCTTTCCCGGCTTCCTGGCCGGCGTGCTGCTCGAGCGACTTGTCCACAAGATGGAACGGGCGACCCTTTTGGTGGAGGAAAAGTTTTTGGAAGCGGCCCAAAATCGACTGCAAGAACTTGTTCGCGTTCAAGGGAGTTCAGCGGAGGCGATTGAAGTCATTTCGGGAGATATCACTCGGCCGGACTTGGGGCTTGATGATTCGGTTGCGCAACGTTTGCTCGAGGAAGTCGACACGGTTTTTCATCTGGCCGCGCTCTACGATCTGGCGGTGGAGAAGGATCTCGCTCATCGTGTCAATGTGGATGGAACCCGTTTCGTGGGAGATTTTCTGGTTCGTATCCAGAATCCGGTTCGTTATCACTATGTGTCGACAGTGGTTGTGGCCGGTCGGCGTACAGGTCGGGTTGCCGAGGATGAGTTGGAGCATTCGTGTGGTTTCCACAACTATTATGAATCGACCAAGCATGAGGCGGAGGTTCTGGTTCGCTCCCTGTCTCGCGAAGCATCGCTTTCCACATCGATCTATCGGCCCGGTAGTGTCGTGGGATGTTCCCGGTCGGGATGGACCACCAAGTACGATGGGCCCTACATCGCTCTGAAGACCCTCTTGAAAATGCCCTGGCCTCTTCATCGATGGAATCATGGGGCTTGTGATGTTCCGTTTCTGGGAGTTCCTGTGGATTTTATCGCGGACGCGATTTCGGCCTTGGCGTCTCGGCCCCAGAAGGAACTCTGTACAACGTATCACCTGACCGACCCTGATCCGCCCAAACTCAATGAAACCTGGGATCTTTTCAGTCAAGAACTGCTAGGGCATCGGTCGCGGGGTCAGGTTCCTGAGTGGATCCTTCGTCTTTCTCTTCGGGTCGGCTTTCCTCAGTTGCTCGGTCTTCCCTCGTCCATGGCCCCCTACCTTCATCATCGATGTGAGTTTGATTGTTCGAATACACTTCGCGATCTGGATGGGACGGGGATCGTTTGTCCTTCTTTCGAAGAATATGTCGAGGTGATGGTCCGGTATTTCCGGGACCATCGCGAGCCCGGGGTTCGACCGAAAACCGTGACGATTTCGTGAGTGGGCGTCCTTATGATACGAATCCCAAAGCGGTTCGACTTGCGATATCGAAGGGCTTGATTCCCGAGGGGGAAGCCGAGGAAGTTCTTCAGCGGATTGCTACTGGAGACTCTCTTGTCGAACAGTTGATCGAAAGGGGAGCGATTCAGGCCGAGGCTCAAACTGAATTCCGGCAGTGGGTCGATTTTGATCTCGATCGTTCTGAAGATCGATTGTTTGGCAAGATCGCAGTCAATCGGGGTCACGTAGAACCGGGGCCGGTGAAAAGATTTCTCGACCAGCAAAAACGGACATACGCAGATTGGGGGTCTTTCGGGCGTCTTGATCTGGCCATTCGGGACAAGGGATTGCTCACCGAAAGAGTCCGTCGGGCGATCGCGCTGCGCAGAGACCGGATTCTCGTGGAGAGGTATGGTCCACGAGGCATACCCAGGCACGGTTCGGTAAGCGCCGATTCGGGAGAGCTCTCCATCTTGACCTTTCCGACCCCACGACGGCGTGGGCGAATGCGGCAATGTCCGGGTTGCGAGGAAGATATTGCTAGAGGCCACTCTCTGTGTCCGGTGTGTGGGGTCCGTTTGGAATCTTTGGGGAAGAGGAAAATCGGTCCCGTCGATCTTCGAGCGGCCAGCCAGCGTATTGCGCGCAAGATGCGAACCCGAGTGGATGTTCTCGGTCACGAAATCTATCCGTTGCTGCAGGGAGCGGTGGTGATGTTCGCAGGTCTGTTTCTGTTCCTGTTTTTTCTGCCGTTGGGGGAGCGTGGAGTCGGGGGGGATGCTCGGTGGATGTTTGCCTGGGACCTTCTCGGTTCCCGGGAGCCTTTTCTGGCTAAAGTTTATGTCTTCGGTCCGCTACTCACAGGACTTTGCGCGCTGGCGATCGCGCTGGGTACTCGTCAGCCGTTTCCGTTTGGACTGGGAATCTCGATCTGTGGACTTTTCCCCTTTGTTTTACTCATGACCGGTCCACCCCACGCCTATACCGGGGCGTTTTTAGGATTGATAGAACCCGGAGTCTTCGGGGTACTGGTTCTTTTTGTTGCCATGCTGGTCGGGACGTTTTTGAGGATATTTTTCGAGGAGGAGACGTTGCCACGTGCGCTCGGGGGAGGATCCGGATTGGTCGCGCTTTTAATGCTCGCATTTCCTGGAGTATTGTCCGAAGGTGAGAGTTACTATGGATTTGCAGTCGACCGCCTGGATCGATCCTGGGTGGAAGGGGTTTTCTTGTTGGTGTGGTTGATTGCTCCTCTGCTGGCTGCCACCGGCTTGATTCACAAAAAAGGGTGGAGTCGTCGCATTGCAGGTGGAGCCGTGATTTCCTGTTTCATCCTCATGGGGGGGGTTGCGATTCAGTTTTCAGTGGCTTCCGCGCAACGTGAGATTTTTCACTATGCGTTTGTGTTTTTGCGAATGAGTGGATTTCTGGTCGGCTCTTTTTTCTTGGTGTCGATCGGCCTGGCTTTTGTGCTCGGAGCGGTCATGTCCGGGCGGAGACGTCGAGAAGAGCTTCTTGTTGTGAGCGCGAGGTGACTCCATCATGTTGACGCTCGATGGGGCCCAGACTACGATTTCGCATCGGTCCGTTGGCTATGCGAGGAGAGCGTGATGATTGTCGAAACCGGGCTCGAAGGAGCCGTAACCGAAAAGGATTTCCAGAGTCGTAAAGAATACGAACTCTATTGCATCCGCCATTCGGCGGCTCATGTCATGGCCGAGGCGATTTTGCGTTTGCGACCCGACGCCAAGTTTACGGTTGGGCCTCCGGTTGAGGACGGTTTCTATTACGACTTTGAAACCGAATCTCCCATATCCGAAGAGGAGTTGCCGGCGATCGAAGCCGAGATGAAGAAAATTTGCAAGGAAGGACATTCGTTTCAGTGCGAGATGTGGTCCCGCGATCAGGCCGAGACCTTTTTCGTTGCGGAGGGTCAACCCCACAAACTGACGATCATGAGTGATCGTGAACTTACAGAGTGTTCGATTTTCAGACATTCCTCTTTTGTCGATCTTTGTCGTGGACCTCATGTCGATTCGACCAAGAAGATCAAATACTTCAAGTTGACTTCAGTTTCCGGCGCTCATTGGAAAGAGGGAATGGTTCAGCGCATCTACGGCACGGCTTGGCAATCGAAAGGTGAACTGAAAGCTTATCTCGGTCGACTGGAAGAGGCCGCGCGGCGTGATCACCGTCGACTCGGAAAGGAGTTGGACCTCTTTGCGTTCTTTCCGTTTAGCCCCGGTTCTCCCTGTTTGCTTCCCAAGGGGTTGGTGCTCTATCGAATCCTGCAAGAAAAAATGCGTCGTCTTCTGGCCTCAAACGGTTACGAAGAGGTTCGGGCTCCAGTCCTCTGTCATCAGAGTTTGTGGGAAACCAGCGGTCACTGGAGTAAGTTTCGGGAGAATATGTTTCTGGTCGAGGCGGAAAGTGAGACGAGCGGACAGTACGGTTTGAAGCCGATGAACTGTCCGATTCATATGAAGATTTTTGGGCTGAAAAAACGCAGCTACCGAGATCTTCCTCTTCGCATACACGATGAGGGCATTCTCCACCGAAACGAGGTGTCCGGGTCTCTGTCGGGAATGACCCGAGTTCGCATGTTTTGTCAGGATGACACTCATATTTTTGTGGCTCCTGAAGAGATCCAGGAAGAGATCGGTCGAGTGCTAGCAATTGTGGATCGGGTCTATCGTGCGTTTGGACTGACCTATCACCTCGAGCTATCGACTCGGCCCGAAAACTATCTGGGGGAGCAGGATCAGTGGGATCAGGCGGAATCCGCCCTGTCGAAGGCTCTCGAATCGTGGGGCAAGCCGTTCGCGATTAACGAGGGAGACGGAGCATTCTACGGCCCAAAAATCGACTTCAGTGTGGAGGACGCGATCGGGCGGCGCTGGCAGGTCGGCACGGCTCAGCTCGATTTTCAGTTGCCGGGACCCGACCGGTTCAATCTTCGCTATATCGACGAGGACAATACACCTCGTCATCCGGTCGTCATCCATCAGGCAACTTATGGATCGATGGAGCGCTTTCTGGGAATCTTGATCGAGAGCTACGCGGGCGCCTTCCCGGTGTGGTTGTCTCCTGTTCAGGTTCGAATCCTGACCATTTCAGAAAAATTTTCGGAGTATGCTCAGCAAGTTCATGAATCTATCCGAAGCCGAGGTTATCGGGTGGAACTGGATCTTCGAAACGACAAGATCGGTAAGAAGATTCGGGAGTCTCAGCTTCAGAAAATACCGTACACCCTGGTTATCGGAGCGAAGGAGGCCGAAGAGAGTACGGTGGCCGTTCGGCGATACGGAGAGGGTGATCAAGGGGCCCAACCTCTGGCCAGTTTTCTGGACAAATTCGAGTCGGAAGCGAACCTGGAATATTAATCGAGAACGCGTTTTAGCCCGGAATTTAGTGTTGTCGGGAGGGGATCCAGGCTGTGGTTCGGCCCGCGACACGAAGGAATTGGACAGATTCTCCATCCAGAGTGGGGTTCTGGGTGTTTTGATTCCATCGGACGTGAAAAAGCCAGGATTTCGGGAATCGACTCTTGTCCGCATTCACCCGGACGGCGGTACGGATGACTCGTCCCAGGACTCGTCGTAGTTCAGCGATCTCTTCGGTGGTGAGGCTGTCCGCTTTTCTGCGCGGGTCGAGACCGGCCTGATAAAGAACTTCGTCGGCGATCCAGTTTCCCACTCCTGCGGCGAAGGATTGGTCGAGGAGCAACCCCTTGAGAGACGCTCTCCTCGTCGATATTTGCTGGATCAAGGACCGGGTCGAGGGGAGATCCAAAAGTGGATCGAAACCCAACTGATCGATGGGGGGTTCGTGTTCGGGGCATTCGCGAAGTCGAATTCGCCCGAACCTTCTGGCGTTGGTCATGGCCAGCTGTCCGCCGTCGGAAAATTCTATCTGGATTTTCCAGAAGCGCGGCGGCCACTGCTCACCCGGGTCGATTGAGGACTGGAGCGGCAAGTGCTCACCATCGGGGATGTGAAAGGCGCCGGTCATCCCGAGGTGAAAGAGCGGCATGGGGGGACGGTCCAGTTCGAACCATAGATGCTTTCCGTGTCGCCGGACCGCCAGCACTCGGCGTCCGACGAGCTTTCGGGTCAGAGTGGGGGGCGTGACCCCTTCGATCACGATTCGATCGTCTGCGCACCGGACTCGGTCGATCACTCGTCGCTCTGCGACCGAGGCGGCCAGGCAACGAGCTCGTTCTACTTCTGGCAATTCGGGCATTTCGACAGGCTATCGATGGTCAAAAAGATCTCCAAGCGCAAAGGCCAACATTTCCGAAAAATATTGGCGATTCGGATCATCCCGCGGGAATCTCCTATCGGATAGGATGTCGGTTCGAATAGACGAAAATCTGGCAGAAGCATGGAGGAGTCGAAGGATGACCGACATTGAATCGGTACAGAAATATATAGAGGAACATCAGGAGCGTTTTCAGAGAGAACTGGTGGAATTGCTCCAGATTCCAAGTGTCAGTACCGAACCCTCATGCAAAGAAGAGGTGGCTCGAGCTGCTTCCTGGGTGGCCGATAACCTGCGAAAAGCGGGGCTCGAGGTGGAGGTGGTGGAGACGGAAGGTCATCCGATCGTTCACGGATGGTGGAGTGGGGCTCCGGGCCAGCCGACGGCTCTGGTTTATGGTCACTACGATGTTCAGCCTCCTGAACCGCTGGAGGACTGGGTGAGTGGCCCCTTCGAACCGACCGTTCGCGACGGGAATCTGTACGCTCGGGGAGCGACCGACGACAAGGGCCAGATGTTCACCCATATGAAGTCGGTCGAGGCCTGGATTCAGGCCACCGGGTCGTTGCCGATCAACCTGCATCTGGTCATCGAGGGGGAAGAGGAGATCGGAAGCCCTCATCTCCCCGCGTTTCTGGAGTCGAGGCGGGCCGATCTCACATGCGATTGCGCCGTGGTCAGCGATACGGCTCAGTTTGCTCCCGGTATGCCGGCCATTACGTACGGACTGAAGGGATTGACCTTTTATGAGGTGACGTTGACCGGACCTCAGCGAGATCTTCATTCGGGAGTCTACGGTGGAGCTGTTGGGAATCCTGCCAATAACCTGGCCCGTATTCTTGCGGATCTTCTGGATGAGGAGGGGCGGATTCAGATTCCCGGATTTTACGACGATTGTCGTCCACTCGCTGACTGGGAACGGGAACAATTTGCCGCTCTTCCTTTTGATGAAGACGGTTTTCGGGAATATGTCGGGATGGACGCTCTTTTCGGAGAGGAGGGTTTTTCAACCCTGGAGCGGAAATGGGCCCGTCCGACTTGCGATATCAACGGCCTCACAGCCGGATACCAGGGGGAGGGAGCCAAGACGATCGTTCCCTCGAAGGCGACCGGGAAGGTCAGCTTTCGTCTTGTGCCCGACCAGGACCCCGAAGCGATCGCCGCCGCTTTTTGCCGATTCGTGGAGGAGCGGGTTCGGCCTGGAGTTCGGTGTGAAATCGACTCTCATACCGGTTGTCGCGCCGTTTTGGTGCCGGTGGACAGTGCGTACTGTCAGGCTGCGGTGAGAGCGATTGAGCAGGGATTTGGGACGCCCCCGGTTTTTATCCGGGAGGGAGGGTCGATCCCGATTGTTGAGTCGTTCAAGAGCATTCTCGAGGTCGATACCTTGCTTTTGGGATGGGGACAAAACGACGATAATCTGCATTCACCCAACGAGAAATTCTCTCTGGCTGACTTTGAAAAGGGTACTCGCACGAGCGCTCATCTTTGGCAAGAACTGGCTCGACGCGAATGAGGGTGTATGCTGGTGCAAGAGTTCGGGTGGGTTGTTCACTCGGACCGTTTTTGAGGCGAAGGAGTTCAGGATGATTTCGATCGATCTTGCCGGACAAAATGCAGTGGTTTTCGGAGTTGCCAATAAAAACTCCATCGCCTGGAGTATCGTGCAGAAACTCAGCGAAGCGGGGGTTCGTCTGGCTCTCCCCTACCTGGGAGAGAAGCTGGGAGATCGGGTTCGCAAACTGGCTCAGGAGTTACCCCAGGAGCCGATTCTTGTCGAATGTGATGTCACCAAGGAAGAACAGGTTGAAGCTGTATTTGAGCGAATTGCCCAGGAGATGGGATCGCTGGATATGCTCGTGCATAGCATCGCCTTTGCCAATCGGTCCGATCTGGAAGGTCATTTCAAAGACACGTCCCGAGATGGTTATCTGCTTGCCATGGAGATCAGCGCCTTTTCTCTTCTACGGCTCATGCATTACGCCGAACCCCTCATGTCCGAGAACGGAGGGAGCGTGATTGCCCTCACTTACATGGCCAGTCAGCGAACGGTCGGAAACTACAATGTCATGGGGTCGGCCAAGGCTGCTCTCGAACATGCGGTGAGGCAACTCGCCTTTGAACTAGGTCCCAAGAATATTCGTGTGAACGCGATCAGTGCCGGTCCGGTCAATACACTTTCAGCCCGAGGTATTGGCGGTTTCAAGACCATGCTCGAAGCCAATGCCGAACGGGCTTGTCTCAAGCGGAACATCACCGTGGATGAGGTCGGAAATGCCGGACTGTTTTTGCTCTCTCCCATGAGTTCGGGAATCACGGCTGAAACCCTTTATGTCGATGCCGGTTTCAACACGGTTCAATTGTCTTGAAGGTCTTTTTTTGAAAAGCTTCCGGTTCAATGACTCTTGGAAGTACTCAATCCGAAAACCTTTTTGACACCTGGGTTTTTCGGAAATCGAAACGGCCGAAGGTCTCCCTGAGGCTTCTGGGCATTCCGTACGCGGGGGGTGGGTCGGCCGTTTTTCAGGACTGGCACGACGCCTTTGACTCCAGAATAGAGTTCGGCGCCGTTTTGCTTCCGGGCCGAGAAAGGCGATGGAAGGAGCCGGCTCGAAAGTCTGTGCGGTCGCTTGCAAACTCTCTGGCAACGGCTCTTGAACCGAGCCTGTCTGTTCCTCTGGCGCTTTATGGGCACAGCATGGGGGCGTTGATCGCCTTCGAACTGGCTCGGGAATTAGGCCGAAGAGGTTTTTCTCAACCGGTACATGTTTTCCTGGGAGCTCGTTGTTCACCTGAACACAAGAGCCAGGATTCACCGATTCACCGATTACCCAGGGACGAATTTGTCGCGGCGTTGACAGAACGATATGACTCGATTCCTGAAGAAATACGTAATGAACCCGAGATCCTGGATGTTTTTCTTCCGTCACTGAGGGCGGATATTACTCTCAATGAAACGTATGTTTGTGATCCGGCCCCTCCCCTTTTCGGAGCGATTACCGCTTTGATCGGAAGTGATGATTTGTGGACGAGCAAGGCAACTTGCGAAAAGTGGTCCCTTCAGACGGCGGGATCGTTTCGCCTTTTGACCCTACCTGGAGGACACTTTTTCTTGCGTGAACACCCCTCTCTTCTCTTTGAAGAGATCGGTCGGGATTTGAGTCGATATCTGGGCTAGTTGCAGGGGTTAGCGTTTGATCGAATAGTCGACGTATCCGATCATCATTTCGTGCCACGACTGGGGTCCCCACCGGACGGTTTCTTCGGGGTTCGGGTTGGCCGGATTTTCCGGGCTGTTGTCGTACCAGGCGGTGGCTCGGACCTTCCAGCCTCGAGCGAGTTCGATCGGTGAGCGTGGCTGGTAAGCCAGCTGCCAGTTGAAATCGTAGTGGGGGATCGAAAGGAGAGGGGTCACCTTCCCGTTGGGGAAAACCACGTCGTATCGAAACGCCTTGCCACGAATGTGCGTGTGGGGGGTGAATGCGTGGATCCGTATGTCTCGGGGGAGGAGAACTTCCGCAGTGACTTTGTGATTCGAGGCGCCGGGGGGGATCGAAAACTTGCGGTTGGCAATTCCGTATGTTTGTACTTTGTGGCGAGGCGGGCTTGAGGCAAATCGGATTCCCAGGCGGGTTTGGTCGAGCATTTTTCGTCCACAGACGCTGTAGTGGATCTGAAAGCGGAGAATCGAACCTTTTGGCAAGAGCTTCGCGACTCCTTCTGGGTAGGTGATATGGGTTTGGCCGGGAACCATTCCGGCAAAATAGCCCTCCACTTCACCCTGGGGTTGACGGCGTCGTTTTCGGGAGGAATCTGGGCTTTCTCGCAAGAACACGAGAACATGGTGTACGACTTCGGGAGCGGTGGGCAGGATCTCGATGGCCTGAACCCATCGGTCCTTTTCAAGCCTGGTTTCGATTTCAGCGTACTTGTAGGGTACGACTCCTTCTGCCGGAATGCGCTGGGCATCGGGGATCTGGTAGATGGCGTCCGGTTTTCCGATTGCCCAGTCCGATGTGGGCCAGCTGCGAGGTTGGGGTCTTTCGGCGGGGTCTCCTTCGGGGTAGCCTTCCCGGGCCCAGGTTAGGATCGTTTCACGGTCCGAGTCCGAGAGGCTCCGGTCGTTGGTCCAGTGGCCGACCTCCTTGCTGGCAAACCAGGGAGGCATGGTTCGCAAGGTGACGACCCGGCGAATCATTCCTCGGCGCGCTTTGACATCTCTCCAGGTGAGAAGGGGGAACGGTGCGTTTTGGCCGGGTCGGTGACAGGTTTGGCAGTTCCTTTGCAGGATTCGGCTGATTTCTCGATGATACGTTGGAGTCGAAGGGGTGCGAACAACGGACGCACCAAACTCGAGTATTCACCCTGGGGCTGTGGTCGCAGGAATCGGTTGAGGACGATTTTCGAGTAGCGCCTGGACAGCATCGAGTAAATAGTGTCGACGAGGCTTGGGGAGGGTGTATCCCCGTCCGTACTGGTCATCGATCGCTCCTCGGTAGAGAAGAGTCCTCTGGGAGGAGAGGAGAAAGACATCGGTGGTACGAGTGACTCGAAGTGTACGACCGACTTCTCCTCCGGGGTTATGGGCATAGGGAGCGCCGAATCCGTAGGTGGTGATCTCTTTTTGCATCGATTCCGCGGTTTCCGAATCGTTGAGGTTGATATAGACCAATCTGACATCTTGTCGGGAAAGGTTGCTCTCTATATGGGCCAGGCGTGGGCCGTATTTTTTGGATAGAGGGCATCCGACATCTCGAATCGCGATGACCAGAGGGCGACCCGCTGCGAGGGAGGAAAGACGTTTTTTGCGACCATCGAGAAGAGTGATTTCTAGGTCTCCGACGGTTTCGCCGATTCCAGCAACTCGGGCATCCATGATCTTGGGACCCTCCCGAATCGGGCTGGTTTCTTGGCTCCAGGTCACCGAATAGGAGAAAAACATCCAGCCTAGGGAGAAAAAGACCAAAAATCTTTTTAAGGACAAGAAGATGTTCATGTGGATTTGACACCCTTATAAGCGAATTACACGACCTTGGTTCCTCATACTATCCGAACTTTTCTCGAATCGTTTCGTTCCTTTCGTTGACCATCGAGGGGGAATTGGGCTAGAGTACCCTTCATGCAACTGGGGTTCGTTATCGACCATTCCCGGTGTATTGGCTGTCATGCCTGCACGGTGGCTTGCAAATCGGAGAACAATGTTCCACTCGGTTCGTTTCGGACCTGGGTGAAATACACCGAAAAAGGAAGCTTTCCTGCAGTTAAGCGTTCATTTGCCGTGCTCCGCTGCAATCAGTGTACACAACCACCCTGTGTCGATATCTGCCCGGTTCGGGCACTCGAGAAACGTCCCGATGGCATTATCGATGTAGATCCGGACCGATGCATTGGTTGCAAGAGTTGCTTGCAAGGGTGTCCTTACGATGCGCTTTATATCAACGAGGATTCGGGAACGGCCGAGAAATGCCATTTTTGCGCTCACCGGACCGAAGTGGGTTTGGCCCCTGCCTGCGCGGTGGTTTGTCCGACCGAAGCCATCATTCCCGGGGATGTTCACGATCCGGGGGGAGTGCTCGGACAGTTACGCGAGGAATATGATCTCCAGGTTCGCAAGCCCGAAGCGGAGACGGGGCCGAATGTTTTCTACCGCGAGGTGGATTCGGCCGGGATTTCTCCTCAAGAGACCAGCGGCGCAACGGGGTATCATTGGGCCGAGCGTCAGGGAGGGTCGCCTCTACGGGCGGAACTTTTCGAGGCTCTCGAGGATCGAGCGGAAGCCCGTACGGTGTACGATGTCGATCATGCACCGGCATGGGGCTGGAAGGTCAGTGCCTATCTTTTTACCAAGTCCATTTCGGGTGGCGCCTGGCTGGTGTTTTTGCCTTTTTTCTTGGGGTGGATGTCTTTGGGAACGGTCGATTCACGTCTTTTCTCCCTGATGGCAGCATCTCTGGGTTTGCTCTTTTTGGGTTTGACTACGGTGTTGCTCGTGGCTGATTTACGCCGTCCGAGTCGTTTTCTCTACGTTGTTTTCAAAGCGAACTGGACCTCTTGGCTTTCTCGGGGTGCTCTGGCCTTGATGGGGTATGGGGGGTTGCTCACAGCGGTTATGGCGCTTGGTTTTTTGAAACAGTCGTTGCCGACCGGACTGGCTCTTGTGACCGGGTTTGCCGGGGCCATGTGTGCCATGTATACCGCCTGGCTGTTTGGTCAGGCCAAGGGCCGTGTTTTTTGGTTACGTCGAGGTTTGGCGGCGCATCTTTTTGCGCAGGCGATGGTTGCCGGGGCCGCTTCGTGTCTTGTGGTGGTCTCGGTATCTGGTTGGGATTCAGTTTTAATGGTCGGCCTTGCTCGGTTGCTTCAGGGGTCGCTGGGAATTCACCTCGTTCTGACTTTGTTCGAAGCGCGGATGGCTCCTCGAGGTCGAGAGGCTGAATATGCTCGGGTGGCTCGACTGGTCTCTCACGGTCCCTATGCACGAAGGCACTGGGGAGTTGGGATTTTACTGGGAGGGATCTTGCCGGGGGTGGTGTTGTGTTTGTCGGTCACTCCGTTGATAGGGGTGGTGGCTGGATTGGCCGCTCTGGTCGGTCTTGCAAGCGAGGAAGATGTTCTGGTACGCGCCGGCCAGGCTTTGCCGATCAGTTAGGGGAGAAACGATGAGTGATGCAAAGCGGCCTGCTGGAAATTCTATTGGACGAACGACCCCCTGGGAGTTGGCCGTCGGTCCTCCACCGGAATCTTGGGATGATTGGGTTGAGCTCGACCCAGATGCCTGGCCCAAGCGCCGTGAGATTCACTATGCGTGCATTCCGACCATCTGCTTTAACTGCGAGTCGGGTTGTGGACTGCTGGCCTTCGTAAACAAGGAGACCGGAGAGGTTCGCAAGTTCGAAGGGAATCCGGTACATCCTGGCAGTCGAGGTCGGACCTGTGCGAAGGGGCCTGCAACGTTGAATCAAATCCAGGATCCTGAGCGAATCATGGGGCCGCTAAAACGTTCGGGTCCGAGGGGGTCGGGACAGTTCGAACCGGTTTCCTGGGCGGATGCACTGGCGGAGATCGGAGGACGGATTCGGAGTGCTTTCGATGAGGATCGACACGATGAGGTGATGTATCACGTGGGTCGCCCGGGGGATGATCATTTCGTGATGAGGATGCTCAGCGCCTGGGGAATCGACGGCCATAACAGCCACACAAATGTTTGTAGCGGAGCGGCGCGACTCGGTTACCAGCTCTGGTTTGGAGCTGATCGACCCTCACCGGATTTTTCTGAGGCTCGTTTCATTTTACTTCTATCGGCTCATCTGGAGACCGGGCACTACTTCAACCCGCATGCCCAGAGGATTGTCGAAGCGTCGGAGGAGGGCGCGAGGATCGGAGTGCTCGATACTCGACTTTCGAATACGGCAAGTCGAGCGGATCTTTGGATTTCACCCTGGCCTGGAAGTGAGGCGTCCCTTCTGCTGGGAGTGGCTCATCGACTTCTTTCCACCGGGCAGTACGACGCGGATTTTGTCCGCAGATGGGTGAACTGGGAGGACTTTCTGGAAGCCAGAGATGCTGGTGGAGAAGGAACGTTCGAGCGTTTTATCGAGCGGATGGTGGAGGAGTACGCCTGTTTCACTCCGGAGTTTGTGGCTCAGGAATGCCGTATTCCGGTCGATACGGTTGACCGCTTGTCCGAGGAAATTGTTCGAGCGGGGAGTCGTTTCGCCAGTCATTTGTGGCGAAATGCGGCTAGTGGAAATCTGGGTGGGTGGCAGATTGCGAGGGCTCTGTTGCTGCTTCATGCACTGACAGGAAGTATCGGAACCCCAGGTGGCGTCAACCCCAACAAGTGGGACAAGTTCGTTCCCAAACCGAGCCTGATTCCTCCGGCGATTGAGCGATGGAATGAGCTCATCTGGCCCAAGGAATATCCCCTATCTCATTATGAGATGAGCTTTTTGTTGCCTCACCTTCTGCGAGATCAGGGGAAACAAATTGATACCTATTTTACGCGTGTGTACAACCCCGTCTGGACCAACCCGGATGGAGCTTCCTGGATCGAGATGCTCGAAGATGAGGAGCGGGTGGGTTGTCATGTTGCACTGACTCCAATCTGGTCGGAGACCGCTCAGTGGGCCGATTTTGTTCTGCCCATGGGCCTTGGCCCCGAGCGTCACGATCTGATGAGTCAAGAGACGCATGCGGGGACCTGGGTCGGCTTTCGACAACCGGTGGGTCGGGAGTGGAATCGACGCCGAGGCATCGTGGATGACACGACACGTGATGGGAATCCGGGAGAGGTTTGGGAGGAGGCGGAGTTCTGGATCGCCTTGACTTGGGAAATCGATCCGGATGGATCGCTGGGTATCCGGGAGTATTTCGAGTCCAAAGAGCGTCCGGGAGAGCCGGTTTCGATGGATGAGTACTACGCCGATATTTTCGAAAATTCGGTTCCGGGTTTACCAGAGGCTTCGCGTGAACATGGGCTTGAACCGCTGGAATACATGCGTCGGCACGGGGCGTTCGAGGTGCCTTATGGGGGAGTGCGGCGCTATGAGGAGTCTGTAGGGGACGACGAGGCCGGGGTCGAGGGAGCAGAAGGAGAAAAGTGGACGGGATTCCCGACCCCGAGTCGTCGACTAGAGTTCTTTTCACCGACTCTTGACGAGTGGGGATATGCAGAGGAGGCGTTGCCTGGATATGTCCGCTCCCATATCCATTGGAGAGAACTCGACGAGGGTCGTGGCGAGATGGTTTTATTACCTACATTTCGTCTTCCCACCTTGATTCACACTCGTTCGGGAAATGCGAAGTGGCTTCAAGAAATTTCTCATACGAACCCGTTGTGGGTTCATCCGGAGGATGCTACTCGGCGTAACATAGAGAATGGCGGTCTGGTGCGTGTTTCGACCGCAATCGGTCACTTCGTTTTGCGGGCCTGGATTACCGAAGGAATCCACCCTGGGATCGTAGCGGCAAGTCACCACGTAGGTCGCTGGCGAATGAATCGGTCGATCGGTGGACAGCTACTTTCCAGTTCCTTGGTCGAGATCGAGCGTGGGGAGGGAACGTTCCTGTTCCGACAGGTCCAAGGGGTCGGTCCATTCGAGA
Source organism: Planctomycetota bacterium (assembly GCA_030748635.1). Classification (GTDB taxonomy): domain Bacteria; phylum Planctomycetota; class JACQVV01; order JACQVV01; family JASMLP01; genus JASMLP01. The sequence continues at coordinate 23,259 of JASMLP010000070.1, forward strand.
GTGAAGATCCAGATACGAGTCGTATCTGGTGGAATGAGGTCGGTGTAAACCAGAACCTCACGTTTCCTGTTCAACCCGATCCGATCAGTGGGATGCATTGCTGGCACCAAAAAGTGACAGTGAGTCCCGCTGTCGAGGGAGATCGCTACGGAGATATTTTCGTGGATACGAGACTTTCGGTCGAGAATTATGAAAAATGGCGCTCTAAGACCCAGCCGGCTCCGGGGCCCGGCGGTCTTCGTCGTCCTCTGTGGCTGAATCGGCCGATGCATCCGGTTGAGTCGGCATATCGGATGTGAGATCGGATTGAGCGTGGGCTGGTTCATGAAACGGAAAAAATCTCGAAACGATTTGAGAAACACGACCCCAAAAAGGCCGGACAGAAGTTGTTCGGGAGCGTTCGAATTCTTTTTCAGCGTGGTTTCTCTTTCTGTACTTCTGGGTGGGGTAGGTTGGGGACAAGCTGAAACGAATCTGCTGAAACTGAATCGTCCGTCTCGCTATTCGCTCGGACAGTTTTTCGAGTTCTCCGAATTCGAAGAGAAGACTCAATATGTCATGCGGAATGAATTGATGGTGGGGCTTCATCCCAAGCTCGACCTCAAGCTAAGTTTTCCGAGTGTTTTGCACCAGCGAGTTCGACATGTTCTCGATGAAACGAGTGGATTCGATCGCAATGTAGATATCTACGGCACCGGGGATGTCTCGATCGGTCTGCACGGAACTTTGCTACGTCGAATGAAGCCTACCGGTCAACGAGTCGCTGTGATTCTCGAGGTGGTACTCCCCACAGGTGTCGATGACAAGAAAGAGTTTTTTGTACGAATGGATCGACGCAAGCAACTGGGGAGCGGCGCCTTTGGCTTTCGGGGGGGATTTGCCAATGTCATCGAGCGTGATCGACATCACCTGTCGACGTCGGTGTATTATCAGCACTGGACTCGGCACGAAGAGATCCGTTTGGGACCTTCCCTGCATGTAGATGCGGGATACAGTTATCGATTTCTTCCGGTCTTGAATGACCCTACCGGTTCCGAGTTGGAGCTACGAGGGGTCGTCGAGGTCGCCTCTTCGTATCGTTGGTCGAGTTTGAATGCGGCGGGACGCTGGCTCAAGGATGAAGGGCCCGAGGTGTGGATCAAGCCCGGATTCGAGGTCAAACCGTCAGGGGGAATGAAGATATTGGCCAGGGTTTCACTGCCGGTTTGTCAGGACCGTGAGGATGAACTGGGTGAACGCCGTTGGGGCGCTACGTTCGGCATTCAGTTCGATTTCTGAGGAGATCGAGCCCTGTTCGTGACCGAAATTTCGGTGTCACGAATGAAAAAAAGGCCCCGATCCTCAGTTTTGAAGGATCGGGGCCAACGAATAGCTTCTTCGATTTCTGTTAGCGCTTGGAGTTCATTTTCCAAGCTTTGTACCAGCTTTTATCGACCGGCTGGTATCCCATTTTGGCGAGACGTTCTTCGAAATCGGGCAGATGGGCCGCACCGTAAAAAATACTGATGGTGCTCGGCTTATTGCCACTTTCGTGACTGCCGATGTGTTCTTTGAGAACCTTGATGACAAACTCGTTGCGAATCTCGACGATGTAGGCGGAATAGAACTCGACAACCTCGATCAGAAGGTCAAAGAGTTTGGCGGCGCGAGTGATGGCCTCGATTCCGGTTTGACGTCCGAGTTCTTCGGCTTGTCTTTTCATGGACACGAAGAGTTGTTTGTACTGATCCGCGGAGAATTCTTCCGTAGCGGTCATCTGAGTGGCTTGACCGTGTTTGATCGCATCTTCGATCCGGCGACGACGAATGTCGCTGGGCAAGCTTCGCTTCAGAGCCAGGACTTTGTGTAGGGCATCAAATGCTTCGGCCATCATTTTCTGCTGGCTACTCATTTCGGACTGTCCACCGGAAAATCCGAAGCGGAGAGGAAACTCCGAGGGAAAACGCTTGCCGTGATCTTTCGAGTAGGTTTCGATCGCTTGTTGCAAACCGTCTCGTTCCGTGGCCAGATCGACCTGAATCCAGTTTGGGCCGGGTTGATAACGAAGTGCGGACACCTGGGGTGCGGTCCCCATCATTTCCGCGGTCAATCGCCATTGAGAGGAAACCATCGGAAAGATTTTTCCCTCACCGGGCCCCACGCCTTCGTAGAGGACCAGGTCCGAGTCGTCCAGAACATCCTGGAGTTCCCGGTAGTAGTCGGCGTCACCGATGTGGACCACTCCGACGAGGCGGATGGTAACCGGAGACCCTTCTTTGCGGTAATCCGCAACGGCGATTTCAAAGTCGCCAGCGACATCGTCATAGCCGTCATAGCGAACGAATCCTCCCATGCCCTCTTTCCATTTGGACTGGGTGCCGGGGGTTTCTACTTCGTGTCGGTATTGTACCGGTCCGCCACACCCGATCAGGATCGGGGTCAGGACGGCGGCCAAGAACAAGGTGGTGGCCGTTTTCAATCTCATGGTTTGAACTCCTGTAAGTTGGTTGTCGTATTCTTTTGTTTGGTTTGGAAAAAGTAGGGAGAAGAAGTGGTCAAGATCCACGTTTCACGAAACGTTCCATTTCGCGACGAGCATCGTCTCGCTTCATCTTTTCTCGTTTGTCGTGTCGTTTTTTGCCCTGGCATAAACCCATTTCGACCTTGAGTCGCCCTTTTTGGAAGTAGATGGAAAGAGGGATCCAGGCGAGTCCCTTTTCCTGTAGTTGCTGTTTCAGGCGTCTCAGTTCTCGGCTATGCAAAAGCAGTTTACGCTTTCGGTTGGGATCGTGGTTTTCACGAGCCTTATCGTAAGCGGAAATGTTCATGTTCAGAAGAAAGCCCTCACCTCCGTCAATGCGACCGTGAGCTTCCTTGATGCTGACGTTTCCGGCTCGGACGCTTTTGACTTCGCTTCCCACCAGAACAACCCCACATTCTAAGCGGTCCAGGACCGAATAGTCGTGGAACGCTTTGCGATTGCGCTGGACAAGTTTGTGATCCTGTCCCGGGGTCACGAGGAGGCTCCGGTTTCGAAAACTCGTTTGAAGTCGGCGTACTCTCTGTTTTTGAGTTTTCCTTTTTGGTTGAGTTTCTCGATCCGAGCAAGAACACGTTGGATTTTTCGCGTGGTTCGCAGTGGAGGGGTGCATGGGACCTCCTCGGAACTGCCTTCTTTGGCCACCGATCCGGTGGATTTGAGAAGGGAGCGGAGTTCGGGGATTTCTCCCGGAAGGGTCCAGTCATCGAAACTTTCGTGCCAGATGAGGTCATGTGTTCCCAGAGCACGGTATCCGATGAGTTTACGAATCCGCCGAAGCTTCAGAGGACCGTAGGCGGTCTCACCCAGTCCGATGTACCAGCCTTTGGCTTTGTCGAGTTCGATCGGATCGATTTTCTCGTCATGAGTGGAGTCGGCGGTCGTTTGAGACTTGAGTTTCTGGGAGCGTCGAGCTTTTCTCCGTTCGTTCCGATTGTTTTGGGTCCGAAGCGACTGGGGCTGGGGTGCTGCTGGGGGAGAAAGGTCCGGTTTTTGGTTGGATTCTACTTTTTGCACCGAAGGAGCGGGGCGTTTGGAGGATTCGGGCACTCCGACGATCTCATCACAATGTGGACAGTGAATGGAACGTCCTTGTTCGAAAAGAGAGGTTGTGAAGATTTCTCGACAAGTTTGACAGCGAAACTCTCTCTTTTTTTGCTGTTCGAGAATCACCTCGATTTTTGATTCTTCCATGTAGTCACGCGCGACGAGGAGTTCCCCTAGAGAAAGTCGCTCTCCGAATCGTTCGATTTCCGCCTGCCAGCGAAGACATTCGTTGACCTGTTCGCGCGTAGCCAGATTTTGAGCGACTACCAGAGCACCGAAAAGAGAGACTTCCAGAGGCTTTCCCGTGTAGTCGTAGCGCTTTTGTAAGTTCTGATTTTGAATGGAGATGATCTCTTCGATCTCGGCTCGCTCGAGAATGCCCGAATCGAAAAGAATCTGGCCTAGGGATCGATTGGGTTGCTCATCTTTTTGTTCGAGAACACAGTTATCGATCTCTTTTTGAGTGGCGTACCCACAATCCACGGCAATTTTACCAAATAGGATTTCTTTACTTTCCGCCTTGAGAAGGAGCTGAGATTGACTTTTCTTTTGTGACTTCGTGGATATCGGTTGGACAACGATGGCTTCGACACTGGAATCAGAGGCGAGCAACGGTTGCGCGACGATGACTCCGGTCGAATCGATTTCAATCGACCGAGATTCGTGATCGGACATTTTGTCGGTAGACCGAGTGGGGGTCTTTGGGTGTCGAGTCGCGGTCTGTTTCTGGCGTCGGGTGGGGCGACGAGTTCGGGATCGACGAGTGCGCTCTTTGGGCTCTTTTTCAGAAGGCATGGCGCGAGATTATAGCAATCGAAAACGATTCTGCTCGTTCTCTCGGGTCTTGGGGGCTGCGGGTGATCTCTTTACAATAGGCGGCTATGGGTAAGGTTCGAATCCGAAAAGGACATGTTTTGCCGGTAGTTGAGGGGCATCCCTGGATTTTTGCTCGCTCGATCGCAGAGATCGAAGGAGAGGTTGTTTCTGGCGATGAGGTCGATCTCATCGACCCAAAAGGTACCTTTTTGGGGCGTGGCTTTTACTCGGCCGACTCCAGCATAAGGGTTCGTATCTTTAGTTATAAAAAGGATTTACGAGCGGACCCGGAGTTTTTTCTGGAACGGATCGAACGGGCCGCTCGATATCGAAAGGAGATCCTCGGCCTTCCCTCTCCTGAACAAACCGATGCCTTTCGGTTGGTTCACAGCGAAGGGGACGGATTGCCCGGCTTGGTCATCGATCTCTACGGGGATGTCGCGGTATGCCAGATCTCCCATGTGGCGATGGAAAAAAGGAAAGATTCGATTTTGAAGGCTCTGGGTGAGGTGATCGGCCCCCAGGCCGTGTTTCAAGCTGACGATCCCGAAATGAGAAAATTAGAGGGATTGGATCTCGGTTCCGGTTGGATCGGAGGGCGGATTCCATCTGGACCGACCGAAGTCCACGAATTGGGTTTGCGGTATCGAGTCCAGTTCGAGGGCGCGCAAAAGACCGGTCTTTTTCTGGACCAACGAATCCATCGGGAGGCCATTTCGAATCTGGGTCGGGGCCGAGATGTGGTGGATGCGTTTTGCCACCATGGGGGATTTGCTCTGAATCTGGCCCAGGAACGATACGGAACCGGGAGCATCATCGGTCTGGATAGTTCGGGGCGTGCGATCGAGAGTGCTCGGGAAGCGGCTGATCTCAACGGCTTGAGCGATCGAGTGGTCTTTGAAAAGGCGGATGTATATCGCTGGTTGGGAGCGGCGCGCCGAGAAAAACGAACTTACGGCCTGGTTTTGCTCGATCCACCCCCTTATGCGCGCTCCAGTCGACATGTGCGTGCGGCGCTTCAAAAATATCGAGAATTGCATCGGCTCGCGCTGACCATTCTCGAACCGAATGGGATCCTTGTGACTTCCTGCTGCTCGCGATCGGTGGGCGAAGATGTCTTCGAGAGAATGCTGGCTCGGTCCGCGTTGGATACCGGTCGGTCGGTGCGGGTATTCCATCGAGGCAGTCAATCTCCAGACCATCCTGTCTCACCCGGCTGTCCGCAGGGCCGATATCTGAAGGTTTTTTATCTTCATGTCGATTGAGCGTCGGGAGTCTTCCTGGAGGGGTGTCGGGGGTTTTGAGGGTAGAGGCCTGGCCGGGAAGATCGTTAAGATCTGAGGAATATGAAGAGAATGTGGCCATTTGCGACTGACCTCTGGAATCCAGGTTTTTTCTGGCCAGAACCCGACTCGAGTTTTTAGACCCCATGACGCCATCGATCTATCCTTGGAATGTTCTACTCAAGATCCGGTGGATCGCTTTCAAAGGTCTGATAAGGGGACTGGGACTCTGGGGGGCGATTCATGTCGGCTGGAAAGTGGAATGCGCGGAGCGTCGAGGTGAACCGTGGGAAGAAATGGAGCCACCATCTTCTCCTGAAGAGGCGGCGAGTCGAGAGCAAGCGGGGGGAGCGATCCTGCTATATCGGGAATTGTGTCGCCGGATTGGGGACGAACAGGCGCTGGCGCTGACGCGTACCATCATCCTGGATTCTTCCGTTCCCTGGATGCGATATGCGGTGGGCTCTCTCGATGCGGTTCAGTATCGGAAGCTCTCGGCTGAAGGCCGCAAATCGTTGGTGCAAGAAAAGAGTCGTTCGTTTTTCAACATGACGATCGACTCCATCCATGCCGAGGAAGACGGGGCCGGATTTGTCGTACGTCATTGCCGGTTTCCAGAACTCTGCCAGGCAGTCGGAGTTCCTCAGCTAGCCCCTCTCTTCTGTGAGGTTGATGCTCACTATTTTGGAGGGGTAGAACCTTCTCTGGTTCTGTCACGAGAAGAGACCCTGGCCACTGGCGGCAAGTGCTGTCCCTTCGTGTTCCATTTCAACGAACCTCTTTGACCCGAATCCTCAAAGCCGATGGGGGTGACAGAGAAGGGACTGGTACATCGTTTCGAGGCGTTCTCCTAGCTGGAGGTCGATGACCTTCGCCATTCGGGATCTGGCACCCTCGGAGAGGGAGTTTCGGAGAGAATGATCTTTTACGATTCGAGCCAAGGAGGAGCGGAAAGCGACGAGTGAAGAGGGTGGAACTAGAAGTCCGGTCTTTTCGTGAAGAAATTGGGGGGATGATGCGTTGGCCGAACAAGAAACAATCGGAGTTCCTAGCGCAAGACTGGTTTCGATGATCAGTTCGCTGGGAGGAAGTGGGGCGGCGTGGGCCACGCAGAGACTGGATGCGATCAGGGCGCGGGTCTGTTCCGGCGATTGCATTCCGGCAAAGCTGATCTGGGACTCGAGGTTCAGTTGTCGACAGGTTTTTCGTAGCGACTCCGGATATCCGTGTAGACCGCTAAGGGTCGCTCCAAGGAAAAGCAGTCGGATCGACAGATTTTCCTGGGTAATCAGGGGCTCGACGATCCGGATCAGATTTTCATGACCTTGAAAATGATCTTGTCGTCCCAGAGCAGTAATGAGGAGCTCGTGATCGGAAATGCCGATCCGTTTTCGAGCTCTGTTTTGCTCTTCTGGGGTGGGTAGAGAAAGGAGATTCGAGATCTTGCCCTCTTGAAGTATGGGTTCGATGGGGCAGGTCAATGCGCCGCCAAATGGAGAGGATAAACTGGGCATCAGTCCGGCGACGGTATCAAGGGGAACCGACAGGGCTGTCCGATCGAGAATCGAAAGCGGGGAGTCGGTTCGGGATTCGCAGGGCGGGGGATCCTCTAGTTGCCAGAGTTCGGGAACTCCGCCCGCCAACTGCGCGGCTAGGGCGCCGTGGACATGGGCGAGGGTTCCTTGGCTATGAATCAGGCGAACATCTGAAAGTCGGGCCAAAATGCCCAGAGTCGTAGCTGTTGCCAGAGTCGCGGGAAAGAGTTCGATTCGGTGAACGGGAAGTCGTAAAACCCGGATTCCGGATCGTCGAAGGCTCGAGGATTGAGGGTGGTTGGTGAAAGTTGCCAGGATGGGGCAGAAGGAGTGACGGTCGAGACCGCGCAGAAACCGAGGAAGCAGCTGGCTGGACCGGCTGTCCGGAGGTTGGGAGTCGAGGATGAGAACGCGAGGTCTGTGGCGGGCGATCATCGGGTGGAGAGAAGCCAGCGAGCAAGTAGAGTCAGAATAAATAGAGCCGTAGGAAGAGCATACAGAGATGCGTTCCAGGGAACGACCTGCTTTTTGGTTCGCTGCGGAAACAGGGTTAGTTTTTCAGGCGCGGACGTCGCATCGCCACCTGCTGATTCCAGATGCAAAAAAGAGGAACGTCTCTCGCGTGCGGGACTGGATAGGTTTGGGGTTGGGCGGGGAATCAGTAGAGGAGGAAAGGCCCAGAGGGTCTTCTTGGAAACCAGTCGAGCTTCGAAATGAGTGATGCGGGAAGGGTCGATTTCCTGAATTTCAAGGCGGTATCGATTGGGGGCGAGTGGAACCAAAATAAACGGAGGAGTGGTTTCGGGGTTGACCGGGACGATTTCCAGAGAGCTTTCGGGGGGAAGAGAGGAGGAGAGAGGAGAAATCTGAAGGTCGAGATGTGTCGAATGAGTGGGCGAGTCGAGGTAGCGGATCGAGAGGCGATAGGGGGGGAGGTTGGAAGCAGCGATCCAGCGGCAGAGGCGACTCCATAGGCGAGGAAAGAACGGATCCGATTTTGTTTCGTGGGGGACGGCAAGTTCACGGGCTTTGGAGTTCAAGACGAGAACCCGCCCCACACCGGCTCGTAGACCGGAAAGTAGGGGGAGTCGATCCGGGCTGGATGCGGTGGAGTTTTTTGGGCTGGCTTCCAGGTAGACCGTCGCCAATGGGTTGAGGGTTGATGGATGGACTGAACTCAGATCCGCCAAGGCGTCGATTCCCCGAAGTGGGGGGGCCGGGGTGTCGACGGTTACTTTCCATCGGTCCGCGGAAACGGGTGAAGGTGCGGGATCTTTTTCTGACGGTGAGGAGGCGGGGGAGGGCGGGGCGCGCTGGGGCGTGGGTTGGGGGCGAACGGTTTGCTCAGGGGTCGGAGGGGAGGGAAGAGGCGTTTGCCTGGAATCTAACCGACGAAGAACTCGTCGAGCGTCTCGAATGACTAACTGGGGGATACGGTCGAATTTCAGGGTGAAGTTGAAGCTTCCGTGTCCCCACAAAGAGAGACGGGAAAGAAGGTTGTGATCGAACTCCTCTCCAATGCCGATGGTTGAAAGAGTGATCCGATCCTTGCGAGCCATGTCCTGGATAAAAGTTTGCATGGGCCGTAAAGCCGTAAAACCATCTGTCAGGAGGATGATGTGTTTCAGGTGGGCTGGCAGGTGGATCAGGGCCTTGCGGGCTTCTTGTAAAGCGGGGAGCATGTCGGTGTCTCCGCCGGAAGAGAGTCGAGCGATCTGTTTTTCGATCGAGCGAGGATGGGTGACATGGATCGGTCGAATGACCCAGTGGGCCTTGGCGTCGAAGGCGACGACGCCGATCCAGTCCCTGGAAGAGAGGAGACGACTGGTTGCGATGGCGGACTCTTTAGCCAAACCCATCTTGGTCCCAGCCATGCTGCCCGATTTGTCGATGGCAAGAATCAGTGCGGCCCGGGGCACTTCCACGTCTTCGGTCGTTTCGGGTTTGTCGGACGGTTGCGCCGGAACGCTTGGTTGGGAGGGAGAAGGGGGGGATGGAGGAGGAGTAGAAGATTTTTGGTCGGAAACAGGAGAAAAGGAAACCGGAAGGGAGTGTCCTATCGGAGATCGATTCCATTGATGGAGTTGTGGAGAAACTTGGCTAGCGATAAAGATCAGTCCAATTCCACGCTCTCGAACGGCTTGGTCGAGGTGAGAGAGGCTGGAGAGTGAGAGATCTTCCGGGTTTACTTCTTCAAGTATGACCAGTCGGTAGGGAGAGAGCGTGGCTCGGTCGAGGATCTTGTGCGGTGTCTTGAAGGTCGTGAGTTGAATAAACGAACGGGAGAGCGCTCTTTCGAGCGTGTTGTCCTGGGAAAGAGATCCGCGGATCAAGAGGACGGGTAAAGGGGGGTCGACATGGATGGTTTTGCGAAGGAATTGGGGACCGGAGGTGTTGGATTCGACCTGGACGGTGAGTAGATGTTGACCGGGATCGAGTCGAATGGGGCCCCACTTGAATCGATGGAAGCCGATCGACCTGGATTCCAGGGGGGATTCGGCTAGTGGCCCTTGTCGGTTCGAGGAGAGAAGAAGGCGACCTCGATCCGGGGTGCCGATCTGGATATCCACCTCGATACGTACGCGCGAAGAGGGGTCGACATGTCGAGGAGCATTCAAGGCCAGGAGTTGGGTTCTGGGAGTTGGGGCTCCGATCAGGTTCGGCGCGGTGAGAATGGAGTCGGGAATCGAAGAGGGGGGGGGAGTCCACAACCCATCGCTGGTCAGAAGAATCCGGGGAAGTGGAGATCGTTGAGATCGAGGTCGGGGAATCAGGTTTGTGGCTTCAAGTATCCCTTTGATCGTATCCGCGACACTCGGTTTGTCGGGGTCAGGGTCGCCAAAGATGACTTGCTGAACCTGCACACCGGCGGGAGACCCTCTCCGCAAGAGACTGGTGTTTAGATCCTCTTGACGGTTCAGAAAGGACCGGTCTTGGCGAGGGGCCCGGTCCTGAAGGTGGACTACGGTTCCCCCTCGATCGGGCAGATAAATCGTTTCGGTCGGCAGTTTGTCCGAGGAAGCGGCTATCAGAATCGTGGATAGACCCAGCGAAGACGAGATCCAGAGTCTCCAGCAAAACTTATATCGGAAACTGTGGAGGAGTAGGGCGACCAGCAAGGTCATCACGACTCCCCAGACGAGAGGGGGGCACTGTCGGAGAATCTCGAAAATCATATCTCGAGGTGAATGGGTCCAGATCGGATGAGGAGAGGAAAGGGGTTGGAATCAGGATTCGTCGAGGTTCACGAACTTGCCAATCGCTCGAAGTCGCTGGTATCGATTTTCAATCAACTGTTCAGGAGAGTATTCATTCAATTCGTCCAGATGGCGAATCACCGCAGCTTTCAATGTCATGGCCATCTCTTTGGGGTTGCGGTGAGCTCCTCCCTCCGGCTCGGGTACGATCTCGTCAACGATCTGGAGTTCCAGGAGGTCTTCCGCAGTGATGCGCAGGGCTGCCGCTGCGTTGGGGGCTTCGGCAATGTCGCGCCAGAGAATCTCCGCACACCCTTCTGGACTGATCACGGAATAGTAGGCGTGTTCGAGGATGAGGGTTCTGTCTCCTACGCCGATGCCAAGAGCGCCACCTGAACCGCCTTCGCCGATTGTAATGCAGAGGATCGGCACGGGCAGTTGGGACATACAGCGAAGGCTCTCGGCAATCGCCTGGGACTGACCGCGTTCTTCCGCTCCGATTCCGGGGTCGGCTCCAGGAGTGTTGATCAATGTCAGTATCGGGAGTTTGAATTTGTCCGCTAATTTCATGAGCCGCATCGCTTTTCGATAGGCTTCCGGCCTCGAACTCCCGAAGTTGCAAGCGAATTTTTCTGGGTTGGTTTTGCCTTTGCATTGGCCCAGAAAAAGCATTCGGCGTCCTTCGATTCGCACGAAAGCGCCTAGCAAGGAGGGGTCGTTACGGAAACTGCGGTCGCCGTGGAGTTCGATGACCTCATCCACAATCCAGTCCAGGTACTCGGGGACCTGGGGTCGGTCGGGGTGACGAGCGACTGAAACTCGTTGCCAGGGCGAGAGATTGGAATACCGCCTTCGAACCAGTGCGCCCAGCGACTCTCTGAGGTCTCGAATTTCCTGGGAGAGTGGTTCCTGTTCCTCTTCTTCAAAAGACTGGATCACCTCGTTGAGATCATCAATTTTCTCGTTGATCTGGGTCAGTTGGGTTTCGAATTCGAGTCCATTTTTTGTGTCCATGGCGCAGTTCTTTCAGGTCAAGAGGAGGTCGAAAGGTGAACCGGGTCTTGAAAACGGTTGAGGATGGATAGGATTTCTCCCTGGGTTTCTGGGCGTCGTTCGGGTTTTTTGGAGAGAAGCCGAAGAACGAGTTCTCTCAGCGGCCGGGGAAGAGATTCGTCTTCGATAGGGCGTGGTTTGTCTCGCAGATGTTTGGCAAGGATATCTTCGGTGGAAGCTCCCGGAAACGGTGGCGATCCGGTTATGACCTCGTACATCGTGGCCCCAAGGCCGTAGAAATCGGTGCGAGGATCGATCGGTTTGAGTCGAATCTGTTCGGGAGCCATGTAGAGAGGGGTTCCCTGGCGTTTTTTGCGACCGAAGAGGGAAATGCGGGAGAATAGGTTCTGCTTCTGGGCGAGAGAGAAATCGATGAGACGGACTTCGCCTTCCGGACCGAGAAGAATGTTTTCCGGTTTCACGTCACGGTGAATGAAGCCTTTTCCGTGCATATGGCCCAGGGCTTCGACCGACTTCTGGAACAGTTGGATCAAATGATTGTGAGGAAGAGCCGATTTTCGGTAGAGCAGGCTTTTGATGCTTTCGCCCTGAAAGTAGTCCAACACGAGAACGGGCCGACTGGTTGAGGTCAGGAATTCGCAGAAACCGATCACGTTTGGATGGTTGAAGTGTCGAAGTACGCGCGCTTCGTGTCGGAAACTCTTGGAAGCGAAGGAGTCGCGTCGCGCGGTTTCGGATAGCACTTTGAGAGCGACGTCACGCCCATCGGCTATTCGCCGACCACGGTACACGGAGGAAAAACCGCCGTCTTTGATCTTGCCGGCGACCTGATAGCCGGGGATGACGATCGAGCCCATGATGAGTGCACTGCATCCACAGGAGAGAACCGGAGGTGTTCCGGGGGATATAAAGAGAAAATTGATTTTAGAGGTGCCGGAGCGGGGGTGCAACGGGGTGCGTACAGGGTACCGATCGTCGTAGAATGCACAACAAGAAGGAGTGTGGTGGGTCGATGAGCGCAGGACATCCTCAAGGAGATGGCCAGGGAACACTGGACATCGGCTATGAGAAGTTTCCATTGGTACGGGTCGCTATTCCGCGACCGGTTCGCAAAACGTTTGATTATCGGGTTCCAGCGTCACTTTCAGGCCAGATCGCCCCGGGGCAGAGAGTCCGTTGTCCATTCGGTCGAACCGACGAGGTGGGGTTTGTGGTCAGCTTGATCAGGACTAGTGATTGTCCTGAGTCGAAGCTCAAGGAACTCCGGGGTCTGGTCGATCTCGAGCCCAAAATAGGTCCGGGGATTCTCGAATTGACCCGTTGGATGGCAGATTATTACGGGGCATCCTGGGGGGAAGCGCTTTCGGCTTCCTTGCCGTCAGCGGTAGGGAAGTCCTCCAAACCTCGATTCACCCAAGTGGTTCGTTTGGCCGAGAAAATAGTGCGAGAACAGTGGATGGAAACTCATGCCAAACGTCGTCCGGCGCAACGACGTGTTCTGGAGTTTCTGAATTCCGAGGGAGATGGTTTTACCCCATCCGAGATTACCCGTCGGACCGGCGCTCACTCCGGTGCGGTCCGGGCATTGGTAGCTCAAGGGATACTTCGGCTTGAGCGAGTGGGTTCGTTTCTGGAGGATTCCCACGTTCAAGATCCAGGAAGACATGAATTGACAGCCGATCAGTCAGGGGCAATCGAAACGATTACCCGGTCGGTTTGTGGGGAGTTATTCGAAGCGTTTCTTCTCTGGGGCGTGACCGGAAGCGGCAAAACAGAAGTTTATATGAAGTCCATCGAATCTGTGGTTGCGCAGGGCCGCCAGGCGATCGTTCTGGTTCCAGAGATCTCTCTGACTCCTCAGACCTGGAGTCGTTTCCGGGCTCGATTTTCGAGGGTTGCCTTGCTGCATTCTCAGCAAACCGAGGCTCGTCGGCGTGAGGGCTGGGAACGGATTCAATCGGGAGAGATCGATGTCGTGGTGGGGCCGCGTTCCGCGGTTTTTGCCCCGGTTCCACGTCTGGGGATGATTGTTGTCGACGAGGAGCATGAGACCAGTTTCAAACAGAATACATCGCCTCGATACCACGCCCGAGATGTGGCTCTTGTGCGGGCGCAGGCAGCGGGAGCGGTTGTTGTGCTCGGGTCGGCGACTCCTTCACTGGAAGCCTTTCGAGCCAGTGAAACCGGAAAGAGTCGATTATTGAGATTGCCCAACCGGGTCACGACTCGGCCCTTACCAGAAGTCACAGTGATCAACATGACCAGTGAGGCTGGAATGGGGCGAGGGAAAGGCCCCCGACTGTTCTCCGGTCTGCTCGAGCGCGCGATTCGCGAAGCGATCGGCCGGGGTGAACAGGCGGTGTTGTTTCTGAATCGAAGAGGATTTTCTACCTTTCTCGTTTGCAGGAGATGTGGTTATGTCTTGGTCTGTCCCAACTGCAACGTGACGCTTACTCATCACAAGAAAACGCGGCGTGTGATTTGTCATCACTGTCTGCATGAAGGTCCCCCGCCGAATGTCTGTCCAGAATGCTTGACCGGGCAGGTTCGTTATCGGGGTTTGGGTACCGAGAAGATCGAAGAGGTCGTACAGGCTCTTTTCCCCGGTATTCGGATGGCGAGGATGGATAGCGATACGATGACCGACCGAGGAGCTTATGAGCGCGTTCTGGGCGCGTTCGGGAGCGGCCAGATCGATATCTTGATCGGGACCCAGATGATCGCCAAAGGTCTGGATTTTCCCAGGGTGACCGTGGTTGGAGTGATCAATGCGGACACTCTGATCTCCTTGCCGGATTTTCGAAGTGCCGAAAGAACCTTTCAGTTGATCACTCAGGTGGCAGGGCGAGCTGGACGAGGAGAGCGACCAGGGCGGGTGTATGTGCAGAGTCTTCACCCCGATCACTACGCGATTCGGTGCGCCTCGCATCACGATTATGAGGCGTTTTGTCGGGAAGAGATGGGCCATCGGTACTCCCTGGGGTATCCCCCTTACACCCGATTGATCCGGATTGTTGTCAGCAGTCCCGAGGTGGAATCGGCCCGAGAACGAGCGGAGTTGATCGCCGTTCGTGTCAGGGAGGTTTTTCTGGAGGGAGAGGTTCTCCTGGGGCCGGTCGAATGTCCTCTCGCGCGTATCCAGAATCGCTGGCGATTCCATCTTCTAGTGAAGGGACCAGATCCCTCCATTGTTTCTCGTGTTCACCGCGCGGTGAATCCGGGGGAATGGTCGCGCGGAAAAGATATGGTGACAATCGATGTCGATCCGCTTTCCTTACTCTAAGGAGAGTGAGGGGGGCTGGACAGGATTGCGTTCAGGCCGCGTTAGGCTGGTTTGCGGCGTGATCGATGAGTGAATGGAGCAAGTCGGTGGCAAAAACACGTGCGTTGGGAGGGCGGTGTTTGGGGCAGCGGGAGAGAGCGCGCATGGTGAGGTCGCAGATTGTTGTCGGAATGGATTCGTTTCGGAAGGTTTCTGGTCGTGGCGGTTGACCGCGTCGAATGCGGTCAAAAAGTTCGGCATCGGTAGCGCCTGAAAAAGGCATCCTGCCGCTGAGCATGGAGTAGAGTATGACTCCGAGCGCATAGACATCGGCCGTCGGTGCGTGCGGGCCGCTCGGATTTTGGATCCGCTCTGGGGAAAGATAAGAAAGGGTTCCGACCAGATAGTCCTGGGCTCCGGCCGGGGGGAGGGTGTCGACGAAGGACCCGACTCCAAAATCGACGACCCATGGATTCCAGTGAGAGCCGATGAGAATATTGGTGGGCTTGAGGTCGTGATGAACGACTCCTTTGTGATGAATTTGTCCGACAATGATGGAAGTTTGGGCCAGTAAATCCACCTGCTCGAGGGTGTTCAGAGCAGAGTTTTCAAGGGTCTCTTGAAGGGTTGTTCCCTCGATCAGGTCAAGTGTGAACCAGGGGTAGGTTTCTTCGAGATCGATCTGGTGAATACGAGGTACACCTGGAATGTCTAAACTCTTCAGAATAGAAACCTCTTGGGCAAAAAGAGCTCGGTCGACCGGGTCGGGAGTTCGGTCGGTTCGCATCTGTTTGAGAGCACGGTTTCGACCTGTTTTTACATCGCGAACCTGGTACACCCAGGCGCTTCCTCCCTGTCCGAGGCGGTTATGGAATTCGAATAACTGGTGTGGATTGGTCATGATGTTGTTTCATGACGCAAAGGGTGGGCCAAGGGAGCTCGATTCGCGACCAAAAGCATAAGTGATTGTTGTGTAGTGGATTGAGTCGGTTCGCTCGTGGGGCTCGGAGGGGGGGAGTCCGGGGGTGTCTCGGGTAGGGGACTCTTTGGAATCCATATTGGGAAGTGATGTGAGGGGGGAGAAATGTTTACCATGCTCGAGCATGTCAAACGATCGACCCGACCTTTCCATCGTGATTGTCAGCTACAACACCAGGGAGATGACTCTCGCTTGTCTTGACTCGACTCTGTCCGGGTCCGCAGGGGTGACTCGGGAAGTTTTTCTGGTCGACAACGACAGTCGGGATGGAACGGTGGAGGCGATTGGTGAGCAGTTTTCGGATTCGATCGAACTGATCGCCAATCAGGACAATCGTGGGTTTGCGGCGGCCAACAACCAGGCACTTCGAAAGTCGCGTGGGCGTTATGCGCTGTTACTCAATCCTGACACTCGTCTCGAACCGGACGCTCTTGGAGAACTCGTAAGCTATCTGGATGCTCACCCCGACGTCGGAGCGGCCGGAGCGCGGTTGATTCATGAGGACGGAAAACCGCAACGCTCTGCCAACCGTTTTCCTACCTTACGTTCGGTGTTGCATCGTAATACTGCGTGGCGCTACACACGACTTTTTTCCAGGCATTATCGGGACAATCGGATGAAGCGAGTCGTGTTTGATGAGCCGACACCGATCGAGGTTCCGGTGGGTGCCGCTTTTGCCGTGAGGGATTCCGTTCTCGAAAAGGTCGGACTTCTCGATGAACGTTTCTGGATGTACTACGAGGAGGTGGATCTGGCG
>JASMLP010000071.1 GCA_030748635.1 Planctomycetota bacterium
GCGATCCGCCAAACACGAAAGCTGTCAGCCCAGAACCCGCGCGAGCGTGCAAGATCAACGCGACCACAGCCGGGACAAAGGCGATGGAGGCGATCAGATGAACTACACCGCGCAGACGCGGTTTGGGGCGATCCGTGAGAAGAGAAGCTTCCATAGAACCCATGATGTCCTCCCCGTTGGGCGCATCAATACGGAAGTGCTACTTTTACAAAGGTTTATCAGTACGCCAGGCGGAACAGATTCCAGAGCGAAACCGCCGCCTCTCGACCCACGACTCGAATTCTCCAGATTTCAGAAAGGTTTCTGCGCCGTGAACCATCGACCGGTAAATCGAATTTCACCGTTCAGGTAGATCGATCAGGGAATCCTGGAGAATCCTTACTCCCTGCGAACCAGACCGAGAAACTCGTCCCGATATCCGTGGAGATCCTCTCCGAGGGCACCCCAGGAGAGACGGTGAACGGCGTGTCGGAATCTTCAAGAGCCAGGGATGCGAGTCCTCCCAGAGTGCCCATCTTGCTGTCATCCACCCCGATTCCACGCTCTTACGGAAAGAACGTGCCCCATCCCCACGACTCGGCGTGGTCTGATCTCGTTTTCTACGGGATGATCCTCCCCGCCCAACTCCGATCGAGAAGAAGCTGAAGAAGCCGAAAGAACCCCGTTGTTTGACACCTTTATGGATCAGGAAAGAATAGAAGCTCAATGTAGTGGGGAAGGCTAGTTTCGAAGTGGGGCTCCGTCACCTGACTCCTGCCCAGGCGTCTTTTCGGTGGAGACGCTTGACGAATTCCTCCGGATTATGGGGGTTGACGTTTCATCGACTATGCGATCTGGGAGACATTCGAGCCCCTTTCGATCCAATTCGGACCCCCACACTGACCGAATTCGAGAAATACATCCGTTTTCTTTCCAAACAATTCGAGTTCGTAGAAGAAGAGGGGCTTCGTCGATTTTTTGTGGAAACCTCTCCTGGGCAACAGTCCCTGATGACAGGCTAGTGTTCACGGAAGGGATTTGGACCCGCTTTTTGGCTACCGTCTGGCCCCTTGAGAGTTGGCCCACTCCCATTTGTTTCGCCAGACATTACCTCACTCCACATCTTGTCAAACGAGAAGGCGAGTTTGTGGTATATAGGCCCTGATAATTCCCCTCAAATTAGCGAAAATCACACTCAAGGCGATGCTCTCCTTCGAATAAGAAACTCTCCTTCTGTTTACCCATTTCGAGTCTATATTTTGTTTGGCACATATCTTTACTGGCCCCACAAAAACGGGCTGAAAAGGGATGTGAACAAGACCCAAGAATCTCATCATGACACTTCAAAATACATTTTTCGCCTACGGTAACTGGTGGTCCACTCCGTTTTGTCGCTGGCAAGGGAGTTTCGGCAACGAACACTCCATGAAACTCGCCGCCAAAGTGGCCAAGTCGGTCCTGGAAAAAAACGAGGTCCCCACCCAAGCGTTCGATTCTCTCGTACTCGGCCTTTCCGTCCCCCAGACATCCTCATTCTATGGGGCCCCCTGGATGGCGGGGATGCTCGGCCTGAAGGGGGTCACCGGCCCTACCATCGCCCAGGCTTGCGCCACCTCGTGCCGCATGATCGCCAACGCCGCCCTGGAAGTGGAGAACGGTTACCGACACTGCGTACTCGCCATCGGGTGCGACCGGACGAGCAACGGCCCTCACGTCTACTACCCGAACCCAGACGGTCCCGGCGGACTCGGCTCCTCGGAAAACCCGGTGATGGACAACTTCAACCGCGATCCTCACGCCGGCAACGCCATGATTCAGACGGCTGAAAACGTGGCCAAACAGGAAGGGATCAGCCGGGAGTCCCAGGAAGAGATGACCCTCCTCAGGCACGCCCAATACCAGAAAGCCCTCACCGACGACCGAGCCTTTCAGCGTCGCTACATGGCGCCCGTCGAGATCGGTCGCGGTCGCAAAGCCCAAACCGTCGATTCGGACGAAGGCGTGTTCCCCACCACCGCCGAGGGCCTGGCAGGACTCCGCCCGGTACTCGAAAAGGGAAGTGTGACTTTCGGAACTCAGACCCATCCGGCCGACGGCAACGCGGGCCTTTTCATCTGCTCCCGAGATCGAGCGTCTGAACTCTCCAAGGACCCGAGCGTCCAGGTACAAGTACTCTCCTACGGCGAAGCACGCGTGAAGGAGGGTTTCATGCCGATGGCCGTGGTACCCGCCGCACTCGACGCCCTGGAGCGAGCCGGACTCGAGTTTGCGGATGTCGACGTGGTCAAAACTCACAACCCATTCGCAGTGAATGACATCCACTTCTCGAAGGCTTCCGGGATCGCTCCCGAAAAGATCAACAACTTCGGATCACCTCTGATCTACGGTCACCCGCAAGCTCCCATGGGAATCCGGGTCATCATCGAACTCTGCGAAGAACTGGCTCTTCGCGGCGGTGGAATCGGTCTCTTCAGCGGATGCGCCGCAGGCGACTCCGCCATGGCGCTGGTCGTTAGGGTTTCGGATTGATCAAAACAGTACCGAATCACGACACGGCTTCGACCCCTGGCTTTCCGTCTTAGCTTGGAAAGGGACCTGGACCGGGAAACATCATTCTGGGCAACGAGGCTATCGTGCGCGGCGCCATCGAAGCGGGTGTGGGCTACGCCACCGGATATCCGGGGACTCCATCCTCGGAGATCACCGACGGCTTTGCCGCCCTGGCCGAACATGCGGAGATTCACTTCGAATACGGCATCAACGAAAAAACCTGCGCCGCCACGAACCAGGTGGGGATCGAGGTGAAGAAGTATCAGGTGGTAATTCGCGACCCCTTCATGAAAACAGGAGGGTAGCGCGTCGACCGAGAATATCCGCCAGGATCAAACCGTAGTCTCGACTCAATCCTCCTCGGCTTGCTGAGCCGGTGGATAGAAAAAATCGACCATACAAACCGGCACGAGCTTCCCGTCGCGTAGCGTGGCGTCGGGACAGGATCGACAGTGTTCGATCTGTCCATCGGAAGCGACCGTCGGTCCTTGCTGAAACGTGAGGCTCTTGTGGTGAATCCTTGCTCCGGGTCGCAAACGATGAACAAGAAAGGTCAGCGCTCCGATCAGGACCCCCGGATGCCCGGAACCGATTCCATAGAGGAGACACATGAGGACACTCTTGAACTCCCCGTAGATGCTGGCGAAGGCGTAAGGTCGGCCTTTCTTCCTGGCGTTTCGATAAGCGAGACGAACGATGTTCCCAAACCGGGGCGAAAAGTGGAGCTTCTTCGACCAGCCCCGGGAGGAACGGATCACGAACGAATAGTAAAAAAGCCACCTCTTTTCCTTTTCACTTCGATTCGAGGCGACATAAGCGAAGGGAGTCATGCCCGCCTCGGCCAGAACCTCCTCGACCTCCTGATTGGTTACCGACTGTGCATCCAGAAATTCGTCGCCCCCCCCACTCTCTTCTTGATGGAGGGGAGGGTAACGAAGCCCCAAAACATCTCCGCCATCAAATGTTCTGACCACTCGACCGAAATCGTTACAACAGGTGATCAGAAGCCGGTAGAGAAGCGGCTCATCCATGACAAAATGAACAATTTCCGACAACTCGGGCAACGTCCTCTGATAAAGGGTCAGCTCCAACGAACAGACAATCCCGTGGGAGGTCACTTTCTCGGCGATTTTCCGGCGCAACGGATTGAGCTCCACCTCCTTCTCGACCGGACCGAAATCCGCCCGGGTCTGCAACGAGTCGATATGCAGGAAGATCTCCTTGAGCCCAGCCTCTCGGTACTCTTCCAGAAGTTCATCGGAGAGGGCTTGCCCATTGCTCAGCATCTGAACCATGATGCCCTTGCTGCTGATATAGCGAATGATCTCCGGCAGTTCGGGGTGAAGCACCGGCTCTCCCCCCGCGAGAGTCATGGCATTGAGATTGCGCATGGAGGCCAGAAAATCGACCTCCTTGCGGAGTTGCTCGATCGACTTGGTTTCATTGCGCTTGTGCTTGTAGCACGCTCGACAGACGATATTGCACTTCTGGTTGACCTCGAGTACCGCGTGCGGAACGTCTCGGTCAACATAGGGCATGAGCATTGGCGAAAGTTGATTCATGTTCTCACTCGTGGCTATTGGGAAAGGGCGCTGCCTTGTGAACCGTAAGTTCAGAGAATTCCGTGACTCGCCGCCCCCTGGATCCTCAGGGATTTCTGGTAAATGGAGAAACGCTTATCTGAAGGCCTAACACTGGGATGGATCCTCGAAATCGTTGGCCACGGTAGGAGCATGGGAAACCAGCATTTTGCGAACCACACTGTGCATCCACACCAGGGAGATGACTGAGATCGCTAACATGAACATCCAGCAACTTGTCCACAAACCCGTCAATTCGAGTAGATATCCAAAGATGATGGGACAAACAAATCCGCCAAGCCCTCCCAGAACACCGACCATCCCGCCCACAACACCAACATTTTCAGGAAAGTACTCGGGGATATGTTTGTAGACCGCAGCTTTACCTATTCCCCATATGGCGCCCAGAAGAACCGCCAGACAAGCGAATATCCATACATTGGCCTGAAAATAGATTAGAGTGATCCCCTTTGCCAGCAACTGTTTCCTTTGAACCTTGTCACCCACCTTGACGAGGGGTTGCTGCCAGGAATTTTTTGTGGGCCAGACCAGAACCTGATCGTCTCGAAAAGTTTCTTGCTCGGCTCTGGGAATAAGGCCGTAAGTGTGTTTTCCAGTACGGATCTGATCCGGCGCGACAACCGTGACAATTCCTTCTGCCTTGGACATGACACCAGGACCCGGCGAAGAAATCTCCATTTGTGGAACAATCAGAAGGGCGCTGATCGCCACAGAAGACCCCAGAACCCAGTACATGACGCGTCTCGCGCCAAGGCGATCGGAAAGCCACCCGCCCAGAGCGCGAATCACACCAGAAGGAAAGCTGAAAAGAGCGGCAAGAATGCCAGCGGTAACCAGAGGCATGTTGTAAACATTGACAAAGTATGGAACCAACCATTGAGAGAAAGCGACAAAGCACCCAAAAACCAGAAAATAGTAAAGGCCAAATCGCCACACCCGAATATTTTTCAGTGGCTGTAGAATCAGGGTAAGATTTTTTCCGCTGGATACCGACTTCTTGTTCTCCGAAAACAGGTGAAACACAACAGCCATCACCACCAAAAGACCCGCATAGTAAACAGGAAGCGTACGCCATCCCTCCAGGTTTGCCCCCCCATCGGTAAGACGATTGAGAAGGGCGGGAGCCAGAAGAGTGGTAGCGGCCGCCCCGGCATTTCCCGCTCCAAAAATACCCAGCGCCGTACCTTGATTTTTTCGAGGATACCACACGGCCGTGAAGGCGATGCCAACAGCGAAACTGGCGCCAGTAAGCCCAAAGCCAAAGCTGCAAAGAGCGAACTGAAAAAAAGTCGTGGCGTACGACATCATGAACATGGGGATCGCACTGAACAGCAACAGCAACACCATGATCGGCTTGCCACCGTACTTGTCGGTGAGGATGCCGGCAGGAAGTCGAAATATTGCGCCGGTGAGTACGGGGATCCCCATCAACCACCCGACCTGAACCGCACTCCACTCAAATACTTGATTGAAAACCAAAAAAGTAACCACCACACCATTGAACATCCATACCGCAAAGCAAATCGTGAATGCCAGGGTGTTAAGGAATAGAGCTTTGTGAGATTTATTTCCTGGATTTTCTGTAATGACATCACCCCAAAATTAACAGTGGAATTTTGTTCCCGTAAAGATCCAGCGACAACCCTCGAGTCAATGAGGGCTCCTCAGTCGAACCGACGATTCGAATCAAAGTAATCTCCATTTTCATTCGATCATTTCACCGAGAAGTTGCGCGAGAAAAGACGTCCACGAACCCCTGACTTCAAGCAAAGGAGATTACAAAATCGAAGAGTCCTTGTTCATTTAGACCAGAAACTCAACCAAGAGATTTCACAGACACGCGTACTCAGACATGGTGCTGTAGACTTTCAGGCAGATAGGGATCTCGCGCAGGCACGAGGTTCGCCCGGCCCAACAATCGCCCAAAACCCCAGACGAACAAGCCGAAGAGCAGAGTTGCTCCAGCAATCTCTATCAAACCGGGCAGGGCTCCGCCTTCACGAATCGAGGGCATGATCATCAGGTAAAGATCCAGCCAGTGGCCGACTAAAACTACGCAACTGACTCGGGCCATCGCAAAGGCGCTGCGCTTGGCCGCACGGGGAAGCAAGCCCAGGAAAGGGACGACCCAGTTGAGAAACAGGCACAAGAACATCAACGCCCCCCAGATCCCCTGAGTTCTCAGTTCGTAGTAGGCCGTTTCTTCCGGAATATTGGCGTACCAGATCAACATGTACTGGCAAAACCAGATATAGGCCCAGAAACACGAAAATCCGAAAAGAAGTTTGCCTAGATCGTGAAGATGTTCCTCGGTAAATTCTCGCTTCAACCAACCCAACCGTTTCAATCCGAGAAGAATCAGTATCAGAGTCGCCAGACCGGAAGTAAACATCCCCGAAAAATTGTATACGCCGAAAACAGTGCTGAACCAGTGGGGTTCGAGCGACATCAACCAGTCGAAGCTCGCCACGCTAAAGGTGACGCCAAATACCACCAAAAAAAGAGCTCCAAGTAGCACATTTCTCTCGGTGTGAACTGAAGAACCATCGACATCCTGACGGCGAGATCTTCTGATAATGAAGTACGCCATACCGATCCAGACGAAAAGATAAATGACCGACCGAACGATAAACATAAAAGGATCGAGCCACCCACTCTTGAGTTGCAACAAATGGTCGTGAGCAACGACATCGGAGTGAGACCATTCGTACAAAACCCGAAGGCTCGCGAGGACGGGGAGAATTGCCAGTCCCCCGATCCAGAGCACCCCGGACATCGCCTCCGGTATCCGCCGAAACCCGACCGACCAACCGGCTCCACTGGCATACTGGATCGCCACGAAAACGATACCGAAAAGTCCCAAACTGATCAGATAAAACGCGACCAAGAGCAGATTGGCCAGAACCCGGTCGGGCGAAAACGCCGCTCCCAGAATCAGCACCAGACCGCTCACGGAGACAAGAGTGAGGAGTGTTCCTCGACTGATGACGCTCCAGTGAACTACTCTTGGGCCTGTTCCTGCAACGCTCGAATGTGAAGAATGACTTTCCATCGGTCTGTCCTTGAGATCTGGGGCGCATAGGAACCCATGTTTCCCTGGCCGTAGGTAAGGATGTGAAAGAACTGCCCATCGGCCATCTGCCGAGACGTATCGCTCAGAAGCGAGGGGGGAGCAGGATAACCTCGTCGGGTCACCGATCCGTCGCCTAGCGCGCCAGACCCGTGACATGGCGCGCAGAAGATATTGAAAACCTCTCGCCCACGAATCTGACTTTCCGACAGGTCGGAACCGTCAGAAAGAAGAGGATTTTTTAACTCACGCCCCGCACGGAGAGCGTCCTCAGGCGTTTTCTCATAATGAAGAGGCTTCATCCCCCGAGGAATCGTCCCGGGCACCGGAGGTTGCTGGGTCATTCCCCGAGGTAAAACGGGGTTGGGCGTGAAACTTTCAGCGGCCTTGGAATACACCATCTCCGGCATGAACTGATAGTTCCTTCGATGGGGATCAAAACGAGCCAGCCCGTTGAAAAGCACCAGAAACCCGAGCGCAACAATCAAGCTCAAATTCACGATCTTATCGCAATTCATTTTTTGTTCTCGATATCGCCAAGAAAATGCAAAGCGACGGCATTGTGCCGACGACATAGCTGGGAAGCCTCGTCGTGACTGAAAGAGGCGTCCTGAGGAGCAAGAACCAGCGCGAAGCGATGGTTGGTGATATCCACAGAAGGGAGTTGGACTTTTTTCCCTGGGTATAACCGACTGCGAATCAACAAAGTGGCAACACTACCCAACCCGGCAAAGAGAACCATGATCTCGAAAATCACGGGAACGAATGCGGGTAAAGAGTTGAAGGGTTTACCACCCACATTGAGGGGCCAACTAACAGAAGAGGTCCAGTGCTGCAACCACAGCGCGAGAAGAGTCCCGACCAGACCACAGAGAAATGTAATGTAAGGCAGACGAGAAGGAGCCCGCCCCATGGCTTCGTCGAGTCCGTGAACGGCATAGGGAGTGTAGGCTTCCTCGATTTTCCATCCACTCTCTCGCACCGCCCGCGTGGCACTCATCAAGTCATCGGCAGATTCAAAAACCATGACTACCCGCTGATCGATCATCGCTTCATTGCTCCTTTGACCTCGCCGATCGCGATCACCGGCAACAAGCGGCAAAACAGCAAGAACAGCGTAAAGAACAGGCCAAAACTACCGACCAGAGTTGCCAATTCGATCGATGTGGGCACATAACTGGCCCAGCTCGAAGGCAAGAAATCCCTCGACAAAGACGTGGTGATGATCACGAAACGTTCAAACCACATCCCGATGTTGATGAAGATGGAAATCCCGAAGATAACCGCCACGTTACTCCGAACAGCCCGGAACCACAGAAGCTGAGGAACCAGTACGTTGCAACCGACCATGATCCAGAAAGCCCAGCCCATGGGACCCAGCGCCCGGTTGATGAATGTGAATCGTTCGTAGGGATTCCCGGAGTACCAGGCGATGAAGAATTCGGTCGCATACGCTAGCCCAACGATCATGCTGGTGGTCAGTACAATCTTACACATGGCGCCCAGATGTCGGGTCGTGATGTAGTCCTGTAAACCCATCACCGACCTGGCAATAATCATCAGGGTAAGGACCATCGCCATCCCCGAAAAGATCGCTCCGGTCACGAAGTAGGGTGGGAATATTGTCGTGTGCCACCCGGGAATCACGGCGGTAGCGAAATCGAAACTCACGATCGTATGAACCGACAAAACCAGCGGGGTCGCCAGGCCGGCCAGCAACAGATAAACCGTCTCGTAGCGACTCCATGTCCGCTGTGAACCGTCCCATCCGAAACTCAAGATGCCGAAGATCATGCGTCGATACTTCGTCGTTGCACGATCACGTATCGTGGCCATGTCCGGAATCAGGCCGATGTACCAGAACGCCGCCGAGATGGCCATATAGGTGCTGATGGCAAACAGATCCCAGAGCAAAGGGGAACGAAAGTTGACCCACAACGGCCCCCGGAAATTGGGGTAAGGAGCGAACCAGAACACAAGCCAAGCGCGCCCCATATGTATTATAGGAAAAAGCCCCGCGCACATCACCGCGATGAGAGTCATCGCCTCGGCCGCCCGGTTGACCGACGTTCGCCACTTCTGCCGGAACAGGAAGAGTACCGCCGAGATCAGCGTACCCGCGTGACCGATTCCGATCCAGAAAACGAAATTGGTGATATCAAATCCCCAACCGATCGTATTGTTCAGGCCCCATGTACCGATCCCAGTAGCCACCTGATAGGTCACTGCCACCACCCCAAGAAGGAGCATGCTGGAGGAGACGAGAATCGCCACCCACCAGAGATTGGTCGGACGTCGCTCCATGGGAGCACAGATATCCTCGGTGACCTGCTGAAAGTCCTTGTTTCCATCGATCAGTGGCGGTCGCACATTCGTATCCTCAGTCATGGTGCTTCACTCCACGGGGTTCAGGGCGATTACGCACGACTCGGAGATAGCCTACCGAGGGTTCGACCCCCAGATCGTCAAGAACTCGGTAACGACGCGGGCTGCTCTTGAGTTTAGCCAGCAACCCCTTCTCGTCGTTGAGATCGCCAAAAAAGACAGCTCCCGCCGGACAGGATTGCTGACAAGCGGTCTGGATGTCACCATCGACCAAAGGTTTTCCACTACTGGCCGATTCCGATTTGGCAGCCTGGATTCGCTGCACACAAAAAGTACATTTTTCCATGACTCCACGTGAACGAACCGTCACGTCAGGATTAAGACTCATATTCTGAAGTCGGTCTTCCCTGGGATAGTCAAACCAGTTGAAACGGCGCACCTTGTAGGGACAGTTATTTGAACAGTACCGAGTACCGACGCAACGGTTGTACACCTGCTGGTTAAGACCTTCGGAACTGTGCACAGTAGCCAGGACTGGACAAACCGTTTCACAAGGGGCGTGATCGCACTGCTGACAGAACATCGGCTGGTGCACCACGTCTGTCCCCTCGGAAGTCTCATTGTAGTATCGATCGATACGCATCCAGTGCATCTCACGGTTGAGTCGCACCTCATCTTTTCCTACCACAGGAATATTGTTCTCAGCCTGACAAGCCACCACACAAGCTGAACACCCCGTACAGGCCGCCAGGTCGATTATCATGCCCCAATGGTGGCCGGTGTATTCGTGACTACCGGCCCAAAGATCGTGCTTGGGATGCACTGGATGAGACCCCGACTCTGGGTTCTTCTTGTATTCCTCCAGTGTGGTTTCCTGGACAAAAGGTCGCTTGGGCATTCCCTTCATGGCCAGTCCCGCGGGCACCGAAAGTGAATGGTGAATCTGTGTAGTCACGAGTTCTCCATGCTCTCCAGTCGGCCTGATGCTCACCTCGGACCCGCTGTACCCTATTCGACCTTCCGATAACGACAGGAACAAAGTCGCGTTTTTTCCTACGGTCTCGCCAACAGCAACAGTTGGCAGGGACTCGAGCCACTGAGGACCGACCCGAGTGAAACGGTCGGTTCCCACGCGTCCGTACCCCAACGCGACCGCCACCACTCCATCGTACTGTCCGGGCTGAATGTGAACCGGAAGGACAAGCTTCTTCTCGCCCTGTCGAATCTCGATCCGGTCGCCCTGCTCGACTTTGAATTTCCGAGCCGTCTCGGGCGAAAGGGAGGCCTCGTTGTCCCAGACGATCTTGCTCACAGGGTCGGGCAACTCATGGAGCCACGGATTATGAGCATGCTGACCAGCCAACATGCCGATCTTCGGATACAACACGAGTGAGAGTTTGTCGGCGGATATCACGGGGTCTTTCGGCACCGCCTGGATCGATTTCATATTGAAATCAGTCGATGCCCGAACAGGGGAATCGATCTCTACCCATCCGTCGTGCAAGGCTCGGTCCCAGAAACGGCCAAAAGTCGAGTCCGTCTTCTGGCGCTTGAAGAAGTCGGTGCGCCAGGTGTCCTTCATGACCTGATATTCTTCTTTTTTATTCCCCATCCAGACAGTCAAGCTCACTACCATCGCCCGGGTCTTACCCAATGGACGGATTGTGGGCTGAGTGACCGAAAGCTTCCCGGCAATCGGTTCGGCATCTCGCCACGACTCGAGCGGATTGTGAACGGGACAGACATAACGGGTAACCCGGGCCGTCTCATCAAGATGTGTGGCAAAACTGACCGTACAAGGAATTTTCTTGATCGCCTGGGCTAACCCCTCTCCGCCGGGCAGATCGTAGACCGGATTGACTCCCAGGACGAAAAGAGCGGACACTTTTCCTTTCTCAATTTCGTCGACCAGAAAGGCAAGATCCCTGTCGTTCCCCTGACACTGATTCGAGGGTTTCAGAAGACTCAAGGTCTTTTCGTAGTTACCCAGCAGATGATTGATCAGATTGACTTGAACCTGTGTTTCGAACTGATTGAGACCACAAACGACCAGACTTCGACCGCGCGATTTCCAGAGCGAATCGGCCAGTTCATCGATTTTCGCCTTGTGGTCCGGCTTCAAGGAGGGACTCGAAAAGCCTACGGATTGACCCGCCTTCGCGGCAATCCGAGCCGCCAGAGCGGTAATCAACTGGTTGATCTGTTCGGGGGATACCGCAATACGCTGGTCGGCATTGCTACCAGTCAGCGACAAGCGTGACTCGAACTGCAGGTGCTGGGAGAGGCGAGGCGATTCACTCTCCAGAATCCGCCCAGCTTGATAGCCAGCGGTGAATTGCACCGGCGAGATCCAGGTCCCCAGAAAATCGGCGTCAAAGCTGACGATCCATTCGGCGGCACCGAAATCGTACCCCGGAAAGCGCCTGACGCCGTGCGTCTGGAGATGGGCGTCCAGAATGGCTGACTGAGAAAGCGGATCGTAACAGACGTGACGAGACCCGGGATAATCCGAAAGAAATTCCTGGATCGTCTTTTGTTCGGTGGGGCTGGTCAGGCTGCCGGTCAAGAAGCGAACCGACCCGCCAGACCGCTTGATTTTCGCCAGTGAGTCCCGAATCTCTCGATCCACCTTGCCCCAATCCGATTTCTCGCCCTGGATGATAGGGGTTTGCAGCCTCTGAGCGTCGTAGAGAGGCAGCACCATGGCCTGCCCGATGGGACACAACCCCCCTCCGGAAATCGGATGACCCGGATTGCCCTCGAGTTTGATGGGTCGGCCGTCCATGTTCTTGGCCAACATGCCACAACCAGCGTTGCATCCGCCACAGGTTGTGGCGTACCAGGTCGCCTTGCCGGCCAGAATCCCCTCCGGCTGATCCAGGTAGGGAATCAATTTTTCCGACGGCCCTCGACTGCAACCGGGAATGAGTGAAGCGGCCAGGCCAAACCCGGTCAGCTTGAGAAAACTCCGGCGCGTGAGTTCGGTGAAAACAGGTTCCCCGAACTCCTGGTCCAACCTATGGCCGGAGTCTCTATTCGTCTCCCGCTTCTCCATTCCCTCACCATTCTGTGCCGTCATCATTAAATCCTTAGTAATGACACGCGGAGCAATCAGTCGAGGCATGAACCGGCTTACCGTCGACTCCGTTTCGATTCACCTCTCGATGGCAATTCACACACCACCCCATGGACAGATCAGAGTGCTGTCGAACCCGTTCCGATCTCTGGACATCGCCGTGACAGGTTTGACAGGAAACCCCCGCTTTTACATGAGGTCCATGAGCGAATAAAACATGATCTGGCAACTTGTGGATTCTCTCCCAAGCCAGCGGCTTGAGCTCCTTGCTTGGAACTCGCTTCAGATCAGATCCCAAGCCCAACGCGTCGTAGAGTTTCTTCAGTTCGGATGAAATCACCCGCTTGGGCGATCGCTCTTCCTTCTTCGCCGCCTCATCTTCAGCCCGTTGAGCGGCTATCGTGGATGAGACGAATTGGTGGCAATTCATACAGGTGCTGGCCGCGGGTACGCCGGCATACCTCCCTGACTCCGCCCCCTGATGACAATAGAGACACGAAATACCCAGCTCTCCCGCATGTAAACGATGCGAATAAGCGATGGGCTGAACAGGACTGTATCCTTGGTCATTGCCGGGTAAGCGCAAGGCGGACAGCGCAGGAACCGTGGCCATCCCGCAAAACAAAAGTCCGATTACAAGCGCAACGGTAAATCCACGATTTGCCAAGCCGAACTCTAACATGGAACCTCCGAGTTTTTGCGATCACAGAACCACCAGTTCACGATCTGGCAACTTGCGAAATAAACGGCGAACCCGTAAAGCGCTTTTAGTGGAGATTTTGCTTCAATCTGGATGGCAAAAATTTCGGGAATCAAATACGCGCCATAGGCCGCAGTGGCTGCGGTCCATCCGAGTACCGGACCGCGCTTGCCCTTATTGAAAATGACACCGATCATCGGAATCGAGATCCAGATGTTGATGTTTGCATTCCGATTTCCGGCCGATTGCCAGAACCTCTCGTCTTCCACATCCCACTCTTTCGGAGTTCTCGCTCCAACCTTGGAACTCATCGGAAATCTCCCGAAAAGCGTCCCGATGTGAATCTCGAGATGAGAACGTCGAAACTACCAGGCGATTCATTGTTCATGTTCATTGATTCATTGCGTTTCGGGTTTCAGACCGGCAATCCTTCATCCAGTTCAGCGAATGCGCCTGGGTGCTCGATTCGAGTTCCAGCGCACGACCTGGGGCTTACGCCACAGATAAGGGTTTGGAGTGACCAGAATGTGAACCAAGCGGGTGAACGGGAAAAAAGCGATGATCATGTAAGCGCTCACGATATGCAGCTTGACCGCCGCGGGCATGGCCACCACATAGCCGATATCCGGAGAAAACTTGATCAGCGACCAGATATACGGGGAGGCGGACGCGGCGAACCACGAACTCCCCCAACCATAGAAAACTGCGATGTACACTCCACTGGCCAGTTGAATCACCAACATCCCATAAAGGATCCAATCCGATGGGGTTGTGTTGATGCGAACCTTGGACCGAGTCACTCGCCGGATGATGATGTTGACCAGCCCGATCAAGGAGAGCAAACCGAAGATCAGTGCCGAAACTTCAAGCACATAGAGCCGCAAAGGACGACTGTTCCATGCCAGCAGATGACGAGGGATCAGAAAGCCCAAGACGTGCCCCGCGAGAATAACCAGGATGCCATAATGGAAAGGCACCGTGCCCCAGAAATGCGCCTTGTTCTCCAGAAACTGTGACGACAGGCTGGAATAGGTAAAGGACTGAGCACGATAACGATGAATGGTCATCAAAAAGAAAATCGACATGGACAGGTACGGCAAAATGGCAAACAGAAACAGGTCCATGTTCAGGCTCGCCTCAAACATCACACACTCTCTCCGTAGGAGCCGACTGGGACGACCGTGAGTCAGAACTGTCGGGATAACAGGAATCGACAACCGTAACGATGGACTCGAATACCCACCGATAAGAACTGTCCTTGCTTCTCAAGCTTTCGAGCATCTTTTTCAACGCCGGCCTGAGCGCCCTGCCAACGAACATCTCGGCATGCTCGAAATCCAGTCGCCCCAGAAGCTGGAGCGCGTGAGTCAGATGGTCGGGTAATTCCGAAGATTCCTTCAGGCCGTGAGAACGCAGTTGATCTCGCATATAGACCAGAAAAGCGCCTCGCTCGTATTGCTCGCCAAACAGGTGCCAGCCGACCTCGAGGGTGACGTCAGGATTGATATCGAAGGTACGAGTATAGAACTCCTCCAACTCATCGCGAGTACAGGACTCGATAGACTCAGCGAATCGACCGAGACAGTCCGCCGCTTGACCATACTCTTGACAGAGAAGATTCCGAGCCACCCCCACGCTGGACTTGAAACTGTCGTCCGGATATTCGACCAGACCAGACAGCGAGTCGAATAGCCGCTCCTTGCCTTGCATTACAACCCCCTCCTTGGCCCACTCAAAAAGCCGAACCCAGCCGACTGTTTGTGCTCAAACGGTTCCTTTAGCATCTCGATGGCCTCTTCCCGATTAGCAGGCGGGATAACAAAGCGATCCTCGAAGGAACACATCGCCGTCAGTCGATAAATCTCCTCGGCCTCCTCCTTCGTGCAATCGGCCTGCTGGAGAATCTTCTCCGCGGTTTCCATATCCACATCTCCTACAGTCACCGCTCGTCGATACCAGCGCACCGCCTTCTGTTTTTTCAACGCATATCGCAATTTCCCGTCGTGTCCCGCGCCGAACAGGCCGCTCAGGAATTTCAAAGGAACCCGAGAGGACTCGATATCGTGGAAAAAATCGTCGCTCACGCTGTTCAAACGATCATCTTTCCGGGTGGCGATCACCGGCGACAGAGGCGGTACATAGAACAGCATCGGAAGTGTTCGATACTCGATGTGAGGCGGCAAGGCGATCTTCCAGTCCACCACGAATTTGTAAATCGGAGACTGTTGAGCAGACTCGATCACCGAAGGGTGAACGCCACCAGCCAGCGCAGCATCGATAACCCGAGGGTCGTTCGGGTCCAGAATCAACGAACGCTGAGCCTCGATCAGATCCTTCTCGTCCGCGCGAGCGACCTCCTCAATCCGACTGGCGTCGTAGAGCAGGACCCCCAGATAACGAATCCGCCCGACACACGAGTGGAAGCAAGCCGGAGCCTGACCGGTTTCGACCCTCGGAAAACAGAGGATGCACTTCTCGCTCTTACCGGTAAACCAGTTGAAGTACACCTTCTTGTAAGGGCAGGCCGACACGCACGAGCGCCAGGCCCGGCAACGCTTCTGATCGACCAGAACGATCCCATCCTCACCTCGCTTGTACAACGCCCCCGAAGGGCACGACGCGACACAGGCCGGATTGAGGCAGTGATTGCAAATGCGGGGAAAGTAGTAGAGAACCAGCTGCTCGACGCTAAAGAGTTGCAACCGTTGCTCGGGAGTGAGCGATTTCAGATTCGGATCGTTTCTCGCGTAAATCGGTGAGCCACCCAGATCGTCATCCCAGTTCGGCCCGGCCTCGATATCCATGTACTCGCCAGTGACCATCGAAATCGGTCGGGCCGTCGGCTGATCGTTGCCCTCCGGAGCCGTGAAAAGATTCTGATAATCGTAGGTCCAGGGCTCATAGTAATCGTCCATGCTGGGCTGAGCGGGGTTGTGGAAAATATTGGGCACAATCTGCTTCTTGCTGGTGGACTTGAGGTATAGATCGTTCCCGTCCTTTTCCCATCCCCCCCGATACTTCTCCTGGTCCTCCCATTGCGTGGGATATCCCGTACCGGGCTTGGTCTCCACATTGTTCCACCACATGTATTCGGTGCCGCGGCGGTCGGTCCAGATATTCTTGCAAGCTATGCTGCAAGTATGGCAACCGATGCACTTATCCAGGTGAAACATCATCCCGATCTGTGAACGTACATCCATGATTTCTTCCTCGCTACCAGGCCAGTTCGGGCAACTTGCGGACCAGGACGTGGGTGTCGCGATTACACCCGGTCGGCCCCCAATAGTTGAAGTGATAGGTAAACTGCCCGTACCCACCGATCATGAGGTTGGGCTTGAGACGAGTACGGGTCAGACTGTTGTGCCCACCAGCCCGACGCCCCTTACGAAGGGGTGATTTGGGTACAGAAAGTGTCCGCTCCGGCGAGTGATAGATGATGCATATGCCCCGAGGTATACGGACACTGACCGCGGCGCGAGTCACCACCACCCCGTGATCGTTGTGCACCTCGACCCAATCGTTGTCAACAATGCCGATCTGCTCCGCATCCCGCTCATTAATCCAGAACGGTTCGACCCCCCGAGAGAGTGTGCACATTCGGTGATTGTCGCCATAAGTCGAATGTATATGCCACTTACCGTGAGGCGTCAGGAAGTTCAACATCAAAGTCTCACTGACCTCTTCACTGAACATCAAATCCGCGTACTGGACCGGAAGGGGCTTCGGTTTGTAAGTCGGAAGGTGCTCTCCAAACTGCAAATAACCTTCGTGTTCGAGATAGAGACTTTGCCGTCCGGTAAGCGTTCTCCAAGGCACCCCATTTTCGACGTTGTAGGTGAACGCCGAATAAGCCCGACCTCCACTCACCAGACCCGACCACATCGGACTGTTGAGGAAACGCCTGGGCTGGACCTGAATCGACTTGAAATCCACGCACTGATCACGACTCCCCTCGGCCAGATGGACCAGAGGAACCCCGGTTTTTTTCTCCATGTTGCTATAGGACCGATAGGCCAACTCTCCGTTGGTCACCGTAGCCAGGCGAAGGATCGCATTACAGGTATCGACGTCTTTCTTCAGAGACGGATAGGTCTTACCTCCCCACCGCTCGACAGGATGAGTCTCGAGCATCCGATCGTAGAAATCATCGATAGCGTAGTGGGTACCGTGCGCTCCCAGACCGTTTTCACGGGCCAGAGGACCGAAAGAGATAAACTGCTGATAGAGATTCTTGAGATCACGGTTTACCAGCTTGAGATTGGGCATGGTCTGACCAGGAATGGCCTCCACCTCGCCATCGATCCAGTTCTGGATAGATGGCTGAGCAACCTCAGCCGGACTGTCGTGAGCCAGGGGGACCGCCACGAGGTCGGTCACCGACTCAGGAAAGTGACGCTCCGCCAGTTCGCTGAACTTCTTGGCGATCGTCTTGAAAATATCCCAATCGCTCTTGCTTTCCCAGCACGGGGGCACTGCCGGTGAAAGTGGATGAATAAAACTGTGCATGTCGGTCGAGTTGAGATCGGCCTTCTCGTACCAGGTAGCGGCGGGAAGAACGATGTCCGAATAGAGAGCGGAGGTGTCCATCCTGAAATTGAGATCCACCACCAGGTCCATCTTTCCCTGAGGAGCGTCCTCCAGCCAGTTGACATCCTGAGCCGATCCGACGGCCAGTTGATCATCAGCAATTGCGTTGTGATGAGTCCCCAGGTAGTGCTTGAGAAAATATTCATGCCCCTTACTCGAGGACATCAACGCGTTCCCACGCCAGATGTACCAGACTCGAGGCCAGTTCTCCTCGGCGTCAGGATCCTCAACCGAAAACTTCAGTTTTCTCGACTTCAACTCGGAAACGACGTGATCCACAATCTCTTCATCCGAATCGGCGCCCTGAGCTCGGGCCTCCTCGACCAGGTCGATGCTATTCTTGTTGAATTGCGGGTAAAAAGGGAGCCAACCGTTACGAACCGCCTTGACCTGAGTGTCCATCGTATGACCCTTAGCCAGAGATCCCTCTGGCTGATCAGCTGGCACAGTATGGTAATCGGTGAACGATTTCTCATAACGCCACTGGTCAGTGTGAACGTAATGCCAGCTCGGCGCATTCTGGAGCCTTGCCGCGCCGTACCAGTCCTTCGCAAAGGCGATCGCCCCCCAGGACTCACCAGGAGCGAGTTTTTCCTGGCCCACATAATGCGCCAACCCGCCTCCATTAACCCCGATGCAACCGCAGAAAATCAGAGCATTGATTCCCGCACGATACATCAAGTTAGCGTGGTACCAGTGGTTGATCCCGGCGCCGATAATGATGGTACATTTTCCCTGGGTATACTCGGCTGTTCGCCCCCATTCGCGAGCAAACTGGATCAAATCCTTGCGGCCGATTCCGGTGTATTTTTCTGACCAAGCTGGAGTGTAGGGCGCGTTCTCATCGTCGTAGTCAGTCGGGTAATCCCCCTCCAGTCCGCGATACACACCGTACTGCGCCATCAACAGGTCATAAACGGTAGTAACCACCACGGTCTCACCATCCGCAGTCTCGATCTTCTGGATCGGCACTCCGCGAAAGAGCGTCCCACCTTCCCCAAAGTCGTCCAACCTGACCTGAACAACACCTTGATTGTTTTCCAAGAAGGAGAGGGTCGGATCGATCGGCTCCCCTGTCTTGCCATCCTCTAACTTGAGATTCCATTTCCCCTGCGCGGCGCCCCAACGATGCCCCACACTGCCCATCGGCATCTTCGGACCGTCGGTTTGTGTATCCCAGAAGAGAAACTTCCAATCAGCCTTCTCTTCTTCGGCATAAGACTCCAATCGTCCAGCCCGAAGGAACTGACCAGCCTTGTACTGGCCATCGGCGGGATGCAACTCGACAAGGTGGGGTCCATCGGTATATCTCTTCTGGTAATCGATAAAATACGGCACCGGTTTTTCGTAGTGGCACTCCCTGAGCAATACATGATTGACGGCCATCCACCAGGCGCCGTCCTGGCCAGCATTGATGGCCATCCATTGATCAGCGTATTTGGAAACCTGACTGAAATCAGGACTGAAGACCACCATCTTGGTGCCGTTGTGACGAGCTTCGGCGGCAAAGTGGCAGTCGGGGGTGCGGGTCATGTTCAGATTCGACCCCATCACCGCCAGTAGCTTGGCGTTGTACCAGTCGGCCGACTCCTGAACGTCAGTCTGCTCTCCCCAGGCTTCCGGAGACGCGTTAGGCAGATCGCAATACCAATCGTAGAAAGACAACGAAATGCCGCCCATCAGCTGCAGCATCCGGGCACCCGAAGCGTAACTGATCATCGACATCGCCGGAATTGGAGAAAATCCCGCGATCCGATCTGGACCGTGTTTTTTGATCGTATGCACGTTGGCGGCGGCCATGATCTCGGTGACCTCGTCCCAGTCAGCACGCCGAAAGCCTCCCTTACCCCGAGCACGCTGCCAACGCTCACGCTTGACCGGATCACCGACCATCGAACCCCAGGCATCGACAGGGTCTTCGTGGGCAGCCTTAGCTTCTCGCCACAGATCCAGCAAAGCTCCTCGAATGTAAGGATATTTCACTCGCAAGGGGCTGTAGAGGTACCAGGAATAGGAGATCCCACGCTGGCACCCCCGAGGCTCGTAGGGAGGCAAGCCGGGCTCCAGCAGGGGATAGTCCACCCCCTGCATCTCCCAGGTCACAATGCCATCCTTGACATGAATCGACCAGGTGCACCCACCGGTACAGTTCACACCATGGGTACTGCGTACCACCTTATCGTACTGCCAGCGGTTCCGGTAAAACTCCTCCCATCCCCGGGTTTCCGGTGTCATCTCATCCTTGATCCAGGGAATAAATCCATTATTACTCATCGATGTAAAGCCCTTTCACCCTGGTCGGCAACCAGCCTGGCCCGGACAGATCGGAAACGTGTTCGCCATAACACATCAAAGATGACCAGCACCCCCACCGCCCCCACCAGTCCCAGAAGAATGAAGTGGAGAGGACCGGACGGAGGAGCCTCCGACCCCGTTTCAGCGGCTTCTTTAAAGTAGGCCACCAGAGCGAGGATCTCCCCAGACTCCAGCGGGTGCGGTTTGAAAATAGATTGCATCGTCGGCGTGGCCGGAGCCGCAAGCCAGGTAGCAAGCCCCTTGCGCCCCTGAAGCCGATCGTAAACCTTCGTCAAATCGGGACCAAGCAGCCCTCCACCGAGCCCCCCGATGCCGTTGATCGAGTGACAGGAGATGCATGAAGCGCCTTGCCTCTCCAGGCTGTGAAGTCCGAGAAAGATCTCCCGCCCACGCTCCACATCGATGGCAGTCAGCGGTCGCTCACTGATTTGCAGTCCGGCAAACTCCGATTTCTCCAGCTCCGATTCCGCTTCGATCAAATCTATCAATAAATCGGCCACCTGGGGCGTTATCCCAGCGGCCCGAGGCATCACGGCCCCCCGGGATTCCTTTTTCAACTTGGCGGCGTAAGCGTCACCACTTTCCAGCATCGCAACCGGATCCAACAGAAACCGCTTGAGCCAGGAACGATCCTTGCGCTCGAGAGCCCCCTTCAGGTCGGGCCCGGTCAATCGTCCGCCCCCAATCGTATGGCAACTCATGCAGTTTTGACGGAAGAAACTCTTGGCCTGTTCGGCCTGCAAGGCCCGCTCATCCCCCCTGATTTCTTGCCCTCCGATCAACAAGATCCAGATCGGGAGAATGGCCAGGAAAGAACGCCTCGAGACGGCTATCATCGCGATACCTCGAAATGAGATCGGCAGAAAACGGACACCGCTCCCTGAACCTTGTAAATACCCACACGATGTCGGCCAGAGACCGACTCGTCAGCGAGAGAAAAGATCGATTCCGGGGCCGACAAGCGATTAGACACCTGGAGATTGGCGGTCGTCACCAGAACCTCATGCAGGCAAGCCAACACATCAACCAGACAAACCCGCCATTTAGCGAAGTAATCGAACACCGATTGGCCGATCCCACCGAACGCATAGACCCCGTGCCCGTTTGTATTGAAAAGCCGCACAAGAAGATTCTCACCGACAAACTGCACAACAGTCCCCTCCCGAGCATACCTCACGAGTCGACGAAATCGGCTTATTGATAATTTTGCGTACAGCACGAAGCAAACCCATACTATTCAACCGTCGCTTCAATCAAAAGCGATGATCCCCTATGCATTTGAAATTTTTCTACCGCAATCCAAACTACAGCAAAATGCAGACCAAATAAGGTGATCACGATTTAACATCTCCGCCTGAAATTCGATATCCGTGGAGAAAAAAAAAAAAACGAACCCGATAAATGAACGGCCCAAATTTTTTCCAATTGAGAACTTCATTACAATCTTCACTGACTTCACTGAGGGGATATTCGCCCCAGGATAGACAATATTCCCCACCCTGAACCGCTCTTCGTCGAGGGGGAGAAGAACTCCTCGACTCCCACCACGGATTTGTTGTCATCTATGAACTGGGCAAAGACACAGATATAACAGATATAGGCTTTCATAAAGAGAACAAGAAATTTAGAACATACAGCGAGAAGTGCCGGAATCGGCCACCGTGTACGTGGTATCACCTACGCGATACGGTGCGTCACTGTTCATCCTCCCCTGGAGATCGAGTCGTGAAACTGGAGCCATCTCTTCCAGATCGGTAACGGTTTTGCGTATCAGTGAAAACGACAACGCATGACGTTCATGGAACTTTTCGGATCGATGACATTTTTGGTCAAACCATGTTCATCATAATTTCGTTACCTCCTCTTTCAGATCTTCAGGTCTTGAAGCGATGGGTAAGTCTTGCCTCTACCTAACCAGAGGGCGAAAAGTTACCCCTAATTTTTCTGGGCCAACAAGAAGAAGCCTGCCTTGCGAACAACAGATTTCTCGCAGAGGAAAATACGCGTCAAGCCAAGTACTCTCTACACGGTCCGCCCCTCGATCCAGGAGAAACAGCAAACTGGACGATCCAACCGCCACTCGCCCCCCCCAAGGGGGCGAAGCAAGATTTTCAGGAGAGCTTACGCTGGGTTAAGAAACACCTTCTCCCTTGTCATTCCGCCAACCGATCGACTCAAATCGCCGCTTCAGAAACATTGGCGACGCCAACGCGGAGTCGTGTGAAAGGATATATCTTCTCCTCCTGTTCAGGAAAAATTCAAGGAAGCTCCCGAAAATATCTTTATCATGCCCATGATCAAGCCTTACCGGATCGATTCTATTTTGAGAGCAGAACGACAGGACTGGATCTCCGATGGCACCGCCATTCAAAGAGCCTGAAGAATCTGGATCGCGACCTTACAGCTTTCCGGTGTCGCCTGTTCCGCTGTCTTCCCGGAGCTACCAGAACTCTCGAGTCGGTTTGTTCTCACGCGTATACCCGTCATGAAAAAAGTCCTCGTCGTCACCCCTCGCTTTCCCATCCCCGACTCGGGGGCGTGTGAGAAAGATCGACTCGATGGAATGAAACAGTTTCGACGACTGGGCTACGAAGTCCGCGTGATCGGCAAGGCTTTCGACTTTCAGGACCGAGAGAAGATCGAAACTTTTGGAGAAAACCACGGGATTTCCATCGAACTTGTGCCGTACCGTTTTACCGAGAAGGTGAGCGCTCTAAAGAAAATATCTGTTCTCGTTCGCCGCTTACTCTGGCCTGGATTCTGGGACGGTTCCGCCTACGAATACACGGACCCCAAAATCAATGAAACCCTGACCCGGACCCTCGACGAATGGAAACCCGATGTGGTCTGGTTCGATTACACCTACCTCTGGCCTCTTTACCGACATGTCACTCGTCGAAACATTCCGATCGTAACCCGATCGATCAATGTGGAAGCGAATCACTTCCTGGAAGAAGATGGACGAACCCTTCTGCACTACCTGCAGTACATTCCCAAGTGGTTGACCGAACGCACCACGTTGCGACGTTCCGATCTTCTCTATTCGATCACTCCGCGGGAAAGAAATTGGTACCGCCGATTAGGGAAAGATTCTCGAGTGGTGAATCTACCGCTTCGTGGGATGCCTGAAACGCTCGATACCCAGCAGTTCATTCTTCGGGATCGGACTCCTCTGCGCGCCTATTTCATGGGTTCGACCTACAACGTCGCGCACAATCGAAGAGCACTCGAATTCCTGCTCGCTCATGTGGTTCCTCGAGTCGAGGAACGATTTCCAGGTCGATTCGAGTTTCACATTTTCGGAGGGAAGGTACCGAAGGATTTCGATCGATTTCTCCGCGAGAGCATCCATTTGCGAGGGCATGTCGAAGATATCGGCAAGGCTCTGCAAGAGATGGATATTGCGCTGATTCCATCCCTCTACGGAGCGGGAATGCAGCAAAAGATCTTCGAATCCTTCAGTCGAGGTTTTCCGACCGTGGTCACCCCGCGCGGCATCGCTGACTATCCATTCGAAGACGGAGTTCACTACCTCGGAGCGACGAACGCAGAAGAGTTCGTCGATGCGATGGAACGTCTGCTCGTTTTCGAAGAACGACAGAACCTTTCCAGCTCGGCTCGAACACGATCCGAAGAGCTTTTTTCAGGCTCACGAATCGACTCGATTGTCGAAGAAGGGCTGACTCAGATCTTGAAAATCGGCTAATCTGAGCCTTTGCCAGATCGTGAAAAGTCATGACAAGGAAGTGATGAAGGAAACGCAAACATGAAATCGTTACTGATTACCGGCGGAGCCGGGTTCATCGGCTCCAACGCCGCACATCACTTCGACCGGGCGGGTTGGCGCGTGGTCATTTTCGATAATCTGTCGCGCCGAGGAGCGGGTCGGAATCTGGACTGGATTCGGGAGAAAACAGATGTCGAGTTTGTGCAGGGCGATTTGCGCCGCCCTGAAGAGATCGAGAGCGTTTTCGAGAAAACGCAACCCGAAGCCGTTTTACACCTTGGCGGACAGGTGGCGGTCACCACCTCCGTGGTCGATCCGAGGGAAGACTTCGAGGTCAACGCACTCGGAACATTCAACGTTCTCGAAGCCTTGCGCCGGTTCGTTCCGCACGCTCCACTCGTCTATTCCTCGACCAACAAAGTCTACGGAAAAATGGATCAGGCGGTGGTGGTTGAACGGGATGGCCGATATGCCTACCGGGATCAAACGCAGGGGATCGACGAACAGTTCCCACTCGACTTTCACTCCCCCTACGGCTGCTCGAAAGGGGCCGGCGATCAATATGTCCTCGATTACGCGAGAATTTATGATCTCAAGCTGACCAGCTTTCGACAGTCGTGTATCTACGGACCTCGTCAGTTCGGAGTCGAAGATCAAGGGTGGATCGCCTGGTTCACGATCGCGACCCGCGCGAAGAAACCGATCACAATCTACGGAGATGGCAAGCAAGTGCGCGATGTCCTTCACGTAGACGACCTGATCCGTCTCTACGAAATGGCGCTACAACAACCGGATCGTGTCGCCGGCGAAGCGTTCAACGTCGGAGGCGGACCGGAAAACACACTTTCACTTCTCGAACTGGTTCAGATCCTCGAAAGCCGCAGTCAAGAACCGCTCCCCTTTACCCGCGCAGATTGGCGACCGGGAGACCAGAAAGTGTTTGTCTGTGATATCCGAAAAATCCAGGACCGACTCGGTTGGACGCCTGCCACCCGACCCGCGGAGGGCGTCGGTCGGCTGGCCGACTGGGTGGAAGAAAACCTGAGTACGATCCAGGAAGCCCTGGGCTAACCGACATTCTTCCCCGTTCGCTTGCCGACAGAAATGAGAAGTAACGGCAAGACCGGATGAACTCGAGGCGCACCTTCCTTCTGACGACCTTCCCACTGCTCGGCCCGGAACGACTCCTCCATTCGACTGGAAAGTGAGCATTCGACTCTTCGATTTCTCGAAGAACCCAGAGGCCGACTCCCCGTATATTTGCCGAAACCTGGGGCTTCGCCCCCAACGCATTCGGTCGATCTTCTGAGCTAACCCACTCTCCGACAGACCATTAGGAGGGCATCGGACTGCCCATGTCTCTGGACATGAAAATAATATCAAAAAGGAGGAACCCCGAACGTATTCCCTGCGTCTGAGTTTGGTAGCAGAACGAATCGCGACCAAGCCCTTTCTGCATACGTTTCGATATAACCCCTTGAACTGAAGGTGAAATCCGATGCATGCCCGACTGACCTTTGCCCTCCTTTCTTGCCTGGCCATAACTCTTCTATCCCCCCCTTCCTCAGGGCAAGGTATCGAAATGACCCGGAGGATCGCTCCTCGCCCCCCCACGACCGAACCGACCCCGCAAACGGGTCCTCAGGCGGTCTTCATCCGTTCTCACCGGATCCATGTTTCGATGCAAAAAGGCGTGGCTACCACCCACATCGTACAGATCTTTCACAACCCCAACCGAGCCCAGCTCGAGGGAACCTACATCTTTCCACTCCCCCCGGAAGCGACCATCGGGGAGTTCAAGATGTCGATGAACGGGAAGATGGTCTCGGCCGAAGTCATCGAAAGCGAAAAGGCCCGCAATATCTACGAATCGATTGTGCGCCGTCGCAAAGACCCCGGCCTGCTCGAATACGTGGGGCAGAAAATGATCCGAGCTCGCGTTTTCCCCATTCCCGCTCGTGGTGACGTCACGATCGAGATCCGCTACGAACAGATTCTGAACAGCGAGGGGGGAATCACCGAATACGTCTATCCTCTCAACTCGTCCCGATTTTCGAAGAAACCCCTCCAGGAAGTCGTCATCTCGGTCGATCTCGCCAGCGATATCCCCCTGAAAGCGATCTACTCGCCGACCCACCCGGTCGATGTCGTTCGTAAGGGCGATCGGGCCGCTCGAGTCGTCTACGAGGGGAAAAACGTCGTTCCCGGTCGGGATTTCGTTCTCTATTCGAGTCAGAGCCGCAAAGACCTGGGGCTCTCTCTTCTCACCCACCGGGAAGAGGGTGAAGACGGATTCTTCCTCCTCTTTGTCACCCCCAAAGAGGAGTACAACGAGAACGAAATCCAGCCCAAGGCGATCCAGTTCGTGGTCGACACTTCCGGATCGATGACCGGCCAAAAAATGGAGCAGGCGCGACGGGCCCTGATTCACTGCCTGAAACACCTCAATCCCCGGGACCACTTCAACGTCATCGCCTTCTCCACCGAGGCCCGGCCCCTCGCCCCGAAGTTCCTCTCCGCGACCGAACAGAACGTGACCCAAGCGGTTCGCTTCGTCGAGGCTCTCGAAGCCCGCGGCGGGACCGCCATCGATGAAGCGCTCACCCAAGCGCTCACAGCCACCCCGCCCGAAGGCATCCTTCCGATGGTAATTTTTCTCACCGACGGCAAACCGACGATCGGCGAACGGAACCCCACCCAGATCCTTGCCAACGTCACAAAGAAAAACGTGGCGCGTTCGAGAATCTTCGTCTTCGGTGTCGGCTCCAATCTCGACACCCATCTGCTCGACAAGATCGCCGAAGCCAACCAGGGAACTCGAGAATACGTAACCGAAGGGGAGGACATCGCGGTCAAGGTCAAGCGTTTCTACGACAAGGCGTCCAGTCCGGTGCTCGCGAACCTCGACCTGAAAATCGACGGAGTCGAAGTCCTCGACGTCTATCCGAAGAAGCTCCCGGATCTCTTCCGAGGCACTCAACTCGTCGTCCTGGGACGTTACGACGGCAAGGGAGATGTGGCTGTCCACCTCCGAGGAAAGATCGGCGTCGAGCAGCGGGAATTCGTCCACGAGGCGACCTTCCCCACCTCCGACTCGTCCGCCGAGTTCCTTCCTCGACTCTGGGCTCACCGCAAGGTCGCCTACCTCGTCGATGAGATTCGCCTCCACGGGCACTCGAAGGAACTGAAAGCAGAAATCGTCCGCCTCGGCAAGCGATACGGCCTGGTCACCCCCTTCACCTCGGCACTGATCCTGGAGGAGGAGATGGCGGGCACACCGATCACACGAAGGCGAAACCGTCGTGGGCACGGATTCGCGCCAGCCTGGCACCACCAATTCAATCGTCACTTTTCTTACGGCGTTTACCGTGCGGAAGGAGTGAACCCCGCGAAGTCGGTTATCGAGAAGCTGGGAAGACAAGACCGAGAATTCGAGCGCAAGGCCCGATTCATGCACGATAACCTGAAACAAACGGGAGGCAAAAAGGCGGTCGAACTCTCCCAGAAGCTCGAAAAAGACAAGCAAGCCAACTCCCTGGCCCAGAACGACGAATCTGCCGAAAACGAAACCGAACGCGCCATACGCCGGGTCGGGAGTAAGACCTTCTACCAGATCGATGGGACCTGGATCGACTCGACCTACGATCACGAGAAGGACAAGGCAAAGGTCATCGAAATCGAGTACCTGTCCAAGGCCTACTTCGAACTGACCGCCCGTTCCAAGCCGATCGCCCGCTGCCTGTCCCTGGGAGAGCGAGTCATCGTGAAAGTTGGCGAGAAAGTCTTCCGGATCTCCCAGGCCGCTGAAAAGGGAGAATGACCTCTTCTCCATCTTCGGGCCTCGGGGAAAGCCGAGGCCCGAAGAGAGGGGAAAAGTTCCCCGGTGAAAAGACACCTCGACGCAACAGGCTTCGATCGATTCGAAATGAGCATTTGGATGGCCGGAAGGTACCGAAATCGTTTTCCACGCTCATGAACTCCTCGCCCTCTACCGACTCTTCACGTCTCTTGATACCCTTGATCGATGTG
Source organism: Planctomycetota bacterium (assembly GCA_030748635.1). Classification (GTDB taxonomy): domain Bacteria; phylum Planctomycetota; class JACQVV01; order JACQVV01; family JASMLP01; genus JASMLP01. Next base: position 27,961 of record JASMLP010000071.1, read on the forward strand.
AGGATTGTCCTCCCTGGTCCAGCCGTTCACTTCCATCTGGGTAAGTGACATTCGGTGTTCCAACGAGCTCTCGACTCCGCCAACTCGTCAGATATTCTGCCTCACGTTTTTTCCCGACCCGCAGGTACACCCGAAAATGATCGTTTCCATGTGGATGCAACGTTCTGTGATTACCGTATCCCCGGACGTACGTATCGACGCGGCCGCCCACCTGATGGTGAAAAATCGGATTCGCCGTTTGCCTGTCGTTCGCGACTCAGAAGGGGGAAAAAGGGTCGTAGGAATTCTCGTGAATACGGATCTCTATCACGCTTACCCCGCGGATGTGAACCCCTTTCGGGTCGACTCCACCACCAACCCGGAAGATCTTCCGGAGGTGAAGAAAGTCATGTCGTCGCCGGTGATTCACATCAAACCGGACGAACCCATAGAAAACGCCTCCGCCATGATGCGTACTCATCGAATCAGCGCACTCCCGGTCATCGCGGAGGACGAACTGGTAGGGATCATCACCGAGTCGGACATTTTCAAGGTCTTCTCACGAATACTCTCCGGCGGCCCAAACCCTGTCCGGGTGACTTTTGACGGCATGGACAAAGGACTCGAAGGCCTCGCGGATCAACTGACCCAGGCCGCGACCCGTTCGAACACGACTTTAGCGAGCCTTATCACCTTCGAGTGGAAGGGACAACAGCGCGCGATCGCCCGCGCAGTGGGCTCCAATCCGGAGGGATTCATCGAGAAGATTCGCATGCTCGATTACCGCGTTTTGAACATTCAGCGGGGTCGATAGCACTCAATATCCGACCGCACCGGACGGAAAGAATTCGTCCCCAACTCACCCTCATCTCGACGCGCAGAGGAGTATTCCGACTCTTCGTGGCTTGTCGCCGAAAACGGATCAGGCGAATCACAAAGAAAATTCGGATTCACGTCGTGGTGAACCGGTCTCAGGAAAACCGGAGCGAAATGGATGAGAATGAAAAGACCGTACTGCCAAATATCCGCTAACCACCGGTCGCTTGCCCTCCGCTTCCGCTCCTCGAAGAACCGCCTCCTGAACGTGACGGCCTCGCCGGCGGACGAGGAACCGGTTTCTTGCTCGGAGTGGATTTCGTCTTCTTACTCGAGGTGGATTTGGGCTTCTTGATCTCCGATTTCTTGGGGGGTTTTTTAAGTTTTCTGCTTTTGTCGGGGACAGTCGTCTTTCCGGGTCCCCCTGAGCCAGTTCCGGGGATTGGATTCCCCGTTATTTTGGGAATAAATTTCGCTTCCGGATGTAGGAGTACCGTTCGGCGAATAACGAGTTCCCAAGGAGTCTGGCCGTAGAGATCCAGAAGCGGATCGACTCTCTTACAGATTCCCTCGAGTGTCTTTCGTGAGGGGTTTCCACCCGGCCACGGATAATCCAGAACGGATTGGGTTCCGTGGCAAAAAGGGATCCTGCGAACCCGAATCGAGATCTTTTGTTTGCCATCGCCTCCCGATGGCCAGTTGCGACGGATTTCGTCGAGGACCCGAATCTGCTGGCTGATAGTGAAATAACTCGCGCTCAGGATGATCCGGACGGCATCGGCGTTGGCCTTGCCCCTGCGTTGGGCGACTTGGGTCGAGGTCACCTTCCCGCCAGGTATCCCTTGGACCAACTTCGCAGCGCAGTTCATTCGTTTCACTAAACTGTGGCGCACGGGCTTGATGTCGGATCGAGAAATCGTCACCACACCCCCGTCGCGGAGTACCTTATGGAGTCTATTCTCGAGATGTTTTTTTTGCTTTTGCACCCCGACATTCAACTGGATCGCTTCGGTTTGGTGTGGACCCACCGCCTGAGGCGGACTGGACTCGATGAGACCACCACGGTGAGCCCCCGACCAGGCAGTCCGAACCGCCCGATCCCACCGATTGAGCGAGCGAACATATCTGGAACGGCTACGAATCCACGGCTCGAGGAAGCCGAGGCGACCGGTGTCGTACTTGGTTGAGCAACTCTTGTGACTACAGTGAAAGCTCTTGTGATTGTGATGACGGCTACCGTGACCTCCACCACAAAGAGCGCACTGAATACGACTGCAAAATGACCGGCCTGTGGGCGGCATCGGGACAAGATGGACCTCGCCGCCACTGGCGGCAGTCAAGCGGTTCCAGGCGTAGACCGAATAGGCGGATCCAACCGTCCCGTGCGGATCGATCACCTGGTCCTTCCAGCCCCAGGGGAGTTCGACAAGGGGGGCTTCCGAACCGGCCGGAGTCAAACCCGCCTTGCCCATCACTTTCAGATAGCCGTGCCCATCTTGGGCAAGGCGAAACCAGTATGAATCGGACAGACCGGTCTCGGGTGTGAGAGCGAAAAGCGGTATCCGGTCGCGCCGAAGGGCAGAAACCGAATTCTCGATGTTCTTTACGTGTCCCTCGAGATCGTAGTTGTCGAGGGTGAAAACGACGATGGCGACCTCATCATGCCGGGAGTATTTGCGACGGATCGGTTCGAGGACGCCGGTCAGATTGTGGGGCGCATCGTCACCTATCAGATGATCCATTCCGCGGGTAAGACGGTTGACATCCCCAGGTGAAGAAAAATTCACCCCGGCCCCAACTCCGACCAGGGCGTGATCGAGAAGGCCAGGCGGGGTTTCGAAATGTTGTTTGATCGCCGAGGTAAATTCCCCCATTGCCTTTATCGTCTTGGGTCCGGAATCGACGACCCAGATAATCAGCCGGGAACGAATTGCGATCGTTTCGTCTGAATCGCCTGAAGCGACAGACGGGACTGGGGGAACCAGGCGTCGCGCGAGACTTGCGACCAACGCGTCAAATCTCTGGGGCCGAAGGGTGCCATTCTCCAACTCTCCGATCCCTCCCTCGAGCTTGGGTAAGACGGCTAAAAGCGGCGACCGCTTGATGGGAGCTCGACGAGCTGGTTCCGGAATTTTGGGCGTCTCCCTCGACTCCTCTCTCTTGGCCAACAACTGATCTTCTCGGGTACGAGCCAGAGCGAGTTTGCTTTCCAGAGCTTTCAATTTTCCCTGGAGTAACCCTAGCTCCTGGTCAAATGCCTGAGTCCGGGTCTTGTCGGTTTCCTTCAGTTCCTGGAGTTCCTGTCGAGTGGAGGCGAGCTGATCCCCCAAGGCCTTTCTCTGACCTTCGACCAGGTCGAGTTGCTGAACTTCCGCTTCGAGACGGACGAGTTGCGCCTGAAGATCCGCTTCGAGACGAACGAGTCTCGCCTGGAGCCCCCCCCTCTGCTTCTTCCAGTCCCGCCGCGAACTTTCCAGCATGTCTTGCGCCCGGTCGACACGCAATCGATCCTCGCCGATCACCCGTCCCAGGTCCACCAACGCGGTAAAGCTCACCCCGAGGAACAAACCCATCGCGAGCAAAGTGAAGCCCCAGTCCAGCGATCGGGACTTCCGAGGCGATGTTTTTCGCACCGACATGGCCTTCTTGGAGACCGCGGGGACTTTCTCCGGGATCGGAGAGGGAACCGCGTCGGACGGTGAGCGAAACTGAAGAAGTCGGAGGCCCACGATAATCCGGTCTCCATCCTGAACAACCTGCCCCTTCGCCCGAGACCGTCCGACTCGGGTGCCGTTACGACTCTCACTATCATGGACGCGGGTCACCGACCCGAGGCGAGTCACCACGCAGTGAAGGCGAGACACACTCCGGTCGTCGACCTGGAAATCGTTACTCTGGCAACGACCGATGCGGGTCACCCCTTCGGGAAGGGAGTAAGCCGAACGCTCTGGATCGTCAAGAAGAACCAGGTGAGGAAGATCAGACGAAACGGGGGTGGAGGTTGAGATGGCGAGTTTTTTTCTCTCTCGCCCCTTTTCCCCACATTTATTTAATCTCTTTTTATTAAAAGGTTTACGCGACATCACCGCCCCCTATCCGATCGATTCAAAAGTCAGGCATAAAAGCCATCAAACAATTTCAGAAGAGGACACACTGGCGACTTTGCCTCTTTCCCAAGAACAACAAACGTCAGTTTGTTTCGTTTTTTCATTTTTTTTTTTAAATTCACACGAATCGAGTCACTCGACAAATTTCTAAATTTGGATATCAAAAAAGGGTTCGCCTCGGATTGGAGACGAAACCCTGAAAAATGGACCGGACAGATTCGGTTCGAGCAAAACCGTCACGCGGCGAAATGGACATCAAATCAAAAACCTCCACAACAAAGTCTTTCACCAGCAAGCGGTAAAACAAAATTCGAAAATCCGTGGGCAAACACATTCTCATGTAGGACAAAACTCTTCTGGCATGAAACAGATTCCGGGCAAACCGCCCCGGATCTCTGACCAGACAAAAAAGGAGGAAAAACGGTGACGATTCGGAAGAGGAACGCAGGCCGATGAATTGACTGACCATCCAAAAACCTCCAGTTTGTCGAACAGAAAGCCCGAAATAATCTTGCAATCGACATACCGTAAAAGGGCAAAATCCCAGAATGTTGACCGGTCCGACCAAAAACTCTTTCTACAAGCGACTTAAGTCAAAGCAGGATTCACCGATAGCGAAGTGGAAGCGGCCTCATCCCCGTCGTTTGTCAATTGAGTTGGCGCTTTCAGGCAAGTCTCGTAAACGACATTTACGAATGCAGTCGCTTATCGTTTCGAGATCGCCCACTCCCACCTTTCCTCTAAGGTGTTGTTTTGGAATCTCATAGAGTTGAATACCCTTCTCTCTCCTGAGCGACATTGGTACTCTTTCTTCCTAAAAATTCACCCTGAGATTTCGTCGCAGTACCCCCCATGAATGCCCTGGAATGCTACCAACAGATCAAGCAACGACTCGCCACGGGCAAGCCGGTCGTCAGCGCCACCGTCGTGCGCACCAAGGGCTCAACCCCTCGAGAAGTGGGAGCCAAGATGCTCGTCACGGAAACGGGAAGTTGGGGAACCGTTGGAGGCGGTTGCGGAGAGGCGGATGTCCTCACCGTCGCGCTGGATATGCTCTCCGAGGGGGCTCGTGGGACCCGCCTGGTACGCGTCGACCTTACCGACCAGTTAACCGAAACCGCCGATCGCATTTGTGGCGGTGTCATGCATATCCAGGTGGAAACGTGGAGCGGAGCAGGAAACGACCTGGACACCCTGACGACACCGGGACCGCTTGGTATCGTTCGCATGATCCCCCTCGTCGAGAGTCAGGAGCATACCGCCACCATAGTCGGTCAGGACACCGCGACTCCTGTCGACATGGAAGCGCCCTGCCGCGCAGTCCTCGAGAAGAGACGCTGCATCACAGAAAACACTCCGGAAGGTCGGATCTTTTTCGAGTTCGTCGGGGATCGACAAACCCTTCTCATCTGCGGCGCGGGCCACATCGCCCAACCGTTGAGTCAACTGGCCAAAATGCTCGACTACCGGGTCATCGTTATCGACGACCGGCCCGAGTTCGCATCCACCGAACGCTTTTCCACCGCCGACCGAGTTGTGGCCTTACCCTTCGACCAGGCGCTGCCTTCCCTCGATATCGGGCCGGATGTGCTCGCTGTCCTCGTCACCCGCGGCCATCGTCACGACGAGTTCTGCCTGCGAAAGCTACTTCATACCGATATGGGTTACATCGGCATGCTGGGGAGCAAAAGACGGGTACGAGCGGTCATCAACAACCTGGTCACCGAGGGATTCACTCGTGAACAGTTGAGCCGAATCTGGGCTCCTATCGGTATCGACATCGGCGCCCTTACCCCAGCCGAAATCGCCGTCAGCATCATGGCCGAGATCGTGGCTTCCGAGCGCGGACGACCCGGTGGCCATATGAGACTCCCCCCACGATCCCCTTGAACGATCCACCCCGAGAAACCGCGAAGAACTCGCTCGGAAGAAGGAGCGCGACCTTCCCCACCTGTTCGCACCGTGGCCTGATGTTGCGATAAGATGAGACAATACCGCGGAGGCGTACTCCGATTCACCGGTGTAACGAGGCACTAAGATTGGAACTTTGCAGATGAACTATTTCTATCTCAAGATTCTTCATCTCGTGGGCATGGCACTCTTTTTTGGCGCGGGTCTCTCCACCGCATTTGTCAAGGTCAACGCGGACTTGACCCAAGACGCGAAAACCGTCGCTTTTGCCATGCGTCACATCGTCCTCGCCGACTGGATCTTCACCGTACCGGCCGGGGTCATCTTGCCCGTTACCGGACTTCTCATGACCGACTGGACCGTTCAGGCGACCTGGGTTCGCTGGGGCATCGGCCTCTATCTCCTCACCGGGATTTTGTGGCTACCCGCCGCCTTCATGCAAATCCGCATGCGAACGCTTGCCCAGCAGGCGGCGGAAAAAGACGAGCCACTTCCGAGCGAATATTGGCGACTGACCCGCGGGTGGACCGCGCTTGGAGTCCCCGCCTTTATCGCCGCGGCGTTAACAGTTTATGTGATGGTGGTCAAAGAGCCCCTCTGGTGACCGAGAATTTCCCGCTCCCTTTCACCACCTGTTGATCGACCGATTCATCTCCCGCTCACTGCTCCGAACACCTTCGCCTCCCATCCGTCCTTCTCGGATCCCCCCTAACGCCTGCCCTGCAGACTCTGCGCAAAGAGCCAGTCCCAGAAGCCCTTTGTGGGGTCGCAATCGGAGGAACTGGATCGAGTGACCCACCCGCGGGACGGGTCGTCTCCGGAGTAGTTAAAAGCGATACGACCCGAATTGTGTCCCTCCCCGGTGAGTTCGGTGTATTTCATCTGGCCCTGCAGTTTCTGAAGTCGAGAAAAGAGCGCGCGGGTGCCCTCCACCGGAACGGCGCGATCCTTCGAACCGTGAAACGCCCAGACGGGAACCGACTTCACCCGTTCCAGATCTTTCCAGAGACTGATCACCCCCGAAGAGGGGGCCGCAGCGGCAAAGAGGTCCGGGCGTTCCCAGATCGCCTCCCACGACCCCATCCCCCCCATCGAGTGTCCCAGCACATAGATCCGGTTGCGGTCGATTGGGTACCGCTGGACGAGAGATTCGATCAACCCGATCAGTGTGAGGAGAACCTTGGGTTTCTCCGACTCATTTCGGCCCATGGCCTTACGGATCAACTTCTGCAAGGGGCGAGAATAGCTCCGGATCTTCTCCTCGCTCCAGTCGGGAGATTTCGATGCGGGGGATATCCAAAAGCCTTTCGTTTTCGGAACCAGCACGAAAGACGGATGCGCTTTTTGAAACGCCGGCTTCATCAGAGAACGGTTCCAGCCCCCCCCCGCGCCGTGAAGATACACCAGAAGCGGATGGCTTCCCGAATCGCTCGGTCGATGCAATTGGTAGGCAAGCCCCTCGAAGGTGGACTCCTGAGATCTGGCCGATCCGCACCCGACAAAAAAACAAACCGCGAGAAAGGTGAACCCGACTCGGCCTCGTTTCATCGAAAACACTCCCACCATGGAACCCGGGCCGGAGAGACCCTCCTCCCCGAAACCCAACGAGATCATTCTACCGATCCGGCTCCGATCAACCCACCCGCCTGGCCGCTCGCTCCCATGAATCGCGGATCGACCCGTTTCAGACGCCTCCGTTTCGGTCCGACCGAATGTTTCTCGGAGGAAATGTTCTTATCCATCTTGGTCGGGAACGATCTGCTCAATCAGTTTCTTCAGTTCCTGGTCGCTCGAATCCACCGACACGAGAACGCCAGGACGCGCTTCCTCGAGTTCCTGCAGGGCGCGCAAGGCGGCCCAGCGGACGGAGGAATCTTCCTCTGAACGGGACGCGACGGACAGGAGCGATTGGAGCACGTCGGGTTTCGCGTTTCCGGCGGCCTGAAAGTAGGTCGCGGCCATCTTCCGAACCTCGGGAGAGGGATCCTCGACGAGGGTGGACAGGAGACTGGAGACGCTCCGCTCGTCGAGCGTCCCCGGAAGCGCCTCGATCGCGGCCGATCGCACGACCGGAGAAGGATCGGCGGTCATCCGCTCCAGGAGAAACGGAACACGTTCCCGGGACTCTTCTTCGCCGGTGGCGGGAATCCGGATCATTGCGGCACGCGCCTCCACGTCCCCTTCCCCAAGAAGGGTCGACTGCCAGGTCGAGAGATCGATCTGACCCAGCCCACACAGGATGAGAAGACCTCGCGCACGCTCCCGCGGATGCTCCGAACCGAGCAGACCGCGCGCCAAGGCGACGAGCTTTTCGGCCATTTCGGGATCGTTGCGCAGGAAGTGGCTCATCTGCGCCGCGCGCTGGGGATCGAGATCCACCGAAAGGCTCTTGACGATCTCACGGGCCCCCTCCTCGGCTGAACCGTGGGATTGCTTCGGAGCCGCGGCGGCCAGGGAAAGCGCGTTCATCGGCTGCGCGGGGACACGGGTTTCGAGATTCAACGGCAAGCCCGCAGCGCGAGGCTGAACCGCCACGGGACGCTCTCCAGCGCCCCCCCTCAAGGGGGAGGGCGCGGCAGAATCGGTCCCGAAACGGAGTTGGATTGCGACGATCAGGGCGAGGGCCATTCCCACTCCGCTGAACATCAGATATTTCTTCTTCATGGCATCATCCTCCAGGTTCGGGGTGAACATCAGAACAGTTCGGTCACGTTGTCGCTGTACAGAGAAAACGTGATCGCCTTGCCCACAATGTTCTGCAGAAGAGACGTCTTGAGCTGATTCTTGACCATGTTGCTGATATCGAAACTCCAGAACCAACCCTCAGCCGTAGCTGTAAGGTCGATGTTCGCCGAGTTGACAAACACATTGACCAGAGTCGGCAGAGAACTCGATCCCTTCGGAAGAGCGACCATCGCGTACCCGCTACCGTGAACGTCGAGGTTGGAAACCTTCACCCAGTGGTCGGGGACCGCCCACTCCGCAATCCACCAGTGGGTGGAGTCCAGAACCAGCTTGAATTTCACCTTGGCGCCGTTGCCCTCGTTCCAGTCGACCTGCCAGTAGATCTTGTGGTAGTCGTACGTGGAAGTGGCGAAGTTGTCGACCGCGGGAACCGAGAGTTCGGGCGCTTTCGAGCCCAGCTTCACGTCTTCGTACTTGATGTACTTGACGTAGATGTTGGGGCCGGGCACTTCGAAAACTTTTCCCTTGAGATGCTGATCCAGGGCCGCCTCGAGCTTGGTTTCGAGTTTCTTCTCCACCGTGGCTTTCTTGACCGGCTGGGTCCATATCGCCTGAATGTGGTACTCCCCGAGCGCTTGATAAATCGCGGGATCACAAGCAACCAGGGTCATGGATAGGGACAGCAAGAATCCACCCAAAAGCCATCGTCGAAAGGGTTTATGTGCTACGTTCATGAAATCGAACCTCCGTTTAAAAATCGCTCCCACTTCCGGGAGCCGCTCGAAAATCGCACGGTCGCCGGACCATCCGAAACGACCGATCATGCCGGAACTCGCTTCCCAGAAGGATCCCGGCAACGAGGTATCCGAGACAATCACTTCGTGCTTTCAAAAGTCGCGAAAAAAATCGACCCCGCTCCGGAACGACGATTCCCGAGAGCAGGTTCCTCTCCTCGATGAGAACGAACCTATCGTTGACAACTCGATCGATTCCGATTGTCATGAACCCGTTCCCGGACGAGAAAGATCGCGCGCACCCTTCCCGACCCCCCAACCATCGTCCCTGATCGGCTAATTACTCCTGATGAGTCACCCCAAAGAGCTACTCGGAAAGATCCTCGTCGATAACAACTTCTGTCTTCCCGAACAGGTCGAGGAGGCGCTCGAATACCAGAAGAGCCGGGACCTACCCATCGGTAAGACTCTCGTTGAACTGGGGTACGTCCTGGAACATCAGGTCCTGCAAGCTCTCGCCATTCAACAGGATCTCCCGCTCGACGATCTCCTCACCCTGGAGAAGGGAAAAACCGCCGGGGTTCCCGAAGCTCGCCCAGGGAGTCGAAACCCGGCAAACGGAGACGACCCCGCCGCCCCTCCCAAGGCGCTGATTTTCCCCTATCACCTCAGCTTGAAACAGGCGTTTACCTGGGGCGGACTCTTTTTACTCTGTGCTGGAACCCTGTCGCTACTTTCCATCCTCACAAGCCTCGGCGGAGCCGGTCGCGCTGGCCTCGGCGAACACATAAAAAATTCGAATCCCGTATTTTTCTCGGTCTGCCTGACTCTCGCGTTCCTGGCGTTTGTGATCTCCGCCTATATCTCTCGGTCCTCTCGGATCCGGATCGACGACCGGGGCGTTTATCAGCAGGGGATCGGCGGCTGGTTCCACCCCTGGGACGATATCGATTCCGTTCAGTTCCGCGACTCCTCGGGCGTACAACCCACCACACCTGCCCGAATGCTCCTGAATCTTAATTTCAACCTGTCCCTTTTTCTCATCACCCGCCTCGGCCCGAACCGACAGATCCGTGCACGAGATGTCGAGTTTCTTCAACCGATCATGCGAGCGATCCAGGCCGGAATCGAACATGCTGGATTGGGAGCCACCCCTGCACTCGCAGGTACCCGCACTAACGACGACACTCCTACCGTAGTTGATGAACTACTGTCGCCAGAGTCTGAAGACTCTACAGTCGAAGGAAGCCTCTCTATTCTGACCAATATCAAATCCGAGCAACCCATCGACAAAAGTGCGGGTAGGAGTTGTTTGCGCGTTTTCATGGGGGTCGGAGTGGGCTTTCTCGGCTTTCTCGTCCTCGCTCTGCTGATTACCCTCGTACAGACCCTCGTACAGGATTTTTTTCTGTGGGTTTGCTCCAGACTTCTGGACCCACTCAGCCCCTCGGCGCTGGGCGCGATGGCTCGTAAACTTGGAGTACCCGAGGAAATAGTCCAATTGGTTTTCTATATGTTTCTCCCCCTCGTTGCCTATTATGTGTACCTACGCGGGTCTTCCCGTTCAGGGAACAAACCCGATCCCTGACGACACGAAAATCTCCGGAGGTATTCACCAGGAGCGACCGCATCGCGAGAGAATCTCAGGCGAACAGATCGATGTGAGCGCCCGGCTCCTCGTTCGATGATCCCGGGTCCGGTTCGTCGGCAGATGGGATGACGGGTGCGGGTCCGGAGGGAACGGCTTCCCCTACCGCCGGGCCTTCCGTGGTCGGGTCTGCAGCGACTGAAGCCCCCGACTCCTCCCCGACCACGGACCCTTCTTCCTCTATCCCGTCGATTTCCGCTCGGCTCATCTCTCGTCTCGCTTCGGCCTCCATCCGAGATGCGCGGGCGGCAATGGCTCGGTCCGCCCCCGAGGGCTGTTTCGGCGCCAGCGCCGCGCGCCGAATCTGTCGGGCCTTGCGGATGGTCGCCTCGGGGTCTCCCTGCTCCTTGGAGACGTCGATCTTCACCTCACCCCCAACGGCGTAGCGTTTGCCGTCCGGTCCAACCGCATATTCGTAGCTCACTCCGCCCTGGGCCAACGATCCGGCCGCGTTTCGATGGGCTCTCTCGTGCTGCTGAACCTCGAGATCCCGCCGCTCGAATTCCGCCACCTCCCGCCGCTCTTCTTCATTCAGTTCGCCTCCACTCGCCGCCCCTCCCCGTTCGACCGACCGAACCTCCGAAGAAGCCGAGGACCCCGAACCCGATTCACCGATCGGATCGGAACGCCCCTCCACATCGGGAGTCTCACGCTTAGGTCCAAAGACCGACTCTCCGTGGAGAGGTGCGTCGAGGGGTGGGAGCTTGGAGATTTCCATCGTGTTTTCCTGGCTGAAAACGCTTCAGCCACGCGTCGATTGGATGATTCGATACCCCTCCGTAACATGTTTCGGCAGGAACCCCCTGAAACTTAATCGGTTTTTTCGGAAAGAAACGATTCCCCACCCATCGACCAGGGAATACCCGATCCCGAATCCCAGGAACTCAGCCCGGAACCTTCCTCACTTATTCCAGCGATCCACCTCGTTACCGCTCATATCGATGGCTCGAGCGACCAACGACTGGCTCGCGATATCGAGTACCCAAATGTGGCGCTTGGGCTCCGCGTGAGCCAGATACCAGCGAAGCGGATTCTCGACACTTCGAGCCGATCTTCCCCAGCAACCGTCGCCGAGATAGACCGTTCCGGAAGGGTGAACCTTCCCGCCCAGGATCGGATGGGTGCGCTTGAGCACATGGTCGTGGTTCTCCAGCGCCACCGTCAACTGATGACGGTCGAAGAGAGGAGCCCAGTGTTTTCGACCCAGAGCCGAATACGACCCGTTGTAGGAACGGTGCCCGGGATAGAGGGGAACATGATATGCGGCCATCCGATAACGCCGATTGCTGTGCTTGCCCAACTCTCGATCCAGCCAGGTAGTCTGAGCGCCCCCATGAGAGGTGACATGCCCGGTATCCAGGACAAAGAGGGCGAGGTCGGGCCCATAGGTTCGAACAAAGTAACTCTGGGTCCCACTCTGAGCGAAGAAACCGAAAAAGAACGGAGCCTGGGTCGGCGTCTTACCGTAGGAACCCCGCACCTCGTGATTCCCGATCGCGAGCACAGCGGGAATCGTATACCCCTTGGGTGTGATCATCCGCTGACACCAGTTCTCGAACCAGGCGTCCCACCTCGAGACGTTCCGGAGCACGCCGTCGGCGTAAGCGATGTCCCCCCCGATGACCGCAAAGTGGGGTTCTTGCGCCGCCGCCTGGTCGAGCAAACGGCGAGTCGGTTCTCCCGTTCCCATGTCACCGCCAACCACCACTCGGAGGTTTCCCGAAGTGGCCGAAAGGGTACGAAAACTTCGTTCGGTCGAGTACCCGATCTCGGAATTCCCGGTCACGAAATGGTAACTCGCTCCGGGCACGAGGCCGGTCAACTCGATCTGGTAGATGACCCGATCGGTCAGACCGGGAATCGTCCGAGGGGCTCCGGAAGCTTGCCAGACGTAGGAACTGCTGACCCCACCCCGTGAAACCCGATCGTATCGAACCCGAGCGGTGCCCAACGGCTGGGACCGCTTTCCAGAAAGACGCAGATCGAATCGAATGTCGCTACTCTTCCGACTCGATTGATGGATCTCGACTGCCACCACGTTACGTCCGGTCCGCAGATGAGAGGAGGCGATCGTGAATGTTTGATCGGTTCGCCCATCGTCGGAAGCGTTCCCTGGAGCCAGCGTCCCCGAGTTCACCGGTCCCGTCGCCATGTTGCTGCGCAACACTTCCTGACCATTCAGATAGACAACCGCCCCATCGTCACGAACAACCTCGAAGAGAAGGTCGCTGGCCTGCTGGGCATTGGCACACTCGAACGAGTGACGAAAATAGGTGGTCACATATTTCTTGGAAGCGTCCGAACCGTATCCCACGGTCGTGGTCTCGTTTCCGTTCCCGTATCCCAGCGGCGCCTTGCCGCTCTTCCAACCCGATTCAACGAACGAAAGACCGGTCCAGCCGTTCCCCGGATCGGAGCCGTCATCGAGATATTTCCAGGTCGAACCTCGCGGAATGTACTCCAAACGAGTCGGCACCTGGACATTGACGGTCATGGTCCGACTCGTATCCCCCTGCCAGGTCAGATAGATCGTTTTCGGAGCCGTGGCCGGGGATACCGCCGTGGAACTCGAACCCCCACCGCTGGTCACGGTCGGTGATGGTGGCCCTCCTCCCGGCACACAGGCCGCGAAAAGAAGAGCAGTACCGAGAACGAACAGACCCCAACGTCGGAGGGAAACCGACTCGAACAGAACCGAAACAGACATACGAAAGCCTCCATGGGTCGAATTTGAATGACCAGTCGCCCACCCGCGGGTGGACATGAGAGACCCCATTCGTGGCCACCGGCCCGAACCTCTTCTCTCCACCCTCCAGAGAACGAACCGATTCGAATGGTTTCCGTTTTCTGAAATCAAATCCAGATCCAGGCTCGACTCCACCCCCTCCCACTGCTGAAAAACACCACAGCCGGAACAACCCAAACTGCCGAGAAACCCGACACTTCCCCCTGAAACCGAACCACCCAAACTCATAAATTACTTATGAAATTAGGACTTACACACCAAAGCCCAAAAGGAACAACCTTTGCAATATGGGAACACAGACCCCGAAACGGTCACCGTAAAACCGAATACCCAC
>JASMLP010000072.1 GCA_030748635.1 Planctomycetota bacterium
ACGGGGAAGGTGGGTCGTCCTCGGGGGACCGGGAAAAAATCCTCGGCCTCGAATTCACCTTCTTACCTGATTCTTTCGGGTCGTGAGTTCAAAACCGCGGATCGCAAGGGGGATCTGGGGGGAGTGATCGAGAAATTAATCGCCGCAGGACACGATCTCAATAAGTTGTCGGTGTATCAGCGACTTTCCAAAGTCAAGATCGAGCGTCGCGTCTCGGTCAGCCTTTGAGCTTTTCCGCCCAATAAGATTTTTGAAGTGGCTCCGGTATTTTCTCGGAGCCACTTTCGAGGAATCTAGCTTTAGGCCGTTAATCGTCGAGCGACGTGTCATCCTCTGCAATGACCGTGGCTGCGACCAAGGAGGGGTGTATCTCCACTATCGAAGTGGATGCAATCACATCCTCTCGAGTGTTCGTAACTCCTAATTTTTCAAAGAGCATCGAGAAATTTTTCTCGAGGTCCGAGCAGATGGCCGATCGGGTGGAGGCGGGTAGATCCCAGATTTTCCTTTTGAAAGGCCCCAGAGCTTTTTTCCTGAGTGAGTAGTGGAACTGTTCGTCGGTCTGTCCCTCTTTTCGTTCCGAACCCATGTGAGTATCGAGCCAACTGGTGATCTCCTCCCGTAATTCTTCCGGAAATTCCGGGTGATCGAGAAGAATGTTCTGAAAGTTGGTTGCCAGATGGACTTCCACCGCGTCAGCTTGACTGAATCGGTCGAAACACTCTGCCGGGAGAGTCGAGGCTCCATGCTGAACGGCTCCTCCCATTTCGTAATCGTCGCGAGCGAGTTGTCCCAGTTGGTCGAGACAATCGAAGTCGATGGCCACCTCTTGAAGGCTGCCGTCGGGGAGGACAACGCCTCCGTGGCTCGTTCCGGTCTGGATGGAGATCTTGGAGAGCCCGGGCTCAACTCCCAGCGCTTCGCGGGCCGATTCGTACTGGGACATGAAGGCTCGCAGTTCTTCCGGAGTGGAATTCTGTTTGCCGACTTCACCGATTTCCCCTCCCACCGATACCGTGACACCTTCGGGTTCATGTTGACGGACAAAGGCGGTCAATTCGGCAGCGACCCGGGCATTGGTCTCTTGCTGGGCTTCGATCGTGTCGTGAGACAGATCGACAAGGGTGGAGCTATCCAGGTCGAGGTTGTAAAAGCCCGCGGCGAGGGCCTCGCGGATCAGGTCGCGCAGATTTCCTAACTCGGTTTCGGGGTCGGCGGCATATTTTTTGGCATTGACCTGGAAATGATCGCCTTGGATGAACACCGGTCCTTGAAAACCTTCGGCGATCGCAGCGGCGGTGATTACGGCCGCGTATTCGGCCGGTCGCTGGTGGGTATAGCCGATTTCAGAACGAGCGATTTCGAAGATGAGAGCGCCGACTTGAAGTTTCTGAGCGGATCGAAAAATGGCTCGACTGGTATCGTAGGCGAGGCTGCGTACATTGATGGCTGGAGTCGTCGCGCCCGGGCAGCTGCCCTTTCCACGAGTCAGGTAGTACTCATGAATCGAGGCGGGATGGATTCCCAGGGAGGAGCCAGCTTGACGGATGATCCATCGTGCCGCCTGTTTCCGCCCGTCGGTTTCGCCGAAAACGGCCTCTCGAACAAGGGAATCGATCGCTTCATCGCGTAGTCGGCCGGCATCGAGGACAACCAGATCTTCACCTTCCAGGGAGAGAATGTCTTCATAAGCGAGAATAAGTCGACTTAGGTCTGGATCGTTCATGAGTAAAGGCTCCGGAAATTGGCCGGGGAATCGGAGAAACGCCTGATCGGTCGAAACGCTTCCTGTAGGTCAAGGGGCGAATCTTACCGATCGGTTCGACTCGAGGCAACCGGGTGCCGCTTGAAGAGAGGTCTCCAGTTTCGTATTTCGATAGCTCCGCACTTTTCCCGTCAGGGAGCGGGTAGGAGAACTCGGCGATCGAGGTGTTTGGGGGGTGGGAGAGAGACCTTCAGGTAGCGACTGAAGTCTCGTGATATAAAGATTCCAACCGGGAAACGTCGCAAGAACTGCCCAGAATCAGGGGGATTTTCTGGTGTAAGGTGTCGGGAACGATGTCCAGAATATTCTGGAGGCCGGTGGTTGCCTTTCCGTGGGCATGCTCGACGAGAAAGGCCATGGGCCCTCCCTCATAAACGAGGCGAAGTTTCGAGCGGGGCTGGTTCGGGTCCGAGCAGTCCGCCGGATAGAGAAAAATACCTCCGGCGAGGAGGTTGCGGTGAAAGTCCGCTACGAGGGATCCGATGTAGCGAAGAGTTCTTCCCTCATCTTTGAGGGATTCAACGAAATCCGAGATCTCCTTCGGCCATTTGCGATCATTCGCCGAGTTGATGCTGTAAATGCGGCCCGTTTCGGGAATTCGGATGTTGGGATGAGAAAGCAAAAATTCGCCCACAGAAGGGTCGAGAGTAAAACCGTGCGTACCGTCACCGACGGAGTAGACGAGCATTGTACTGGAACCGTAGAGAACGTAGCCCGCAGCAACGAGATTCCGGGCCGGTTGGAGGCAATCGTTCAAGCCCCTGTTGGACTCCGAGGTTGGGCGACTGAAGATGCCAAAAATAGTACCGATCGAAACGTTGTAGTCGATGTTGCTCGATCCGTCGAGCGGATCGAAGTGAACGATGTAGTCACCGCGGACCCGTTCCGGGTCGATCTGGACGGCATCCTCTTCTTCCTCGGATGCGAGCAGGTAAGCCCAGCCTCCTTCACTCAGTGTTTCAACGAGCAAGTCGTTGGCCAGTTGATCGAGTTTGGCGAC
>JASMLP010000073.1 GCA_030748635.1 Planctomycetota bacterium
TAATCTTTTGTGCGCCAAAGACGGCGTTCAATCCATGGGCTGATTACATTGCTGTTAGGCATAAAGAAGGCAATCACGAGTCCAATAGCGATAGTCACCCCGGGAAGCCAATCGATCTGACCACCCCAATTGGTGAGACCGGAAAATATTTCAAGGGTGACATCCATACGTTCGGCACGGAAAGGGACCCAGAGGCAGAACACCAGGACCATCGTCACAGGGGTAGCAAGTCGGCCCAGGCGTATGTCGGGTAAGTGCGTGTTGACGAGATGCTGGGTGGCCAGGGCTAAGCCGTGCAAGCCACCCCAGATCACGAAGGCCCAACCCGCACCGTGCCAGAGACCGCCGATCAGCATTGTTAGTAACAGGTTTATGTACCGCCGTAATCTGCCTTTTTGGTTGCCACCTAACGGGATGTAAACGTAGTCGCGGAGAAAGGCGGATAGGGTAATGTGCCATCGCCGCCAGAATTCGACGATCGAGGTTGCCTGGTACGGACTGGCGAAGTTGATCGGCAGAGTGAACCCGAACATCGCAGCTAGGCCCAAGGCCATGTCCGAGTAGCCCGAGAAGTCGAAATAGAGTTGGACTGAATAGCCGGTGATCGCTGCTAAAGACTCTATTGCCCCCGTAGTACCGCCCACCTCGAAAAATGGATCGATGGCCGGGCCAATGGTGTCGGCGATGAGAACCTTCTTGCTGAGCCCGATTAGAAAGTAAACAACGCCCCGCAGCATGAGAGAGGGGCGGTCTGGCTGCGCGTCGATCTGAGGTAGCAGCTGGGTGTGATGGACAATGGGGCCGGCCACGAGTTGTGGAAAGAAAGTGACGAAGAATGCGTACTAATAAATGAGCGCTGCGGGGGCTGGCCCTTGTAGATGTCCACAGCATAGGCAATCTGTTGGAAGGTGTAGAACGAAATCCCCAGTGGAAGGATGGCAGGAATGAAGTCGGCTTGGATCCAGTCTGCTGGATTCCGTCCAACGGCATCAAAGGCAAAGGTGAGATATTTGAAGTACACCAATGGTGCGAGGTCGGTGGCGATCGTGATTGTCAGGAGTAATTTGCTTCGAATACGTGACAGTAGGAGGGCGAGTTGCCAGTTAACCAGAACGGAGACGAGCAACATTGGCAGAAGTCGCCAGTCCCAGGCGGAGTACCAGAGTAGAGAGGCGAAAAGGAGCAGTGAGATTGTCTGGCGTGTACTTCGTAGTTTGTAGAACGCGAGTAGTACGAGCGGTAGGAAGAAAAAAATGAACTCCCAACTGGAGAAGAGTAGCGGTGGTGGGCTTGCGTTAGCGATCATGCCCTTTGCCTGCTTCCTTTCCTGCACTTCTTGGTCGCCAGGTTAGGTTGTTTGATCCGGAAGGACACCGGCCCAGCGTTTGTGAGGTTCGCATGAATGATTATGCGGGTTAATTTGCTTTTCAGAACGACGCGAAGTTCCCCTCGCAGCCGTTCCGGGGTGGTGGGAGCGAAGAGCCTGTCTGATTCCTCGTCTATAATCGCAATGCCGAAATCGCCGATGAGTGGCGTGATATCCCACTCTTGTATGTAGGCTATTTCTCTGGTCGGGAGTGATCGCCAACTAAATTGGTGTGAAAATCTTGTGGCGCTTCGCGATGAAACGACGATGTTGTCCCCGTTGTCTGTAACGGAGGTGCGAGAGTTGAAGGCCTTGCCGTTTAGTTCGGATCCATCAACGGTAATGTTGCCACGGGCAACGGCTGGGAGTAAAAGCAGAACAAGAACCGTGGTTATTGCGACAGCCGATCTACTTACCATCTGCGATTTCCTGCTCCGTGAGGGAAGCTGAAAAATAGTATGTGGTTTCCCAAATGGGTGACTTCTGAGCAGCACAGTATAGTCACATTCAAGTTGTGGTGTTAGGTGAAGCCCTGACTTGTCGCCCCGCGTTCCCGCCACCCCATACGGCCATAAATCTCATGTCTACAGTTCTTTCGAAGCACGCGGGTCGGCGACATACCAACAATCTCGTATTCCCCAGCTTTCCGGAAATTCATCCTTGACGATCACCGTCCATGGCTGAGGTCCCGATCACGCTCTTCTCTGGTGAGAACCGGGCGACCGTAGGCACTTCCAGTGCGGTCCAGGATGAGCCTTTCCAGCTTCGAGAGCTCCTTTAGATGCACCAGTCCTGCATCGGTGACCTTGGATTTGCCCAGGCGGAGGTATTCCAACTTCGTGCGACCCTTCAGCTTTTCCGCTAACACCTCGTTTGTGGTTTCCGATCCACGCAGGTCGAGTTGATCGAGACCTGGAACGAGCAGTCCTCTGGGCGTCCAGCGGTGCTACTCAGGCCTCGCGATCCTCACGGCGATGGGATTTTTTTCTAATCCCCATCGATTGGGTGAGAAGGGTTCTTCGACACCTTGCCGTTCCGCCGTTTTTCTACCCTGATACACACGAGAAATGAGATAAAGATCATAAAAAGGGCGATGGGGATAATCGCCACAAACACAAGCAGCACTGCATAATTGCTCTTTGCCCACAGGATCGGGGCATCTCCAAAATAATAGATTTTTGGACCATACCACCATCGCAATGGCGGAAGCTTAGCCCACCACGCAATGGGGACAGTGGAGCTAGATACATAGGCATTGCTAAATAATGGTCGCCAATCCATGTAATAAGAGTCCAACCGTGGAGGATACTTCCTCTCTCCATGAAATACTGGCGTAACCGCATTGGGATTTTTATTGAGAAGCTCTTGTACCTTTTGAACACCAAGCAATTTGCCGTTGTTTTCATAAGTCAGGTTGAAGGTCGGATCAAATATTTTCCAACTGCCATCAACATGAGCTTCTACTACAACGTGGGTCTCATTAGAGGCAAAGTCACTGCGGTACAGTTGTATGGTCCGAACCTTGTATCCGACTGCTGTCAAGGCGGTTTGCAGGATTTCGCTTAGATTACCGCAGGCAAGGGGGGCTCCAGCAGCGCCTTTCTTGAACAAAGCAAGACCTCGTTCTGGCCCCAAGTAAAGACCGCAATTTTGGATCTGATTCCCAATAAATTCCTGAATCTCTAAGATTTGTTTGATCGAATGTTTTTTCTCGGTCAAAACATTGACCCTGAGAATTTTATAGAATTCTTTTAATCCGTCGGGTGTTTCAAATGGTGTATAGGGTTCATTGGCGTCTAAATGATTCAGATCAGAGAGGGGAACGAGTTGGGACCAAGTGCCGTTACTTCTCAAGACATACAGTACTAGGATATCCAACAATCCGATGATAATGCACAGTCCCAATAAGAAGAATCTGAAGCTTCGCAGATTGATATAGGATGTGTTTTTCATGATTGGGTGAAATTTTTTCGATGCGAGAAAAATCTCGCCTCAATGGGGTTGTTGATTCTGATCATGGCACAGTAAACCGGAAGGCTTGTGAGGATCTTCCAATCATCGGTAGAATACCCCACTTCAAAATCGAACAGGAACGCCTTTTCCCCATCACCCACCCGAAAAGGCATCAAATAAGTCATTCGAGTATTGAAACGATTCCGCCACTGTTGCACAGAAAAAGGTGCCTGCACAGAAAAGGGTGTCAGCCTGATTTGTGAAGATACTGTAAGCCCCAAGTGCCAAATACGTTTCCCAAAACGGCAACCCCAATGTCCGCAGGATTCTTAATCAGGCTGACACCCTTTTTCGGAGGCAGACACCCTTTTTAGTCTACTTGTGCTCATCGGACTGGCACCCTCGTAGCGTCACGTCGCCGGGGAAACTCGTTCCGACGTCGGTCGATCCGATCGGAAGGGAGTTAATATTCGATTACGATGCGAAGAGAGCCGACCCAGACATCGTCGAGGGTGGAATCGCCCCCCGGATGGAGGATGTACTGGAGATCGGGTTGGATCCTGGCCCAGGACGTCAGTTGGATACCGAGAAAGGCTTCGATCGCCAGTTCGCTGTCCTCGCTGAAACCGGCCGCTTGCTCCTGGGAGAAGTGGACGAGAGAGGCACCGAGGCCGAGTGTGTCCCGGTCCCGGCCGTCGATCAGTCCGCGGCCGATGATTCCCAGCCCATAGTGCTGGTCTACACTGGCTACATTGGGATCCGACCAGCCGAACTGGAAGCTGAGAGCCCAGCCCTGGTCATCCTCCTCGAGATCGGGGTGCTCACGAAAAATCCATTGATCCAGCACCATATAGACTCCAGTGGAGCCGGCTCTGGATGTGCCATCGAACCCGAGGAATGTGCCTGAATGGTGCCAGAGCCCCAGCCCCAGTCGGCCGGTTCGGGATCCGGCCGATTCCCACCGAAAGCCGATTTCACCGAAATGGACGAAATTCTGTGGACCGCTGAAAAAGCTGCTGGGTCCGCGTCGACCGGTCGGTGTGCCTTTGCGAAGGTCTCCGTCATAGAATCCATATCCGAGTTCCAGAGATGCAGCCGGATAAAACCAGAGATTGACACTGGTGGCGGGCTCCGGATAGCTGGGGAAATCCAGAAGGGTGGGAGAGAATCCAAAGGAGCCGTGCATAAATTCCCCGCCGTGTTCGCTGGCGGCAAACTCGGAGTTGGAATCGACTTTGCCGACTTTCAGTCGGATTCGCTCCTCCATGAAGGTTTGCTGGTACCAGCATTCGTAGAGTACGGCAAAGTCGTGGGCATCGATGTTGGAATAGACCTGAAAATCCCCGGTATCTTGCGACCCGTCGCGACCGTCGAAGGCCTGGAAATCCGCGAACAGAGTGCCTCCTTCCAGACCGACGAGTTCATCCAGGTCGAACCCAAACTGTAGGGACAAAAGACCCCGTTCGGCACTCCGACGTCGAACTCCACCCTCGAAGACGAGCGAGAGATCCAGGGTGTAGGTACCTTGAATCTCGATGCCCCGTTCCTGAAGATCGGTGCGTGCGCCGCCCCAGTCGCCGGTCAACCGGTCTCCATCCCAGGGAAGCCAGGACCGACTGGACGGAGAGGGGGGAGCCGGGCGATTTTCTGACAGCGCATCGACGTGAGGAGTCGCAGTGTCCTGGGCGATTCCGGTCCTGGAGAGGAGTGAGAAACCGAGCAGGAGGATCGAGGAGATTCGCAGGAGCCTGCTTCCAGGACATCCTTGGAGGGGCGTGGGAATCTTTCGGGCCAGGCCCTGTCGTTTGGATTGCATCATTACAGTCGTTGCGGGGGACGGAACAGGGAAAGCGGAGGAGTCAACCGCCGGATATCGAGCGCTGAATCGGTGGGCTACGATGGCAAACCATTCGGATTTCCTGATTGTTTTGCTACCCACTCCTCTCGAATCTCATACGAGCTGTCGATTCTGGTCGTGTTGATTTCCAGCGACAACGGCGGGGTCGTGACGGTTTTGGACCGTATTTCACCCCGAAGCAATCCGACCAGGAATGGTTGAAACCGTCAAGAGGGAATGTGGTCCGCAGTCCATGCAAAGGGTATTTCAGCGGTTGGCAGGAAACCGTGCTGTGTTCCTGGCCTTGTCGCGTGCCAAGCGGTCGGACAGCGGGGTAATGTTGGGTTGCTCGGCGAGCCATTGAGGTAACATTTTATTACCATGAGGGCGACTAGGGTAATCTTTCGTTGCGTCTTCGGGCGAGCCTCTGACTTCGCGCGTTTCGGCCCATCTCTGGCAAATCCCTCTAAGAGATGCAGTTAGGTGTGCCGATCAAAAAAAATGAATCGAGTGAGCACTTGGGAGAGCTTCTTGCTTTGAGGAGGGCGGTCGTGAACGGATCTCGACGATGATCCCGACGCTAGGGCTCCAGAAATCGGATAACCGATGTTTTCAATCCATCCAAAAGGAAGATCACCATGAATACTCTTGTGCGAATAGGCAAAATTTTGAGTTCCCTTGTCACCAGCATCTTTCTCTCTCTCGCCCCGATCGGCTGCATCGTGTTTCCAGTCGATACGGGCGATGAAAACGCGGAGGTAACCTCCGAACATAGCGTTCAGATCGATTTCCACGAATCGATCCGCGGCTTTCTAGACTACGAAAGCGAATTTGGTCGGGACGATATGTACTCCCATATCGTGTCGGGTGGGGTCGAGTTCCGCTGGTAATCTTCTGGATCCATTGTGACCCCACCCCTTTTCACTTCCCCCCAGGGCCGCGGGAAGGGATCGGCTGTCGGTAGGAGATCATCTCTTCGGGCGCTTCAGGAGAGAGGTGGGATCCGGTTCGGATTTAGTCTCGACGCCGTTGAC
This sequence comes from Planctomycetota bacterium, assembly GCA_030748635.1. Taxonomy (GTDB): domain Bacteria; phylum Planctomycetota; class JACQVV01; order JACQVV01; family JASMLP01; genus JASMLP01. The sequence continues at coordinate 6,191 of JASMLP010000073.1, forward strand.
GAGTCGATGGGTTAAGTACGCTAGTGACTTGGCCCGTATCCAGAGAGGCCGACAGGTCGCCGCGCTGGTCGTGGGTCCAAGATGAACGAAAGCCGTAAACAGAAGAATTTGAAGTGGGCGCAGAGGTGTCGACGGTCATGCCTCTCCACATCGACCTGAGCCAGTAAATAGCCTTTTTATTTCTCTCGTCATCTTTCACCATGATGGTTCTCCTCGGTGGTAGGTTTCTTTCCGATGTGGGTAGGAGAACCTCCGGCGCGCGTTCGTTTGCCGATTTCTGGATTTTTTTCATTTATACGGCCAGCGTAGCGGGAGTGGGGCGGGGGTCTCTTCGGGGGAGGGCTCTCGAATCTGGTAAGCGCCCTCGCTTGGACCTCGCATCCTGACCAACTTGTTTGCCTAGAAGAGGCCCACTATACTCTGGCGTTCTCAGCAAGAAGGATTGTGTTCCATGGAAGAAACCCAACTTCAAAAAGAAAAAGAAGACCCTCCAAAACCCACCTCGAAAAGAAAGCTCCTGGGGAAATCCCTTCTTGGAGTCTTCCTCCTGATTCTTCTTGCGATCCCTCTCATTCCTCGACTGTACGATCGCATCTCCAACGATTCGATCTCTCGGGGCCCCTATCTGATTTCGGAAGAAGCCCGGGCCCTTCATCGATCGCTCTTCGTGGCCGATCTCCATTCGGACGCATTGCTGTGGAATCGAAATCTTCTGGAAAGGAATTCCTACGGACACGTCGATATTCCGCGGCTGATTGAAGGAGGAGTGGCTCTCCAGGGATTCACCATCGTAACCAAAAGCCCCACCGCAAGCGGATACGTTGGCCATGATAATCCAGTCGATGTCATGATTCGCGGACTTGTTATGACTTCCTTCTGGCCCATTCGGACCTGGAACAGTCTCCTGGAGCGGGCGCTTTACCAATGCGAACGTCTTCATGAGGCGGAAAGGGATTCGGGAGGAACGTTCCGGGTCATCTTGGCCAAAGAGGACCTTACGTCGTACATAAAAGAAAAATTGGTTGATCGAAAGCAGGTGGCTGGATACCTCGGAATCGAAGGGGCCCACTGCCTCGAGGGAAAGATCGAAAATATCGATCGTCTCTTTCGTGAGGGCGTTCGCATGATGGCGCCCACTCACTTCTTCGATACCGAACTGGGAGGCTCGGCCCACGGCAAGAGCCAGAAAGGGCTGACCGATTTCGGAAAAGAATGCATCCAGCGAATGGAAGAGCTTGGGATCCTGTTAGACCTCTCTCACGCATCCCGCAAGATGATCGAAGAGTCTCTCGAAATCGCCACCAAACCGGTGGTCTTTTCCCATACCGGAGTTCGGGGCGCATTTGATAGCGACCGGAATATCGACGACCAATTTCTGGAGAAAATACGAGAAAACGGGGGCGTGATCGGAATCGGGTTCTGGAAAGAGGCGGTCGGGGCGGCCGATGTCGCATCGATCGTCAAGAGCATCCGTTACGTGGCCACCCGTGCCGGGGTCGATCATGTGGGGTTGGGGTCTGATTTCGACGGGTCGGTCATCACCCCCTTTGATAGCAGCGGAATGGGACTTCTCACAGAGGGACTTCTTGAAGACGGCTTCACTCGAGATGAGATCGAAAAAATCATGGGCCGAAATGTTCTGCGAGTCCTTCTTCAATCCCTTCCCTCGAAAGAGACCGTCTCGGAGTAGAGAAAACGCTACGAACCGGGTTGCGAAACGACTTCGGTCATCGCCTTTCTGATTGGACTCGCGCCCGAATGCCGGGAAAATAGGGTCTCCGGTAAGGACGTTACCGGATCACGCGATTCCGACCCTATTTCGAGATTAGAGAGGGGACGACGATTCGTTTCGGGTAGAAACTTCTGGGGTTTCGGAGGTCGATATTCGGGCCGTATAAACATTCACAATGGACGCTCGTGATAGAAAATCTCAAGTCGCCAGAATGTTTGATACAGTGACGTTGAACCCGATCTGACGAATCCCCTCAACCGCCGGAGAAAACAGATGGCAACTTACAAGTGTGACAAGTGCGACATGGCCGTGAACGCAACCTGTGGCCACTGCGATGCCCCCCTCGAGAACGACGACCTGGCCCTGCCCGATGGAAAAGTGGTGCAGATCTCGAAGTGCTCCAACGGTCACGGGAAGATCAAGTCACCGCTTTGTTGTGGACAGGACATGGTCTGCTCTCTCTGAGACGCTTCGGGCCTCAGCGACTTTCTCGCTATTGAGGTGTCAGTTCGATGAGTCGTAGTTGGTTGCGATCGAGGCTGACCACTTTGGCAGCGTAAAAAATCGCTCTGCCCCCAAAATTTAAATAGAGATCACCTTGGGTGACCTTATAGGTTCCGTGGACAAAGTAGTGCCTACAATTTGGAGCAAGCTTCCGAATACTGCACTTTCCGTTGGGCCTGAAGATCATGGCCCCACGAAATCTCGAAGGAGGGAGTTTCCGTCCCCGGACCCAAGTCTGGGTGCCAGCGACGTCCTTCTCGCGATAATGTAACCAAGTACCTACAAGCGCCTTTTCGGCCAGTTTGTCGTTTGCAATATCCTGTTCTGGTCGGTCGAGTTTTTCCTGCCCCCAGGCGGTAGGCATCAGTAAAAGAGTCACCACCACAATCAATCCGGTTCTCATACCCTTTTCCTCCTGATGTGATTCCACGAGACATTTCATGAACGGCTTCTTGGACGCTGCCGATATCGGGAAGTTTCAGAAAAATACGATTTCCCTGAAATAGAATCGTGAGGCTTGGAAAGAGGGGCCGGGTCTGGACGGGAAGAGACCAGGTTCTGGTAGAAGTGAACCGTGGCCGAAGCGAGAGGAAAGGCGGTCTCTTTTTACGGGGAAGCGGTCGTTTCCTCGTTCAGATTTACATTGATTGTGCGTTTGCGTACCATTCGCGGTAATCATAGGAAAGGATGTTTGTATGTTGACCGCAGAGGCCTTGGAACAGGTGGTACCGATTTTCTACTGCTCGGGACGGAGCGGTTCGGTGTTTCTTCACAGCCTGCTCGACAACCACCCCGATGTCATCGCCATGCCGCCCGTGCTGGCGGGGTATTACGAGTTTTTGACCGAATGCAGCAAGATCCCCCATTGCGATGTGATTTCTCTCTTCTGTGACTATTACGAGGTCTTGTTTCAAGTTGACAGTGAGAAACTGATCATCGGCAGCGGTCGGGCGCCAGGGATTCAGCTGGGTCTGGACAAGATGGGCGAGGAAGGCGATCAAAAGTTGCAAGTCGACCGGAAGGTGTTCGAAGTGGCGTTGCGCGAGATTTTCGAGGGCCGCTCCGAGGTCGATAGTCGTTTCTTTTTTCAGGCTATTCATCTCGCCTACGCACGCGCGTTGGGCCGCCACTTCGAGGATCGTGATCGAGCTCCCATTATCGTGTATCAATTGCACAACCCTATCTTGCAGCGTTTTCGTCGGTTGCTGGCCGACTTCCCTCAGGCCCAGGCGCTCAGCACGATTCGTAATCCGATCCAGTCGTTTGGTTCTCACGCCACGGCGCATGTGAAGCAAGGGACTACCAATGCTCAGACCCTGAAATATCTTCTTCAGGAATCGTTTTACGGGGGTGAACCGCTGCTCGAACCGCAACGTAAACACAGTCGCGCGGTACGTTTGGAGGACCTCAAGCTCAAGACACGTCCAACGCTACAAGCTCTGTGCGATTGGCTTCAGATCCCGTGGGACGACGCTTTGCTGGACAGCACGATTTCCGGCCTGACGTGGTGGAACGTGAAAGATTCCAGTCGAATTCGTGGATTCGATACGACACCGCTGAAGCGCAAGCACGAAAACCTGTTCAATACTTTCGACCGTTTTCGTCTGGAGGTGATTCTAGGTGATAAATATGCGCAGTGGGGCTATGAGCCGCTGGCCGAATGGTCGGATTACTCGCTGATGCGACAGCTTCTGGAGCTGCCTTTCAAGTTCGAGCGTTTCTACGCTGCGGATGAGGGGATGTTTCAACAAAATCGACCGATTGTCCGCCGTTTCATGCAAACGTACTGGGACTACGTTCATCTATCTGAAGAGCCGAGGAGACTTCTGGAGGTGTTGGAGCCAGCGGATGCGTCCGTTGGCGAATGATCCGCTCTTCCGGTGAACCGACCCTGCATGGGGACCGGGAAGTAGATCAGGTCGAGAGGGTAGGGATCTATCAACCTCTTTAAATGGAGCTCTGTCTCTCCAAAAGCGTTCTGTTACAGACTACGAAATCGAACCGTCGACTCGATTTTTTGCTAGGAGCCTTCATTCGGTCGTTATCCTGGTGTGTCTTGAAACACCGTTTGTCTTTTGTGCCCGAGAGGAGTCCATCATGGAATCTATTCCTGTTCAGGTTCTGTTCCGAATTCTCCACGTAGGAACTGCTATCGTTCTCATTGGAGGCAGTATTTTCCTTCGCTTCGTTCTGATGCCTGCAGCCTCTTCGCTGCCGGATCCGGAGCATGACGCACTTCGCGAACGACTCCGGCAACGTTGGAAGCTATTCGTCCACATCGGTGTTGCGTTGCTTCTCGTCACCGGTTTCTACAACTATTTGGTCGTCACCCAGCCGCTTCACAAGGGAAGCGGGCACGCTCTCTACCACGCGCTGATCGGTACGAAGATGCTTCTCGCCTTCGTTCT
>JASMLP010000074.1 GCA_030748635.1 Planctomycetota bacterium
CCTGATCCTCCTCACTGCCGTCCTCGGTGTGTGCCGGCCCTTCCGCCGCCACATAGGAACTCCCGATCTCACTGGCCAGAATAGGAAGGTCGCCGAGACCGAACCGGTCCATCACCTCCTGAAGCGCATCGACCGCCGCTCCCAACAGCTTCCACTCGTCGTAATGATGAAAGTTGACCACATCGATCGCATCGAGACCTCCGAGCTTTTCAAGCTCCTCGAGAACCTCTTCGAACCAATCCAGGTGATGATAGAACACGACATCTTCGGTTCCGGCGAGTCCACCGAGGACCAGCTTCAGGTCGGGATCGACCGCCTGCAACGCGTCCTTGACGCAGATCAGGAGCCGCGCGTAATCGTTGGCCGAATAACTGCCGTAAGCCATGACCTCGTTGGCGCACTCGAAGTACTGAACATGGTCCCGGTACCGACTGGCCACGACGGTCACGTAATCGATCACCTTCGAGCGAGTCCCATGGAGGAATTCATAAACATCGGTAACCTTCAGGATTTCCCCATCGGGCGTATAGAGCCTCTTGGTATCGGGAGCGCCGTTCATGACGGCCGAATCCCCCCCGATCTGAAAGAGGGTCGGGATGACCTGAATGCCTCGCGCGGCACTTCCAAGGATCAACTCATCACTCCCCGAGAAATCGTACGAATCGGGATCGCCGTAGTCGCCCCCCTGATAGATCGTGAACCAGCAAACATCCTGTCCGTTCGCCTGACGGATGCATCCCGCGCCGAGATCGGCGAGATCGTCGAGCATCCCGGCCGTCCCATCGAGTCCCGCGTTTTCCGCCCGCTTTTCGGCGATAAAGTTGATCCCCAGACGGCTGGGAACCTCACTCCCGGCCTCCTCCTGTTCGAGACAACCGGTCAAGAGGAGGAGCCCGAGGGCCAGCGCCCCGAGCCCCTTCCTGGCAATTCGTCCAAATCGTTCGTTCGTTCTTTTCATCGGAATATCCTTTCAATGGGTATTGCACTTTTTTCTGGATTTATTGGGTTCGAAATCGACCCTTTCTTTTTGCGAGACTCCTTCGGTTCCGCATGCCCTTGAGCCGCCGAAAACCGATAGCCTCGAAATTCGTTTTGAAAGTGAGACGCGCCCGTCGAGCTTTTCGTGTTCACTCGAGACCGGAAAAGTCTCCAAGCCGTCTCACCGGCCTAATCGTTCGATACGGTCTCGACCAGAATCGGGCTCCTTGGAAGAACCTTCACCTCCGAGGGTTCCAGAACCTGGGTCTCGAAGTTCCCCTCCGCGTCGGAGACGAGTCGGGTGACCCGGACCTTCGTGGCCGCCCCGGCATCGAGCGGATAATCCACCCTTCCGGCTTCCCCGTCGCTCCAGAGGACCCAGAGGTTCCGGACCGGAAGATTTCCCCCTTGGGGGACCCGGAATCGGTAGGCCCAGACGTGGTCGGTCCCTTCACTGAGAACCTTGACGTGATTGAATCGACCCAGCTTCTCGTTGAAGAGTCCGAAGGTGTGGTAGGAGAGGGCCGGTTCCCCATCCGGATGCCTCAGACCAAACCCGTACCAGATGTTGCCTGCATTCACGTCGGTCGGACTGATATGCGTGTGCCATCCGACCGCGTCGGCCCCATGGGCGAAACAGGTCACGATCTTGCGCACGACATCCCGGGCCTGTTCGGTTTCGCTGGCGTCCTCGGTGTGCGCCGCGTCCTGGGAAGGGACGTAGGAGCTGCCGATCTCGGTCGCCCAGATCGGGCGATCCTCCAGACCGTACTCCTTCAGGATCGCCATCAGATCATCGACGGCCGGAGCGAGAAGATCCCAGGAATCGTAGTAGTGAAAATTGACGACATCGATCGCATCGAGTTCGCCCAGACGATCGAGATGGTGGAGGACCTTGCTGAACCAGTCGAGACTCCTCCTGAAGGTGAGATCCACAGTCCCCCCAAGACCGCCAAGCACCAGCTTCAACTCGGGATCGACCTCTTGCAACGCCTTCTTGACGCAGATGAGAAGGAGAGCGTACTGACAGGGATGATCGGCGAACCACTCGTAAGCTCTGGCCTCGTTGGCGCACTCGTAGTAGTCGACGAATCCCTGGTAACGCGTCGCAACCACCTTCACGTAGTCGGTGATCTTCGAGGCGGAATTGAAGAAGTCGAACGCGGCCCCTTCCGTCAGAATTAGCGGCACTCCCTTGGGATCGTAGAGCATCTTCTTGTCGGGAGCTCCCTGCACGACCGCCGCGTCTCCCCCGATCTGAAAGAGGGTCGGGACGACCTCGATACCGCGACTCGAACTGCTGAGAAACAGAAGGTCGGCCTTCGAAAAATCGTACGAATCGGGGTCGCCGTAGTCGCCCCCCTGATAGATCGACGACCACCCGATATCGTGGGCCGTCATCTGACGCATCCAGCCGGCGTCGAGGGCCTCGAAATCGTCGAGCATCCCCCCCACTCCCTGCCCGCCAAGCCCCGCCGTCGCGACTCGCGCCAGCGAGATGAAGTTGAGTCCGACCCGAGAGGTGGAGTCAACTCCCCCCTCGCCGATCGTTCCATCCTTTTCGAGACAACCGGCCAGCAAAAAGGCTCCTAGTATCCAAGCCGCGCTCCTGGCGATCCATAGGTTATTCATGTCGTTCACTCCCGTATCTGGTGTTCGATTTCGCGCCGGTCCATCCGGTCGCTTCACCCCCTACGACACCGATCGGGAGAAGTTCCTTACAGGAAATCTCTTCTTTCTCGGTCCACGGCCCCGACAACCCCAGATGGACGAACCCAAAGTGGAACTCGACCTCTCCATATAGCGACCTCCTCTATATAGAAAGACTCCTCATTCCTCCGTATGCACGGAGATGCCTGCGGGCCCCAGCCGGCGGACACCGCCTATTCGCCGCCGCGGCCCTCTCCACTCACTCCTCGAGAGAACCTCCAGGCCGTGCCCTCATGAGAAAACGCAGAAAAAAACATTTTCCCGGTAAGGATCCGCCGCCCGAGGGTGTCGTAGGGGTGAAGGCGGCCGGGACGACCGGCGCCACGAAACGAAACACCGTTTTTCAAGGAGAAGAGACATGTCGCTATTCAACGATTTCCTACGAGGCACCTACGCACTGTGGTATTACCGAGGCAAACCCTCCAATAAAAAGATTGCCCTTGATACTGGAAGAGATGCCCTGTGCGTTGGGGGACTGGCCCTCAGCCTCCGCTCGCAAAACCCCGCTCCCGCTGCCTGCGTACAGTCCGTAGAGCATTGGTCGGATACATTCGACAACTTATGGGATGACAATCCCCTTGCCGGACAATTCGGCACCAACCCCTGGGGGTGGTAATCGAACTT
>JASMLP010000075.1 GCA_030748635.1 Planctomycetota bacterium
ATCATTCGAGAGAGGGAGGTGGAGAGGATCTGACTCAACGTCTGAGGTCCTGTAATGGAATGGATCGTATCCAGAAGAAAGCGAACATTCCGATAGGTCCTCGTGGATTGAGATGAAAAAATCCCGGCAAGGGGATCCGCTCTCCGACGCCCTTTATCGAGTTCGGGGTTCCACAAAGCCCAGGGAGGGTGTTCGCGGGCTCGGGAGAGCGAACGATCCGCGCGGTCGATCAGGGCTGCCGATTCCTCTTCCTCGGCGCAGTGGGTAGCTCCTAATACTGTGGAGAAGTCGACAGCTTCCAGTCCTTTCTGAACAGAAGCTCGAGCTTGATTCGGCTCGAAGCGAGGGAGCCAAACCGCAAGGATGCGACCTCCATAGCGAGCGACTGAAGTTTCGGCCGGAAGATGGTGGAGGAGAGTCTCTTGAAGAATCTCCATCTCGCTTTCATCGCGTCGAAAATCCACGGAAGAATGTTCTTCTGTGGGTTCGACCAGAACGAGCGTTCCTGGCGATTGACCCAGAAGGATTTCGAGGTCCTGGCGAAGAAGGATTTGCGGGCCCATTGTTCTCCCGTTTCGCGCGGAAAAGGATATTCTTCATGGGGTGTCAGGGACGGTGAGGTGGCAGAAATCAGGATCCTGGGGGCATTTATCGCGTTCGGATCTGCTTAGGTATAAGAAGCTTACTCTGTTGAAACCTCGTCTTCTTTCTGGGTCAGAGCGGTGTGCATAGCGTGCCAAGAAAGGGAGGCGCATTTGACCCGACTCGGGAAGGCCCGCACACCCTGGAAAATTTTGAGCTTTCCCAGTTGAGTCTCCGTGGATTCGGCGTCCAGGTTACCTAAAACCATCTGGTGAAATTCTTCGAAGAGGGCTTGGGCCTGGTCGATATTTTTTCCCTGGAGAGACTGGGTCATCATGGAAGCGCTGGCCTTGGAAATAGCGCATCCGTTTCCCTCGAAGGTGACCTGTTCGATCTGTTCATTCGTGACCTTGAGGTACACCGTGTAGTCATCGCCACACAGTGGGTTGTGACCGTGGCAGGTATGAGTGTGACCTTCGAGAGCCCCGCAGTTGCGTGGTTTCCTGTTGTGGTCAAGGATGACCTGCTGATAAAGGTCGAAGCTCATGATCGAAATAAAGTGATGACCTCATCGATGGCCAGGGCGAGAGCGTCGAGGTCTTCACGGCTATTATAGATGGAAAGAGAAGCTCTGGATGTTGCCGCCACCCCGAAAAACTTCATGGTCGGTTGGGCGCAGTGGTGTCCCGCGCGAATGGCAATGCCGGCTTGGTCCAGGATCGTTCCGATGTCGTGGGCGTGAACATCTTCAAGAATAAACGCCAGGATACTGGACTTGTGAGCCGCGGTGCCGATCAAACGAAGTTTTGGTATCTGCTCGAGGAGGTCGGTACCGTAGCGCAAGAGGTCTTTTTCGTGGGCTCCGATCTGTTCGAAGCCGATGGAATGGATGTATTCGAGAGCTGAGCCGAGGCCGATCACCTCCACGATTGCGGGAGTACCCGCCTCAAATCGAACGGGAATGTCCGCGAAGGTAGTTTTTTCAAATGTCACTTCTCGAATCATGTCTCCACCGGATTGGTAGGGAGGCATGGTCTCCAGGATCTCGGGTTTGCCGTAAAGCACTCCGACCCCGCAAGGGCCAAATACTTTGTGACCGGAAAACGCGAGGAAGTCGCAGTCGAGAGCTTGCACATCGATGGCCATATGACCGGCCATCTGGGCGGCATCGATCAAGACCAGCGATCCCTGGGCATGAGCTCGGCTACAGATTTCCTGGATCGGATTGATGGTTCCAAGGGCATTGGAAAGGCCGGTTACGGCCACTAGGCGAGTCCGCTTGTTCAGCAAGGTGTCCAGTTCTTCTGTGAGTAGCTCTCCGGAAGAGTTCATGGGAAGAATCCGGAGTTGGGCACCGGTGGCTTCGCATGCGAGTTGCCATGGAACGATGTTGGCATGGTGCTCCATGGCCGAGATCAGCACTTCATCCCCAGGGCGCAGATGGGTCTTGCCCCAGCTCGATGCGACCAGATTGATCGATTCGGTCGTTCCTTTGGTGAATACGATGGAGCGACTAGTCGGAGCATTGATGAATCGGGTTACTGTTTTTCTGGTTCGCTCGAAGGCCGCGGTCGCTTGCTCTGAAAGACCGTAGACAGCTCGTCGGACCGTCCCGTATCGGTGGCCATAGAATTCCTGAATGGTTTCGAGTACCGGTCGAGGTTTTAGAGTCGTGGCCGCACTGTCGAGATAGACAAGGGGTTTCCCGTGCATCGGAACGGTGAGGGAAGGGAAATCCGAGCGAATTTCTTCGACCGAGAGCGGGTCGTTTGTGGTCGTAGAGGCGGTCATTTCGCTTTTCAGGATATCTTTGCGGGGCTAAGACTGTCTTCGACTCGGATCAGACGAGCCAGGAACGAATCTGCAAATTGATTTTGTAGAGGCGCGTTTTCAATTTCCATGAGGATTTCAGCCGCGAACGAATAAATCATGAGGCGACGAGCTTCCGCGTGCGGAATGCCGCGGGTTCGCAAGTAGTGGATTTCTTCGTTTTCGAGTTGCCCGATGGTGGCTCCGTGAGAGCACTTGACGTCATCCGCATGAATGAACAGAGAGGGTTTGATATGGATGCGAGCCTCCTCGGAGAGCATGAGATTGGCTCCCAGTTGGAAAGCGTCCGTTTTCTGGGCGATCTGGTCTACCACGATCATGCCATCGTAGCTGGCGTTGGATTTTTCCCCCAGGATGGTCTTGAAGTGCTGATTGCTTTCGCAGTGAGGAGCGCGATGGTGGACTGTGATGACCTTGTGATGCTCTCGTTGGCCGCTGAGAACTTCGGTCCCGCGTAGATTGGCGATTGCTCGTTCTCCCAACAGATCGACCCGATAGCGATTTCGGGTGATCTCGGTTCCAAAGCCGATGGCTACCAGGGAGTACTTGGACTCTTCGGAACAGAGAACGTGCTGGGAGTCGAAGAGAAAGCTCTCTTCCGGATCCTCTTGAATCGCATAGTGCTGGACTTCGGCGCCGTGAGCCAGTTCGAACTGCAGGTGGTGGTTGGATAGGTAGTTGCCCTGGCCGCCCGTGCTGGTGACCAGCGAAATACGAGCGCCTTTTCCGACGGTCAGTCGGACTTGCCCTCTACGAACAGCGTAGGTCTCTTCGGATGAGGTATTCCAGAAGGCGAGGTGAATCGGAGTGTCGATGATCGCTCCCTCGGCGACCTGGAGGTGAAAGAACGGGGTATCCCCCAGTTGGTTGAGATTTTCGAAGAAATCGGATGAAGCCAATTCATGATGTTCCGGAGCGGTCGCGAGTTGACTTGGGCCGACGTCCCATGTGAGGTCTTGGGACGGAGTTTGAAGGGAGGAGAGTTCTTCTCGCCACATTCCGTCCACGAAAACGAGTCGGCGGTTTTCAAGACCCGAGCAGACAAAAAGATCCGGTGAATCGACCGCGCCGCTGGGAGCGGAGAAGTCGAACGCTTTACTACGAAGTTTTCGTAAGCTCGCGTAGCGAAACGCCTCGTGTTTCTGGGTGGGTACTCCGGTCGCCAAGAGGCGACGAACTTCATCGCCGAGGGGTGCGGGCTCGGTCGGGAAAGCGCTGGTGAGAGCTTCGAGAAGTGGGGGTTGTGTGGTTGGGGCTGAGGTGGTCATTGGTGTGTTATGGGTTCCAGGGCTGGGCTCAAGAATGGGAAGGTTGTTTTAGCCAATCGTAGCCCTTCTCTTCCAGTTCCAGGGCCAGTTCCTTGCCGCCGGTTTTGACGATTTCTCCGTCGAGGAGGACATGAACATGGTCCGGCTGGATGTGGTTGAGGAGACGTTGGTAGTGCGTGATGAGAATCAGGCCATTTTGTTCGTTGGCAAGCTGGTTGACTCCGGAGGAGACGATGCGAAGAGCGTCAATATCGAGTCCTGAATCGGTTTCGTCGAGGATCGCAAACTTGGGATCGAGGACGGCCATCTGAAGAATTTCATTCCGTTTTTTCTCTCCGCCGGAAAAACCTTCGTTGAGTCCACGGTTTTTGAAGTCTCGGTCGATGTGAAGAGCGTCCATCTTCTGGGTCAACAAATCGTCGAAATCGAGCGGATCGAGCTCTTCGAGGCCTTGGCTGTTGCGTTTGGCGTTGAGAGCCATGCGCAAGAATTCAGCATTGTTGACTCCAGGGATTTCTACCGGGTACTGGAAGGAGACAAAGAGGCCGCTGGTAGCTCGTTCTTCCGGTTCCAGTTCGGTCATGTCCTTGTCATCTAAAAGGACCGATCCTTGGTTCACTTCATAGCCTGGATAGCCCATGATCGAACGAGCCAGAGTGCTCTTGCCCGCGCCGTTGGGGCCCATGATGGCATGAATTTCTCCCCGACGAACGGTGAGCGAGAGGTTCTTGATGATCGGGGTGTTTTCGACGGAGATGGAGAGGTCTTTAATTTCTAGCATGACGTGTTTCTCTTGTTGCGAGTGCCGTAGATGCAGAGGGTTTCAGAATAAAGTCTTTCAGGTGTTTTCGGGCGGAATGGAAATCGTCCCCAACGTTTTAACCGACAGAGTGTTCGAGCTTCAGGCTCAATAGTTGCTGGGCTTCAACGGCGAATTCCATCGGAAGATGATTGAATACTTCCTTGCAAAAACCGTGGACCACGGCGGCAATGGCATCCTCGATGGAGACTCCTCGGGACTGAAAGTAGAAGAGTTGATCCTCGCTGATCTTGGAAGTGGAGGCTTCGTGCTCAATCGACGCGGACGGATTCTGAGACTCGATGTAGGGAAAGGTGTTGGCGTAGCATTGGTCACCGACGAGCATGGAGTCGCACTGAGTGAAGTTGCGAGCTCCCTTTGCGCCCTTGTTGACTTTGACCAGGCCTCGATAGCTGTTGCTGGATCGATCGGCGCTGATTCCCTTGGAGATGATCGTGCTCGAGGTGTTCTCGCCGATATGAATCATCTTGGTCCCGGTGTCTGCCTGCATGTGTCCGTTGGTGAGAGCGACTGAATAGAATTCTCCTACAGAGTTGTCTCCCACCAGAATGCAGGATGGATACTTCCAGGTGATAGCCGATCCGGTCTCGACTTGAGTCCAGGAAATCTTGGAATACTCGCCGGCGCACTTTCCCCGCTTGGTGACGAAGTTGTAGACTCCGCCCTTGCCCGTTTCTGGATCTCCGGCGTACCAGTTCTGAACGGTTGAGTATTTGATTTCGGCTTTGTCGAGGGCGACCAGTTCAACCACCGCCGCGTGAAGTTGGTTCGAATCGAACATCGGAGCGGTACATCCCTCGAGATACGAGACGTAACTCTCCTCGGCGCAGACGATCAAGGTCCTTTCGAACTGTCCCGACTCCTCGTTGTTGATTCGGAAGTAAGTCGAGAGCTCCAGTGGGCATCGGATGCCCGGCGGAACATAGACGAAGGACCCGTCCGAGAAGACGGCCGAATTCAATGCGGCGAAGTAGTTGTCGTTCGTGGGGACTACGGATCCAAGGTATTGTTGAACCAGTTCCGGATAGTCGATAAGGGCCTCGGAGAAGGAGCAAAAGATGACACCGTGCTCGAGGAGTTGTTTCTTGTGGGTGGTCGCGATAGAGACCGAATCGAAGACGGCATCCACAGCGACATTGGCCAGGCGTTTCTGTTCCCTGAGGGGGATTCCGAGTTTTTCGAAGGTGCGGAGCAGTTCTGGATCCGCGTCCTCGAGGCTGTCCAGGACCGGTTTTTTCTTGGGAGCGGAATAGTAGGTGATGTCCTGATAGTCGATGGGGGGGTGGTGGACATGCGCCCAGTCGGGCTCTTCCATCTGTTGCCAGCGACGGAAGGCGTCGAGACGGAATTGCAGCATCCACTCCGGTTCTTTCTTTTTGGAAGAAAGAGCGCGGATGATCTCTTCGTTCAACCCTTTGGGAAGGGTTTCGGATTCGATGTCGGTCTGAAATCCGTAAGCGTATTCCTGGCCGCGAAACGTTTCATCGGTGGTGCTGCTCATCGGTTGGATTTTTCTCGATAGTTAGGAGTTTCTGAGATCATTGGGGGCGGTCCGAAGGGAGAGGGGGCGCCGGGTGATTCGTTGTCCATCCAGGCTGAACTCGCGTTGGTCGCAATGACTTCGACTCGATCGTGAATTTCTCTGCGGATAGTTCGCTCGATATAAGCGAGTGTTGCTCCCGCGGAGATTCCGCAGGATCCGCAATTCCCTTCATAAGTCAATGTTAACTTTTGTCCGTTTTCAATCTGTTCCAGTATCACATTTCCCCCGTCCACGGCTAAGCCCGGGCGGATGAAACGATCCAGGACCTCCTCGATCTGGATTCGCTGGGCAAATTCAGGAAGTGAGCAAAAAGTTTCGGCTTTCTGGCTGAGATGCTCTGTGACACTCAGGCCACCTTCTCGAGCTGAGGTCGAGGCGAGGGAAAGAGCCAGGGCGGTATTCATGTTCTCTTCCAGTCCTTTCACGATTTTCGCGATCTCGTCAAAGTACATGCTGCGGGACGGGTCGACGGCCGGTATTTCGGGGTCATCCCGGAGGATGAATTCCACTCGATTTCCGGTCACTTCGCTCAGGCGAGTAATCGGAAGACCCCGGGCCATTTCGAGGAACTGGTCGACGATCGCAATCAGGATCGGAACGTAGGTGAAAAAGCGGGCATCGTAGAGGAATTTCGTTTCCGGATCGAAGAGGGCATTGAGGGTGATGGACCCTACCTTGATCGTATTCAAGGTCAATTCTCGATCTTTGGCGTCCTCTTGATCGAACGCTCCCCGGAATACCGGGTGCGCAATTCGTTCCTGGATCTTTCCAGAGTGCGGTGAATCTCCCATTGGAGGGTGTCTCCGTTTCGAGCCAAGCCTATATCAGAAAAGGAGTAGTGAGGTGCCAGTATCTCTTATCTATAGAGGGGGTCAAGCTAAATTCGACCAATTGGGTCTAATTTAGGGGATTTCACGGGAAACTCCTTAGGATTCGGACTGTTTTCAGGATGCGTGTGGACTGTTTT
>JASMLP010000076.1 GCA_030748635.1 Planctomycetota bacterium
ACCTTCATCCTCTTCTCGATCGCCGGCGTCGGATTTCTTCATCTCTCGAAAGGACCGGCCACCCTTTTTGGTCCCATCATGGCTCTCACCAGCGGCATCGGATTTTCGCTGATGGGCATCGTGTTCTACCGACGCTTTCTCCTCTTTGGCGCGCTCTTTTTTGTACTCGCCCTCACAGCCCCTCTTCTGGTCGATTTCCAGTGGCTGGCAATCGGTCTGGGTTGGTTTGTGGCGCTCTTCTCTTCCGGACTGAGCATGCATCTCGAAAAGGGGCGCCGCGAACGGGAAGGAACCGGGTCCGAGATTGCCTGAGGAACCCACCCTCGATCCCACCGCCCTGGCCATTCTGATCGCCTGTCAGCGCCGCGGCCCCCTCTCCGCGCGAGAACTCGAACAACTTCTCTCCGAAGGCCCCTTGTTGACCGGAACCCTCCAGCAGTTGATCGACACCCAACACCTCGAGTGCCGTAACAACCGCTATCAACTGACCCCGAACGGTCAAGCCCATCTCGACACGATCCTGGAAAACCTCGAGCGAGAGCTCGCCCCCGACTCCACGGCCTACCAGAAACGCTACCAGCGCGAGACCCCAACCCTTCCCTTCGAGGCCAACACCACCTGGGCCGAAGCGCTGTGCATCAACTACCAGGTCGATCCGGAAGCCCTCCGCCCCCTCATTCCTGACGTCTTTGACCTCGACCTCTTCGAGGGTCAGGGGTTCGTTTCCCTGGTGGCCTCACGCCTCAAGGATTTCGGAGTGAGTCGGATCCCAGGAGCGCTGCGTATGAACTTCTACCAGGCCACCTACCGGGCTCACGTCACCTACACCGACTTTCGACAGCGCACCGTACGCGGGTGTTTTTTCCTCCGCAGCGAGACCAACTCTCCCTTGATGTCGATGGTCGCCAACAGCATGCCGGAATTCCGCCACCACCACTGTTCGACCCACCCCATCTTCATGGCCCGCAATGGGGATGATCTCGTCTTCAGCGTCGACTCGGGTGAGGACCCGGAGGGCAAAGTGGTCCTCGTCCTCGATCTGTCTCGCGAACTCCAGGAAATGCCCACGAGTTCCCTCTTCCCATCGGTCGAGAGCGCCGACCAGTTCCTGGTCGACTTCTACGACGCCTTCGCCTACGAACCCGAAACCCGTGAAGTGCTCTACCTTCGACTCGATCGGGGCGACTGGAACATCCGGATCTTTGAACCGGTCGACGCTTACCTGGGATTTTTCAGTGAGGGACCGTTTCCCCCCGAATCCTCCCGCCTCGACAGCGTTTTCTACTTCACCGACGTCCCTTATCGCTGGCTACCTCTGGTCCGCGAACGGGTAAAAATCGACAAAAAGGCCTAGACGCCCTCCTCGTTTTCGCATGGTTACGTAGATGAACCCAACTTTCGATGACCCGAAAAAATCGGCCCTCTCCCTGCCCTTGATCGATAACATAAACATCTCCCTGACTTCGAGGTCCTCATGATTCGTTCCGCCACGCTTCTCTTCCTGATCCTCCTCCTTCTCCCGGGATCGGTATCCGCCACCGAACTGACCGAGGGGAATTTTCGCCGAATCCGGGACTTCATCCTCCCCAAACCCTCGGAGTGTCGCTGGGAACGCATCCCCTGGAGAACCACCCTCTGGAAAGCGGTGATCGAGGCCAACCAAAAAGACCGCCCCATTCTTCTCTGGGCCATGAACGGACACCCACTCGCCTGCACCTGAAACAACGGGGTCCGGGGCCGGCAGGATGCCTGGTCCGATCCGAAGGTGCAAAAACTCGCCGCGAAATTCATCCCTGCGGCCGACGAGGTCTGGAGACTCCAGAATCGGGACGACCCCGAATGCGCCTTCTTCCAGAGATTCTGTGATCAAGGTCATTACGGAGGACGCAAAGGCACCCGCCAGGGCATCTATTGCGCCACCCCCAACGGTAAACTCTTGGCCAGCATCAACACCACCCATCCGGGAAGAATGGCCGACATGCTCCGAAAGGCCTTGGCCGCCTGGAAAAAGATTCCCAAAAATGAACGCCTCTGGACCGAAAACCCCGAGGAAACCCCGGACCAGATCCAACGCGGTGAAAACCTCTATCCGGAGAACGGCCTCGTCCTCAAAGTTCACTCCCGAGACCTGGATCGAAAGGACCTCCCCGGAGACTGGCGTTCCGAGGCCAGAAATCTGGATTTCGCCTGGTTCGAGCAAGACGAAGCCAGGGACATGTTGCCAGAACAAGCGGTCCGGGGTGCGCAACACGACTGGCCAGCAAAACTCGTTCATCGTCTCGCCCGGTTCCATCTCCTCGATAACGTTCGTGGCCAGACCAGCCCCTACAAGAAGAGGCATCTCCTCGAGGCAAAAATCCGAACCGAGATCGTTTCGGTTCGAAAGGGGATCGTCCAGATGAAGTTTGTCGGCACGACCCGAACCTCATCGAGCGGAACCTGGCCTCTGGACCGAGCCGGACGCCTCTCGGGCTCCAGCGAATCCCGCGGGGTGCAGACCCGAATCCTGGGCAATGCAACGTTCGACTCGAACCAGAACACGTGGATCCAATTCGAACTGGTCGCCACCGGCATTCGATGGGGGGGAACGCAGTACAACTTCCGGAAAGACGACCTGGCACCGGCACCGATCGGATTCGCCTTCCTCCTGGCCGGAGACACTCCCAGCGAACGGGTGGCACCCGCCTTCCTCCACGCCTACCGCAGGTAACAAGCGGCACCTCCGTTTTCGAAAAAGGGATCTCAGGAGGTATCCCCAAAAAAAAATCCCTCGCCTGCGCGAGAGATTTAATATCAATAGGAACTATTATTTCAAAATAGACGGTTCAGGTCAAGCTTTTTCTTTTCTCCCCCCCGCCTGGACCTCAAGGTTTGTTCTCCCACCCCTTCCTACGCCCTCTCTTTTCGGAACAGTTTGCGCCCGAGGGAACCTCTCGAAACAGCGATTCTCCGCTCAGAAAAATCCCTCAACGCGTCGTTCACAGCACCGATAAATTTACATTTGTCCCTTTTCACGGATCGTGTGACCATATGGATCCATGTACCGCAACCTTTCCGCTCACAAGATCCATCAGACCACCTTCCAGCTACACGCCCGCATTCAGGAACGTTTTCCCGATTCCAGCCTCCGTGGTGTAGCCGAAGAAATCTGCGAGGTCACCAAGGAAGCACTCAACCGCATCCAGTTCCTGCGTAGGCCGATCTGGACTCTACGCATCTTGAACGGAGCTCTGCTCACAAGCGTTGTCCTCCTGATCGGCTACATGATCCACGCGCTGGGCATCGAGCTATCAGGAGAATTCAAAGACGTGGGCGAATTCATTCAGATTCTCGAACCGGCCCTGGGATCGATCGTCTTCATCGGAGCCTTTATCCTGCTCGTTTGGAGTACGGAAATCCGGGTCAAACGCAAACGGGCCTTTGCGGCGCTTCACGAACTGCGCTCCCTCGCCCACATCATCGACATGCATCAACTGACCAAGGATCCAGGACGACTCATCTTCCATGCGATGGACACTTCCAGCTCACCTCAACTCCAGATGACTCCGTTCGAACTCACCCGCTATTTCGACTACTGCAGCGAACTGCTCAGCATGATCAGCAAGATCTCCGCCCTCTACGCCCAGAACTTCGACGACCCTGAAGCCCTCCAAAGCGTCGACCAACTGGAGATCCTGACCAACGGCCTGTCCCGCAAGATCTGGCAAAAGATGAGCATACTCGAACCTCACCTCCTGCAAAATCCGCCGACCGAGAAAACGGAAGCGCCCTCGAAAGCCTGAGTACGATTCCGCCCGCGAAAACGCCACGCCCAACAGTGGGGACAAAGACCGTTTTCCGCTCGCACAACCAGAGAGTGGCGAACCTTGGTTTCTACAGTTACCGGGATCGATAACGAGAACGAGAATACAACCGCTGGCTCGAGTAGCGGGCAACAGCCGATAGAAGGCCTGAAAAAATGGCCCATCCGAACCGATAGGGAACGAGTGGAACAAGATCGGCGAACCGGAACGACCCATCGCGCACAAAGCCGGGTTTGAAATATGGGCATAACGACTTAAGCCGAAGAACCCCTTTGAGATAACCGAAAAAGGCTATTAACCAAAGACACGTTCCTCCCTTCCTGATTCAGAAGCCCCACAGCTACGATTCGAAACCCAAAATGGCGCGAGAAGAAATTTTTCCGTTTTTTTGTGAACTCATCAACGCCCAGAAGCGTCCTAATCCATACGATGGTCCCTGTCCTCAACAAAACCTCAGACCACACATCAAGAACGATTTGCCCTCTTCGCGAACTCCTTCCGGAAAGAAATCATCATGCTCCGCACTTCTCAAGTTCTCACCGGCCCTTCCCTCTTTTTTAGTCTTGCCCTGGTCTTTTCGGCCGCGGTTCCCCTCTCTTTCGCCCAGGAGGTCAAGTACATCGAGGATTTTGCCCTCGCCCAAAACCGGGAGGCCGCTTTGGCTCAACTCATTCCCGGCACCAACAGTCACTTCTATTACCACGCTCTTCACGCGCAGAACCTCCAGCAATTCGACCGGGTGGAATCGATCCTTACCCAGTGGGAGAAAACCAAGCGACGGGATACAAGTCGTATTGTGGAAATTCGCCACCGCCAGGCCTTGCTCACCTATAACAAAAACCCGGAGAAGTCCTTGGCCTATCTGCGCAAAACGCTCGCCCTGCGTTTCGACCACGAGCGGGATAGCGCCGAAAAGACCTCCCGCATCCCAACCCAGCTGGATCCGAATCTGATCGACTGGAAAAAACT
>JASMLP010000077.1 GCA_030748635.1 Planctomycetota bacterium
CGGGTCGCCCTGGTTCACCAGGACCGAACGGACCGTCGCGCGGCCTCCCGCGCGTATGTGGTGTTCCATTTTCATCGCTTCCAGTACCACGAGAGAATCTCCCGGTTCGACCGGGTCTCCTGGATTCACGTTGATTTTCACGATTCGGCCTGGCATCGGTGCATGGAGTTCCGTTTCGGTCGTGGATCCACCTTCTTTCCTGCGTGTGACGCGCTGAGCGATCAGTCGGTGGGATCGATTGGCAAGATGAAGATCGAGAACATCTCCTTCTCGAGAGAAGTGGACGATCTCGTCCCGGAATCCCTCGCGCCGAAGGAGAGCGGTTTCGTCTGAAAGTTTGCGGAGATCAAAGAGGAGTTCGTGGTCTCCGATCCGGGCACGGGTGGAGCCTTCGGGGCCGGGCTCGAGATGGACCTCGTAGGAGGTGCCTCCGATCTGGTACTGGTGTTTCATCGGTTTTCCTCATCCAGTCGCCAGTGTCCCAGGCGATCCCAGGGACTGGGGACCGACTGGGCTTCTCCGGAGGGAGAGGAAGTGCCGGAAGAACGCTTCCAGGTTTCGGTCGCGGCGGCGATGGCGACGGCCAGGAGTTGATCTTTCTCGCTCGACTGAATCCAGGGGGTGAGATGGTTGGGGATGAAGTCGGTCGTGGTTCGGCCGGCGATGAATTCTGGGTGTTTGAGAACGTCCTGGAGAAAGGGGGTGGTGGTGGATACCCCCAGAATGATGGTCTCGGAGAGTGCTGCAAGGCATCGTTGACGAGCGCTCTCACGGTCCGGTCCCCAGACAATCAGCTTGGCAAGAATCGGGTCGTAGTGCATGGGAACGTCGGAGTTTTCAAGAATTCCGGAGTCGAAGCGGACGCCGGGACCCTGAGGAGTTCGGAGAACGGTAATGCGGCCGGGACTGGGTATGAATCCGGTCGCCGCGTCTTCGGCGTAGAGTCGACACTCGATGGCATGACCTCGTGGGACGATCTCATCCTGAACGAGATCCAGGGATTCGCCGCGAGCGATACGGACCTGCCAGCCGACGAGATCGATACCGGTGATCATCTCGGTTACCGGGTGTTCTACCTGAATGCGGGTATTCATTTCGAGGAAGTAGAACTGGCCTTGTTCGTCGAGCAGGAACTCGACCGTGCCGGCTCCGACGTAGTTGGCGGCCCGGGCGACCTGGATCGCTGCGGCCCCCATTCGGTCGCGTAAGTCCTCGTCGAGGGCGACCGAAGGGCTCTCTTCGACCAGTTTCTGATGACGTCGCTGGATGGAGCACTCACGCTCGCCGAGGTGCAGGATGTTCTGGTGGGTATCGGCGAGGATCTGGATCTCGATATGACGACAGTTCTCGAGATAGCGTTCGAGGTAGACGGTGTCGTTACCGAATGCCGATTCGGCGATCCGGCGGGCCTCTTCGATCGCGGTCTCGAGTTCGTCAGGGTCTCGGAGGAGGCGCATCCCTTTGCCCCCGCCGCCAGCGGCGGCTTTGACCAGGAGCGGAAAGCCGACTTGCTGGGCGGAATCGATCAGTTCGGAGGTCGACCGACCTTCGGTTGCGGGAGGGAGTTGAACGCCTCGCGCTTCTACCGCCTGGCGGGCGGTCACCTTATCTCCCATGAGACGCATGCTCTCGGGTGACGGACCCACCCAGTGGAGGCCGGTCGAGATCACGGCTTCGGCAAAATCGGAGTTTTCGGAGAGGAATCCGTATCCGGGGTGGACGGCGTCCGCGTTTGAGCGGGCGCAGGCTTCCAAGATTTTGGGAATGGAAAGGTAGCTTTCGCTCGCTTCGGCCGGTCCGAGGAGTTGGCAGGAGTCGGCGATTCGGGTGTGTAGCGCACCCTGGTCGGCTTCGCTGAAGACGGCGACCGTTTCGATGCCCAGTTCTCGAGCGGCGCGAAGGATTCGGACCGCGATCTCTCCCCGATTGGCGACCAGTAGGCGCTTCATCGCCACTTGGTTACCCAGGAGGCGGGCCGTTTTTCGAAAAATGCGCCCATGCCTTCCTGGCCTTCTTCCCCCGCTCGCAGTCGAGCGATGACCGAAGCGGTGTAGGCAGCTTGTTCGTTTCGGGGGAGCTCTGGAACCCTGGCGATGAGTTCTTTGATGGCAAGTTGGGCTTGGGGTCCACAGGCGAGCAGGTGGTTCACGGTCTTCTCGACCGCCACGTCGAGTTCGTCTTCGGGGACAGTTCGGTTGACCAGGCCGATAGCGGCGGCTTCGGGGGCGGAAAAGCGTTTCCCGGTCAGAAAATACTCTCGGCATACACGAGATCCGAGTTTGCGTAGAAGATAGGGGCTGATCAGGGCGGGAGCGATACCGAGTCGCGCCTCGGAAAATGCGAAGAGGGAATTCTCGGATGCGATGGCGATGTCACACGCGGCGACGATTCCGGTGGCACCTCCGAAGCAGGCGCCTTCGATTCGGGCCACAATCGGCTTGGGACTCTCTTCGATCCGGGACAGCATCGAGGCCAGGTTGAGGGCGTCGGCTCGATTTTGTTCGGGACTCCACTTTACGCTCGCTTTCATCCATCCCAGGTCGGCGCCGGCGCTGAAAGTGTTGCCCGCTCCGGTGATGACCAGAATGCGCAGGTCCGGGTTTTCGATGGCGGAAACGAGGGCCTCGTCGATCTGCGCGATGGTCTGGTCGGAGAAAGCGTTTTTGACCCGGGGACGATTCAGGACGATTTTCCCGACGGATCCTTCTATTTCGGTATGAACATGAGGTTCTTCGGTCATGATTACATCCTGAATACGCCAAACTTGGGGTCGGGAATCGGAGCACCAAGGCTGGCGGCGATGGCCAGGCCCAGGGTATCGCGGGTTTTGAGAATGTCGAGAATGCCGTCGTCCCAGAGACGAGCCGTCGAGTAGTACGGGGAGCCTTCCCGGGCATACTTGTCGAGGATGGGGGCGCGCTGTTTTTCGATCTCTTCGGCGGAGAGGGTTTCGCCGCGTCGAGCGAGTTGTTCCACCTTGACCTGGGTCAAGACATCGGCTGCTTGTTCTGCGCCCATGACACTGATTCGACTGCCCGGCCACATGAACAGCATTCGGGGCTGGTAGGCTCGTCCGCACATTCCGTAGTTTCCCGCTCCGTGGCTGCCGCCAATGATCACGGTGAACTTGGGGACCTGGGCGTTGGCCACGGCGTGGACCATCTTCGATCCGTTCCGGGCGATGCCACCGTGTTCGTATTCCTTGCCGACGATGAATCCGGTGATATTCTGGAGAAAGAGCAGTGGGATCTTTCGGGAGGCGCAAAGTTCGACGAAGTGGGCCCCTTTGAGGGCGCTTTCGGAGAAGAGAACTCCGTTGTTGGCGAGGATCCCGACAGAGTACCCGTGGATCTTCGCAAAACCGGTGACCAAGGTGGTTCCGTAGAGAGCCTTGAATTCGTGGAACAGGCTGCCATCGACGATCCGGGCGATCACCTCTCGGACATCGAAAGGGACTTTTCTGTCGGTGGGTAGGATGCCGTAGAGTTCTTCCGGGTCATAGGCGGGATCCTCGGGTGAGGTCTGAGGAATCCGGGTGTGGTGGGGGAGTCCCAGGTTGGCAACGATGTTGCGGCAGATCTCCATGGCGTGGGCGTCGTCCTCGGCGCAATGATCCGCCACGCCGGAGATGCGACAGTGAACATCGGCGCCACCGAGTTCTTCGGGAGTGACTTCCGCTCCGGTGGCTGCTTTCACCAGAGGGGGGCCGCCGATGAAGATCGTTCCCTGATTGCGAACGATCACGACTTCGTCGCTCATCGCGGGGAGGTAGGCTCCTCCTGCGGTGCACGAACCGAGGACCGCGGAGATCTGAGGGATTCCGACAGCGCTCATGCGCGCCTGGTTGTAGAAGATTCGCCCGAAATGATCTCGGTCGGGGAAGACGCCGTCCTGAAGCGGGAGGAAGACGCCTCCGGAGTCGACGAGGTATAGGGTCGGAAGCCTGTTTTCGGCGGCGATCTCCTGAGCCCGGAGATGTTTTTTGATCGTTTCGGGGAAGTAGGTACCGCCCTTCACGGTCGAGTCGTTGGCTATGACCATCACTTCCCGGCCGTGAACCCGACCGATTCCTGTCACCATCCCGGCGCCGGGAGCTTGACCTTCGTGGAGTTCCCATGCGGCTAGCGGGGAGAGTTCCAGGAATGGGGTTCCGGGATCGAGCAGGTGGTCGATTCGACCACGCGCCGTCAGTTTGCCTAGCTGTTCGCGACGCTTCTGGGACCGAGGCGGTCCACCCTGGGCGGTTTGAGCGAGACGCTCCTTCAGCTCCTGGGCGAGGTGGCGATTGGCTTCATCGTTGGCCCGAAATTCGGGGGTATGGGTGTCGACTTGACTCTCGATCCGATCCATCGTGTTCCTTTCCAGATGAAGCGAACATCTTGCCCCCTGAAACGTTCCGGTGCAAGCAATCGAAAGGAAAGTACGACAGAGAGTGGGCGCGACGGGAGGAATCGGTGGGAATTGAATCGGACCTGGGAAACAAAAAATTAAAGATGGGGGTGGAAAAATAGGGACAAATGTGTAGTGTGTACTACACACAACATGAACGAGTTTGGGTCCTATTTCAGAAAGCGCCGGGAAGAGAGGCGCCAGAGCGATCGCCGCTTCTCGCTTCGGCAGGTAGCTACGCGAGCTGGCATCGAACCTTCCTACTTGAGCAAGGTGGAACGGGGAGAGGAAGCTCCGCCCTCGGAGAGAACGATTTGCGCTCTGGCGGAAGATTTGGGAGAGGATCCCGACCTTTTGCTCGCGCTGGGGGGGAAAGTGTCTCGAGATCTCCAACTGGCCATTTTGCGTCGTCCGCAACTTTTTGCCCAACTCATTCGGGAGTTGAACGATTTGCCTGATCACGCGGTCTTGCGGTTGGTGAGAGAGGTGCGCGATGGAGCGTGGTGACCGTGGGCAGAATAGGAGGAGAAAACGATGATCGAATTGAACAATGACAAGCTGTATTTCACCTTTTCCGGGGTTCATCCGGAAGCTCAACTTTTGATCGATTTGCAGCGGACACTTCGAATCCCCGATGACGACGAGACCTATCCCCTTCCTCCGGGTTTGGGATCCTTTCCCTTGCGTCATGTCGACGACTTTTCGGAGAGGGTGCCGAGTCGTTGGCTCCAGAGGGGGGGGGTCATCTTGCCGATGTACCAGTCCGAGTCGATGTGGATCTATTTCCAGTCTTCTTACGTGGACCGACGAGGCCAGTATCCGTTTGCAATCAAGATTGCGGCGGGCAAGGTCGATGCGGTGAGTGGGGAGTTGTGGTCGGATGGGTTGCGAAGGGATCCTCAGGGCTATGTGGTGGCGCCGGAACAACCCTGGCTCGACGGCTATTGCGTGAAGAAGGGTGTGATTCGGCAGTTCGTTGCCATGCCGCTGGGATCCGGATTGAGCGCCGAAGAACAGATCACCGGTGAGGCTGAATACGGAGGCCTTCAGATCGAAGTTTTTCCGATGAAGCGCGAGGTGTTCGAATCTCGTTTCCCCGAACATGAACAGGAGGACATGATCAGCTATCAGGCGTCAAGTGAGTTCGACATGGTGATGCCGTGCGCGGCTCCAGAAATGGGCCTTGCTCCTGGGGGACAAATGAAACAGGAGATTGTCGGTGACCCCTACGATTTTGACGATTGGGATACAGAGCATGGGAGTCGCTGTTTCATACACCTGGCGAACTCCATGATCTGGCGCTCCGTTACCGGTGAAGAGCCTCCTCAGGTTCCACCGACTGCCGAAGAGTACTCTCGATCTGG